>PMMG01000143.1 GCA_003162335.1 Dehalococcoidia bacterium
GGTAGCCAAGTTCCTTTTTAATCTTGGAATTATCCATGACCAGGTGACGCTCACTGGTCGAATATGGGATACCTGGTTTCGCGATAGCCCATGGCATATCGATATATTCAAATTCATGCCCCATCTCCTTAGCGATTGTATCCACCCATTCCCGCAACGTGAGCGTTCTTTCCTCTGCTACGTTGTAAGTCTGTCCGATAGCTTCGGGGCGATCAATCGCCAATAACAGAGAATGAGCTGCATTCTCAGCGTAAGCCCTGGAACGTAAAACTAAACCGCCATCAGGAAGAATAATCTGCTTCCTTTTATCCAATATTCGCCTGATTATGCTCCATTCCTTGGGTGGTAACTGGCGCGGACCGTAGATCATTGGATAACGAAGTATTGTTGCCTTAAAACCACCATTCGAGTGAATTCTCATTACCTCCTGCTCACTCACCACCATCAAATAACTAATCTTAAATATGTTCGGGTCAGTTACAACCGGGGCATACTCAGGTATTGGCATCAGCAAACCATCGGGATTATCCGCGGGGTTAGTAGAACCCAAGTAAGCAGAACCCGTGATACCGATGAAGCGGAAAGTTCGCCCATTCATCGCCTCTGCTATTTGGCGCAGCCTTCCGTACATACTGGCAACCACATCAAATTTACGGTCACCCAATACTTGCAACGCGTTTGGCGCAAAAGGGTCGACATGAATATGCTCGATTTTCTGAGAATATTCAACTTCATGAAGCCCCCTATGTAAGACAGCAACTTCGTACCCTCTTTTTAATAGTCCTTCAACTACGTGCGGACCCGTTGGCCCAGTTCCGCCGATAACTAATGCTTTCATAAATATCCTCCATTTTTTGTTAGGCTGCCTAAAGACTTTTGTGGCATTCTTTAGTTTTAATGGGAAATGAAGATCACAAGAAAAATACCATCCGTTTCTAGCACTCTTGAGGGACACGATTATAAGGTTCAGGATAAACCACCGGTCCTTTCTCTCTTGATGGCAGAATTACAGTCGCCGTTCCTTTTATTGTCACCACGCCGTTCTGATTGATATTTTGAATATCTATATCCACACAATTTTTTCTACCGTCGCAATACTTCTTTAAAACTTTGCCTTTTACCCAAGTGGTATCTCCCATCATGGTGAACATCCTGATCTGCGAGTTGAATTTCCAAAGGAAGCCATCGTCTCCCATCCAGTTTGTGAGAAGCACATAGCGCCATGCTTCAGGATGTTGACCGGCAATAGCTGGCCTTGGATGGGCGGCCTTAAACCCGGCGGGTGGTTCTCTGCCCGCAAACGTCGAGATAATTGTCATTGGCTCTTTTTCCCAAAGCAACCGATTTAAGCGATCTGACAACTTATGGAAGTGACCGCCCGCCATCCAGGCATCGCGCTCATTCTCACTCACAGGCCCTCGGACTACAGGGATTAATTCATCTCCTACATTGACGTCTTCCCAATACCGGGGTTTTGCGCCTCTAATCTCTTCTCTGTCCTGAGCAGCATAGATCTCTTCGATATCTTTTGTAGTGTAAACCGGCATTGCGGAGAGATTTCCATATTTGTTCATTTCTTTGATTTTCTCTATTTCAGCCCATGTCTCATAAGAGCTATAACCAGCAACTAGATCTCCGCCCTGTCTGTAATAATCTAGTTGTTCATAGCCCAGCACTATCCTTTCCGCGAATTTACTGCTCTTTACTTTGATTTCCGACGGGTGGATAACCCTGTAAGTGTAATCATCACCAACACAAACTGGTCTGAACCATTCCCGATCGCAACCGGAATAAAAACCGGCAATGCCTGTAATCATCGGCACGCGGCCTTCAGGNNGCGAATTTGATCTGCGCTCACTGTTCTATTTAAATTATTATTGGTGGTTATAGGTGCAAGCGCTCGTTGTTCTTCACTGGTAATTACGTTCCCAATAATTTTTCCCCACTCTTCGATAAGTTGATCCAGAGGACTCAATTCTGCTGCGGCCATCTTTGTCTCCTTTTTGTTATTATCTAAAATGATTGAATGCATATAATAATGTGGTTCAGAGTAATACAATAATTGACGAACTCAACGCATTGAGCTGGAGGGAAGCTTTCAAGGTTAACGTTGCCATGGTATCCTTCTTCTCTGGGCTTCNNTTCTCTGGGCGTAAAGCTTCATCCATTTTCGAGTATCTCCATTTACAATTGGTAAATTTACAATTTAAACAATTGAACTTTTACTGTTCACTTTTTTGTTTTCGATTAATAAATGACTTTTTTGTCAACCAATTGTCTTATATCCTTATCTGACATGCCGAGCAAATTTTTAAAAACATATTCGTTGTGTTCTCCGAGACACGGAGCGGGAGATAGGGTTGCGGTTAAAGCTGATGTCCATGGAGAACGGTAAACGATGGTTTTGCCAGCAACAGGATGGTTTTGCTCAACGAACACTCCGCGGTCTTTAACATGCGGGTCGTTTATTACCTCCTCAATATTGAGAGAAGCGCCCGCGGATACCCCTACCTTTTGAAGTTTATGCATCAATTCATAATGGGTAAAATCTTTGGTCCATGCTGCTATTAACTTATTTAATTCATCCTGATTNNTGATTTTGCCATCGGCTGAACTGATCGCTGAATTTTTCGTCTTTGCTCCATGGTGGATCACCCATAACTTTGCAGAAGGCTTTCCATTCCTTATTATCAGAAACTGCTATGGCAACCCATTTGTCTTCCCCTTTACAGGGATAACAACTATGGGGAGCCATGATCTCGTCATGATTACCCAACCGAGGCCGGATTCTATCGTTCATCACATACTCCATGGTAACTTCGGGAATCAGAGACGCTACCCCCTCACTCTGCGCAACATCCACATACTGTCCATTTCCGGTCATGTCACGATAATTCAGTGCGGCCAGCACGCTAAATACTCCATACATACTGCCGATCGGGTCGCCGGGATAAGTTCCGGAAAGGACAGGCTCTTCTCCCGGATATCCGAATGACGCACTTAAGCCTCCCGCGGCCTCGATGGTAGATGCATAAGACACGTAATCCTTGTCGGGTCCAGTGCTGCCAAAAGCCGGCAAAGTCACTAGGATGATATCGGGCTTGATTTCTTTAAGCGCTGCATAGTCTAGCCCCCAACCGGGCATCACCCTCGGCGAAAGATTCGTGATAACGATATCGCTGATTTTCACCAGCTTCTTGAAGATTTCAACGCCCTCCGGCTGTTTCAGATTAATAGTACAACTCTTCACGCCACGGTTGGTGACATTAAACAACCCTCGGTTAATGTCCGGTTTTTGATCGGACCCTTGACCCGGAACGTCCAGAATTCTAGTAATTCTTTGATGATCAAGCCTTTGATTAGTTTCAATTTTAATGACTTCCGCGCCCATATCCGCCAAAACGGCGCCCATCCAGGGACCTGCCCAAACCCAGGTTAAAGCAATCACTCTGATCCCTTTTAAAAAAGGAAGGTCCTTGCCACGATTACCTTCTATCATTTTTCAAATGACTCCGGCTTCTCTGAATTTATCCAGGTCATTTCTGGTATAACCCAATCGTTCACAATAAATCTCTTCGTTGTGTTGACCCAGGGATGGCGCGGCTGCGGGTTCCTCCCGGTTGATATCAGAAAACAGGTACGGCACACCTGGGTATTGCCGCTTGCCGTTCCCCGGGTGTTTCATTTCTATGAAAAATTCGCGCGCCGCCATTTGCTTGTCTTTTAATACCTGGTCGGCAGTGCGCACTGCGCCGATTGGTATCCCTTTTTCCTGACTGGTTCTATAGATTTCTTCAACTGTGTACTGCATTGTCCATTCCAGTAGTAATGGTTTTAGCGCATCCCAGTATTTCGCCCGCGATGTGGCATCTTTAAACAATTCGTTATCAGCCCAATCGGGATGCCCCATTACCTCGACGAAACGCCACCACTGGTGCTCTTCTGCCAGCGCATTATAAATATAGCCGTCTTTGCAAGGTAAAATGTGCGACGGCGCAACAGACAAGACATCCGTCCTGGAAATAATCTGTTTTGCGTATGAGTAACGGGCGGTAGCGGCATTCAGGTTTTGGATCACACTTTCCTGTTCGGATACATCGAGTTGTACTCCTGAGCCGGTTACTCTCTGATGGTAGAAAGCGCCCAGCGTTCCTGCGGCCGCGCTTAAACCCGCTTGGAAACTGAAAAGATGGGCAGGGTATTTTATCGGCTCTTTACTGACATCTCCCTCACGGGTAGAAATATTGCCCACGACACCCATATGGGTGGTTACTAATTCGCAACCTTTGTAATCCCTGTAAGGTCCGGTCTGTCCGAATGGCGTGATAGAAGTCATAACGATGTGCGGATTGATCCGCTTCACGAACTCGTAGGAAAGTCCAAGCCTTTTCATTCTAGCCGGCGGGTTGTTCTCAATAAATATATCAGCTCTTTTTAGCAGTTCCATAAACATCTTTTTCCCGGTGGCAGTCTCCGGATTCAAGGTAATTCCCAGCTTATTCATGTTGAGATATTGAAATAATCCGCTGCGTTCTGCACCATGTTGTATGTCCTGTAAAAAAGGTTCCAGCCTTCGGGAATCGTCACCGCGTTCCGGCTTTTCAATTTTTATAACCTCGGTGCCGATATCTGCCAGCATTTTTGTGCAGAAGGGCGCGGAGATCAGGTTTCCGTATTCGATGGCCTTTACACCGTTAAGTACGTTATAAAACATGTCGCTCCCCGAAAATCTGACTCGTTGATTGATCAATCAGTCTCTAAACCAACTTTATTTACTGAACAATTGGAGAATAACACATGCCTATTGACAATTCCAATAAATCTATGTTAGCATCGGGCTGTTTTCAATTGAATATCTATTTGAAATTTGATATAGAATATCCTATTATTATGCGGCGATTAATATTTGTCAACATATTCAAAAAAATATGCTATGGTAATGTTTTCATCAATGCCAACTGTGACGGTAGGAAGAACTACGCTTGATTTATGAATGATTGGTAAGCAGGGAGGTGGAAAATGCCAAAAACAGTGACGATATTGGTTCCTACGGCTGAATCCGATATTAAAACGATTTCCGTAAATCCCCGGCTAAACGATTTTAATGGAAAAGTGGTCGGGTTTTTATGGAATGAGAAGCCTAACGGTGATTTTTTATTGATCCGAATTCAGGAACTTCTTTCCCAAAAGTACCGGCAGGTCAAGACTATTTGGGAGCAAGTAGAGGGTCTTCACACCGCGGTAGAGGTTGCGCCGGAAGTAAAACGAATCGCTGCCGCCGCCGATACGATAATAATCGCGACAGGTGACTGAGGAGCTTGTACGACGTGGTGTATCCACGCCGCGGTCGAGCTTGAAAAAAGCGGGAAACCTGCGGTTACCATTTGTACCAACCGTTTTGAAATTCTCGCCCGCACCACCGCTAAAGGTCTGGGCATGCCTGATCTGCCGTTGGTGATCGTCTCTCATCCCATCGGTGGAATTAGCCCTGAAGAAGTTAAAGAAAAAGCCGATAATATTTTTAGACAAGTAGTTGCCATGTTGATTATCTAATACTAT
Organism: Dehalococcoidia bacterium; assembly: GCA_003162335.1. Lineage (GTDB taxonomy): Bacteria > Chloroflexota > Dehalococcoidia > Dehalococcoidales > Fen-1064 > Fen-1064. Next base: position 5,560 of record PMMG01000143.1, read on the forward strand.
TCGAACCACGGCAGGCAAAGGACTATAGAAGATGAATCGTATGTTTGCCTCAGAGAAAATGATTGTGGACGAATCTGTCCAGGCGATCAATGATCTGTTTGTTGAGAAAGGTTGGAGCGACGGACTCCCCATCATTCCGCCGACAGAGCAAGCGGTAGAGACAATGTTAGCCGGAACGAAAAGAGATCCAACGGAGGTGGCAGCGGCTATTCCTCCTTGTTGGGGTAAGGCTACGATCGAGAAGATAGCGATCAACGCCGTTATGGCCGGTTGTTTACCACAATATATGCCTGTTATAATAACCGCTATCGAAGCAATGGCTGATGAGCGATTTCGGCTCGCGGAAATTCAGCCGACAACCCATCCGGTTGCCCCTCTCGTGATCGTGAATGGTCCCATCGTAAAAAAACTGGATATCAACAGCAAAACCGGTGCTTTTGGGCCGTGCTGGCGTGCTAATGCTACCATTGGCAGAGCAATCAGATTAATACTGCTAAACATCGGCGGTGCTTTACCCGGCAAGCTTGATCTATCCACCCAGGGGCAACCTTCTAAATATACTTATTGTATTGCTGAGAACGAAGAAGACAGTCCGTGGGAACCGCTTCATGTAGAAAAAGAGTTCGCTGTCTCAACGAGTAGTGTCACTGTCGCCGCGACGGAAAACCCGCACAACATTAACGAGCATGTCGCCATTACCGGTGAGGAGATGTTAATTTCAATTTGCAATGCGATGATGACAACGGGTGCCAATAATGTGTTGTTTCAGGAAGGCAGTCCGGTGATCGCATTAAGCCCGGAGCATGCTGCGACTATCGCCGCCAGTGGTTATTCCAAGAACGATGTCAGGAATTATATCTATGAAAAAGCGAGAATTCCGCTTTATCGTTTCCATCGGAGAGCCATTGACAAGTATTACTCCGGTTGGGATGAAAAAGCGATGGTTCCGATAACCGCCCGCAAAGAAGACATCATCATAATTGTAGTTGGCGGGCAAGGCAAACACTCAGCTTATCTACCGGCTTTTATCCCGCCTTCGGTCACAAAAGCGATCGCGGAATATTGATGTTTTTAATGGCAGGGCAGTAAACTGTAGGTTGATCCACCTTCGTCGTTTGGAAAGACCGATAATTTACGATAATTACGATAATATTGTTGTTGAAAGGATAATTATTCACGATATTTAAGAATATTCCGATTATTTGGGAGGATTTGAACATGAAGGGAAAGTCTTTAACAATGTTGGCGGTGGGAGACTTGATACTTGAGAAGCCGGATGGCGAATTCTATCTTTCTCCGGTAGCTCCTGTACTCAGAACAGGTGATGTAGTAGTTGGAAATGGAGAGATTGTCTTTACCGATAGAGGCATTGCTACTTATGTAGAAATGTATCCCTCGCCTGGCTGTCCGTCAGGCAACATGGGAGCTTTAGCCTCCGCTGGCTTCAACGTGATAACGCTTGCCAGTAATCATGTATATGATAGAGGCGCACCGGGGATCGAGGATACTGTTGCCGGTCTTCGGGGTTATGGGATTGCAGTCACCGGGGCCGGGATGAATGTTGATGAGGCCCGGGCACCGGCTATCATCGAGCGCGATGGAACAAAATTTGGTTTTCTGAGTTACAATTGTGTCGGCGCGCCGGGGCAATGGGCCACTTTTGACAAACCGGGATGTGCTTATGTGCATATTATTTCCCATTATGAAACAGCCACTAATCCCGGTGGTACCTGTGATGTCTATACTTTCGCTGAACCGCGAAGCCTTAAAGCAATGGAAGCCGATGTCCGGAAGCTAAGACCGCTTTGCGATGTTCTTGTAGTTGCATTCCACAAAGGTATAGGATCTTCGACCAAACTGGCAATGTACGATCAACAAGTAGCGTATGCCGCAATTGACGCCGGCGCTGATCTGATACTGGGTCATCATGCGCACATGCTTAAAGGAATTGAGAATTATAAGGGGAAGGCTATTTTTCACGGTTTAGGTCAATTCGTTCCGGTTGTGGCTGGACTGACCGATGCACAAATAAAGGAACGCCGTATTTCCCGCCCGCCAAACCTTTCCGGCGTTTACAATATCCAACAAACCCCGGATCAGTATCTGACGATGATCGCTAAGTTTTTGATTAGTGACAAGAAAATTTCACGCCTGAGTTATCTCCCGGTTTTAGTCAATGAGCAGCGTCAACCTGAGGTAGTCAAACATGATCACCGTGGACAGCAAGTATTTGATTTTATGGAGATGCTGAACAAAGAAGAAGATCTTAATACCGGTTACGAGTGGGAAGACGACGAAGTAGTGGTCCGGTTGCGCTAAACATAGTCACCTTCATCGTTGTTCCTGAAGCAAATTTGGAAGATTTGGATCCCGGTGAGGACTTAATGCCTCATCGACTTTTTTAAGTTCTGATCTATCCAGAACCGTGCCGCATAGAAACTCAGTAAGCTAGGCCCTCCGGAACCCATCCACACCCCATGGACTTGGGCGTTATAGCCCTTAAGCCATGGTTGACAGAGCGCGTATTGCCGGGGATGGAGGAGTGATACTACGTAATGTTGTCGTGCGGTATATTCATTCGCTTCTTTAAGTATTTGCTTTAACTGATCCAAACTGGTCGCGGCCTCGGCTTTAGGATAGTAAGCGTCAAAAACAGGGTCGCTAACCATGTTGAAGTTTTTTGACAAGCCCGTGTAAAAATTGGTTATGATCCTTATTGGGGCTTTGGTATGACCAAGTGGTCCGTAAGGTCTATAAACCAGCTGTTCGTGCTTATGGCTCTTTACGACAAACTCCAACCAATCGGAAGTGGCCATTGTCCTGATCTCCATATCAATACCAACCTGTGCAAAATAAGACTTGACCATTTGCAACAAATCCATATCTCCGGCAGTATCGGCTATTACATGCGTACTGAACCCGTTGGGATAGCCCGCTTCAGCGAGAAGTTTCCTGGCTTCGGTTGGGTTATATGAATATTGCTCTTTTACATCTTGAGGCCAGGTCTCATAAACTCCACCCCATTCCACACCCATTTCACTCGAACACAATGAAGAAGGGTCAGCAGACGTAGCGCCGGCGTAATGGATCCTGGCTATTGCCGGGAGATCTATCGCCAACTGTAGCGCCTTTCGGACTCTGATATCATTAAAAGGCGCTTTATCATTTCGCATTTGTATTGTAATTGCAGGTCCTCCCGAAGTAGGTATTTGTATTATTTCAGGATTCGTATTCTGAATTAATAGCGCCTGCTCTGCCGAAATGGAAGGAATGATATCAATTTTGCCCGCTCGCATCTCCGCGGCTGCCGAAGCATCGTCAGGTATAATAAGGTATTTGAGCCTGTCCACGTAAGGCAGTTTATTCTGTGGATAACGCTCATCGTATGCCCAATAATCAGAATTCTTGATCATCTCCGCCGATTTGCCGGAGGTAAAATCCTTTAAAATAAACGGACCCGTACCTATTGCGTGGTGCCAATCGTTAACGTCCCCCCATTTCTTTACAGCTTCAGGATTCTCTAGACACGACGCCTGACTGATATCATGTATCCTTTCTATCATTAATTCAGGGGTAAGTTCCTTAAATTTAAAGGTCACTGTGTACTTATCGGTAGCGGTTACCGATATCAGATCCTGGATCCTGTCCCGCGACGGGCAAGGTTTGTCATAACCCCCGCCCATTCCATACATCCGGTTAAAGTGAAAAACCACATCATCGGCTACAAATTCGCGCCCATTGGCGGGCGGTATATTCTGCCAGTGAATTCCTTTACGCAAATGAACTACATGAGTATAATGATCCGGAAACTCCCATGATTCTGCCATATTACCTTTTACATATTGGACAGGGTGCCATGCCAGTCTGTAATCCCATACTGACGGATTTACTGTCCAGTCGTCCGCTGCCATTTTTTCCAGCCATGCACCGTATATACTGGTAAGTCCCTCAGTGAAATAAGGGTCAAAATTCACTATGTTTCTGTCGGCTCGAATAACTATTTCATCACCGTACTGCGGTTTAGCAAGTTTATCCCACCAATGGCCTTTATTTTCCATAATATTTCCCCTTTCTTGACGCACTGCAGATTACGACACCGGTTAGCTAAAAATTATCAGGAGGGCGAGGAGAATTCTCCTCGCCCTCCCTCAGGTTACTGATTCTTACCTTGGATTGTCAACAAAAGCTGGTTTTAACGGTTGAGGAGCTAATACCCCAACTTCTTTTTTAGAGCCTGATCAATCCATATTCTTGATATCATGGGTACCTGGTCGTGGTATCCGGAGTCTACCTCACCGAAGTAATTCTTTAACCACGGCCAATAACAATTGAGAATAGCCGGATCTGCTAAAGGAATGTATCCGGCATCGGCTAGCATATCCTGAGCCAGTTGCGTCATCTGAGTCTGGCGTTTGACCGGGTCCATTTGTGTCGTGGTCGCAACGCTCTCGATATCAAGAGGTTCTCCCGCTTTATATGTGGAGCCCAGTGTATTACCCTGCACATAAAGAATTGGCGTCAATGGATTCGCAGTGGCTACTGACCACTCAAGGAACCCTTTGTAGGAGCGGGCTGTTTTGATTGCGGTGAGCGCTACTTGATCCGTTGGCTGAAGCGTAACCACAACTCCCGCTTTAGCCCACTCGGAGGCGACAATTGATGCTACATTTGCCTGAATTGGGTCGGCGGAATTGTAACTCAATGTTGTCGGAAAACCATTTGGATATCCGGCATCGGATAACATCTGCTTGGCCTTGGTCAGGTTATAAGTAAACAGAGCTTGAATTGATGCCGGTTCTTTTTCCAACGGTGTGTAGGAGGGATTTCCTGAAGATACAGGCCAACCAAGAATATTGCCGTCGCCCCACACCAGTTTCATTATTGTACTAAAGTCGGTAGCCATCATTAAAGCTTGACGGACACTCAGGTTACTCAGGGGCTGGGAATCAATTCTATTGATGTAAAATATTAAAACCTGAGCGGATATCCATTTGGTTTGGATCAGATCGGGAGATGTTTTTTTCAGCGTGTCCCCATTGCTGAGAGGAACTCTGGACCACAGGTCAATCTTTCCGGTGCGTAAAGCGGCTAATTCGGTTGAGGCATCAGGAATAACCGGATAAGTAAGCGAATCTATAAACGGCATTTGATATTGTTTCCCGTTAATTGTCGTCTTCCCCCAGTAGTTGGGGTTCTTGGTGTAAGTAGCGGAAGAACCGGAGACATAATCCGTCAAGATAAACGGTCCGGTACCGACTGCATTTTTCCAGTCGGCGCCCCCGGCATTAGCGGACTCAGGACAAAATGGAACACCTGAATTTCCGCCATAAACGAGGTAAAACGGCCAGTTAGAGTTATAAGTATTAAAGTCCCATCTTACTGTGTATTTGTCAACGGCAATTACGTCTTTAACCCAGGTAAAGCTGGGTGCGGATGCCGGTGCAGTTATGAGACGCATTCCGGTGAAAGCTGCATCGGTGGCAGTAAGTTCTCTTGCCGCCATGCCGATGTGCTGGTTACCCGTCCACATGATTCCCTGTCTCAGGTGGAAGGTCACAGAAATCGGGTTTGTGTTAAACTCCCAACTTTGTGCCAGTTGACCGCCCAGGAATTGATCAGGAACGTATGTTGTCAACTGAAATGAGTATTGATTACTCCCTCTCGGCCCGTAGGTTTCGATATCTCCAAATCCATACCATTCAAGATACGGATTTACCCAGACGCTTGTAGATGACCCTCTTTGACTTGTATCGATGTCCCAGCTCGGTGGGTCTGCGAAAGCCTGATCTGTTAAAACAGTCATGCTCCCGCCATATTTTGGTTCATTGGCAGCGGTTGTCGTCGTTGTCGATACTTTTGTGGTCGTAGGGGGCGCTACCGTTGTCGACGTTTTTGTTGTTGTCGACGCAGGTGCAGTTGTTGATATTGTGGTGGTTGACGTTGTTGTCTGCTGCGCACACGCGCTCAGCACCAAAGTCGCAACTAACAATAAACTCAACCCCACCCATAAAAACTTTCTTTTCAACCTTTTCTCCTTTGCTTTTTTATTGAAAAACTTAGCTTCAAATAAGTTACAATTATGAAATCCCATTTATCCAACATCTTTTATGGAAGTAAATAATCCCTGAGAATGCTTCCCGCAGAGCGAATATTAAGGTCGCTTTCAAATGGCGTTTTTCTTAGATCATGTTCAATGATACATCCATTGATTATACTATATGAAAATTAATATGGTATTCACTGTTGAAAACAGGTAAATTAAATGGTAGTATAACATCAGTTTTAGCCCTTGTCAAAACCAACTTCACAATTGTTCAAAACACTCTATAGTTTTACGTTCAAATAAGATTATTTAACCATTTTGCAATACATCGCGTTTCCGTGATAAATTGATTCTATATCCTTAATCAGATCTGCAAACATCGAATATATTTTTTTACAATAAGTTTACTAAGTATGTCGTTAATTTCAAAACAATAGAGGAATTAGAAATTATTTGTATTATAAACAAAGGAATATTATGGAAAAGAAAGTCGAAAAGTGGTGGGATGCACTTGGTAAGCCGCAATACGGTGGAGAATTGGTTATCCGGGCTAATAGAAACCTTGAGAATTTTGACCCCTATTTTGATGAGTCAAACCTTTGTAGTATCCAGGGAGCCTGGATGGAAAGGCTGGTTTGCGATGACTGGACAGTAGACCCTGCAACGTGGAATTTTGGATTGGGCTGGCACCCCGCTCAATACAAGAAAGGTCATCTGGCTGAAAGCTGGGAGTTTACGGACCCGGGTACTCATGTCGTGCACTTGCGAAAGGGAATACACTGGCAGAATATACCCCCCGCAAATGGGCGGGAGTTCACCGCTGATGATGTGGTATTTCATTTTAACCGTTTATACGGCACGGACGGCGATTTTACCAAACCGAGTCCGTATCATGTCGGTGTTAACTCTTTTCCTGATCTGATATCGGTAACTGCGGCTGACAGGTATACCATTGTTTTTAAATTCAAGAGCGCCAATACAGAATCTATCATGTGGACTCTGTATAATTTTAGTCTTGCCCATTGTATGGAGAACTCTGAAGCTGTACAAAAATGGGGAGATGTGAGCGATTGGCATCACGCCATCGGGACCGGGCCATTTATTTTGCAGGATTTCGTCTCAGGTAAATCAGCAGATTTGATCAAGAATCCTGATTACTGGGGACATGACGAACGTTATCCTCAGAACGTACTTCCCTATATTGACAAAGTTAAGTATCTGATAATCCCTGACGAAGACGCCGCTCTGGAATTAATGCTTGCCGGCAAAATAGACGTGATGTATGTAGGTTCTCCTGTAAAAGCTCAGGCAATGCAGAAAACAAATCCGTATTTACAACTCATACCCGCCGGAGTGGCGCCGCCTCCCAGTGTGCAAATGAGCATGCATGAAGGGCCTTTTAGTGATATCAGAGTCCGAAAAGCCATGCAAATGGCGATCGATCTGCCGGCTATAGCGAAATCGTACTACCGGGGTCTTGTTGCTCCATATCCGGCCATGGTAACTTCCAGACTGATGAAAGGTTGGGGTTTCCCTTATGAAGAGTGGCCTCAGGATTTAAAGGACGAATATGCTTTTAATCCGGCCGCAGCCAAATACCTTCTCACCGATGCCGGTTATCCCGATGGGATGAAAGCCAACATAGTAGCCAATAGTTCAGCAGATTTAAACATGTTGCAGATAATCAAATCTTATTTTTTGAATATTGGTATTGATCTGCAAGTTCGAATAATAATGCCTGACGCCTGGAATCCTTATATTGAAAATGAACATAAAGTTGATGAGTTGATTTATCATGCCTATGGACCGTTTGGTCATTCCTTTGAGCCGCAAAAGCAGGTTGGCAGGTTCCACTCGGATCCAGTTACCAATGCCCTTTTTCTAAAAGCGAATGCTGCGCCGGGTGAAGCCGAGCTGAGGCAACTTTTAAGAGACGCCAACGAACGCGCCGCGCGGCAGCATTTTGCAATATCTATATTGGAACCGCAAGGATACGCTCTCTGTCAACCCTGGTTCAAAGGCTTTAGCGGTCAAATCCATTCGGTCTGGATGAATGGTGGAGGACCTTGTATGGCGAGTTTCTATCTGGGAAGATTCTGGATAGACCGGAAACTCAAGAAATCGATGGGACAATAATTTATTCGGTTCAGGTTTTTCGATAATGCCGGCTGTTCCAAATAAGCCGGTAGTCCCGATCTTTTTATCCTAGTTAGTTAACATAATACTTGAGCCTGCGGCAGATGTCTCTAAACCGCATTACTATTCACATAGTCGCTTTATCTTGCCTTATTTTGAACCATCAGGTAAAGTATCGTTATCAGTCTGTAAAAACAGGAGTCTTGATGTTCAAAAAGTCTGGTTATTTAGCGCTGGATGCGGATGGGGAACAGGCTGAATGGGCTGATGATGTCGGTATGGCCCATCCTGAATTTGTTTACGGGATTACGAGGGCAGGTCAGGTTGTTCTCGAACCTGCTATTCCCTACAGGGCCGTCAGCGCAAAATAAATCTTTTTTGGGAGGATAATATGCCTTTCTGCTCTAATTGCGGACAACCGATCGGAGATGATGATAAATTCTGCGCATCCTGCGGCACACCGAGGCAACCCTCGGTGGGTGGAATGCCCCAGGCTCCTTCTTACGTACCGCCTCAAGTAGCGCCGGTGAACCAGAACGTTCCTCCTCCCGTTACAGCTTACCAAAATCCGGCGCCTCCTTTTCCTGCCGAATCTGTGAAATTTGTCATCGGGAATCTGGCGATATCTAAATCCTGGGGCCGCACGGATGCATATACTCTGATTGTTACTCAGAGGAGGAGCATTTTTGCCAAATATACCCAGGAAATAATCAATGAAATTGTTACTACATCTCGTGCCAATGCGCAAGCCGAAGGGAAAGGATTTTTTGGCAAATGGGCCGCTCAAATGAAAGAATTTGGCAACTACCAGGAAAGATATCTCCATCTTACTCCCGACCAGGTTCTACAGGAGACACCCGGTAATTTTGCCGTCGAAAATGCCTGGATTCGCAGAATTAAAATTCAAGACCATTCTGATATATACCGTAGCTCCTACGTACAATTTAGCATTACATTTGAAATGGTAAACCAAAAACTTGACTTCATATCGGGCTATGATCTGGGCAGCCAGTTTAAGCAGGTGTATGGTCCGGCTATCGTTCATTAATCAATTCATATATAATACATGTAATCGGCAACATGCTTCTGGTAGCAATCATTGATTATTGAGTCGTTCCAAAACATTCATTGAGGAGGAAGACTATGAAAGCGGTGGTATTTAAAGAATTGGGCGTGATCGAAGTTCAGGAAGTTCCCGAACCCGAACCCGCGCCCGACCAGATAAAAGTAAAAATCGCTTACGCTGGAATATGCGGCTCCGATCCAATTATTGTTATCGGCGGGTTAGAGGAGTTTCCGCACCAGGAAGGCGGTATCGGCTGGACGCAAAAACCGGGACCGCCGCGCCCCGGACCGAAANNATCATGGGGCATGAAGCTTCCGGCATTATCGTGAAGATCGGCAAAGACGTTCAAGGTAATTTCAAAGTCGGACAGCACGTGGCAATGAATCTGCGCAATCCCTGCGGTAAATGTTATTACTGCCTCAACGATATGGCTCATTTTTGCGAAAGGTTCTCCAATCACCCGGGCGCGATGGCCGAGTACGCCGCTTATAAGCCGGAGGCTCTGTTTCCGTTACCAGATGATGTGTCGCTGGAAACAGGCGCGTTTCTGGAGCCGGCTTCCATTGCGGTACACGCCGTGGATAACGCGCACATGAAAATCGGGGATACCGTGCTGATTACCGGTGGCGGCTCTATCGGGTTGTTGATCATGCAGATTGCCCTGCACTACGGCGCTTCCAAAGTGCTGGTCTCCGACCCGATTGCGGAAAAACGTCAGCTGGCGCTGCAGTTGGGCGCGGATGTCGTTGTTGACCCGTTAAAAGAAAACCTGCTGGAAGTATCGAGGAAGTTTACGGACGGACGCGGCTTTAACGTCAGTTTTGAAACCACCGGTATACTGGCCATCGCCCGGCAGCTTATTTTGCTGGCTGAGTGTTCCGGCACTGTAGTCTGGGTGGCGACGTATCAAGGCAACCGGGATGTGGGCGTGCCCATAACTTATACACACACTAAAGAAATAACCATCCGCAATGTATGTCCGTCGCCTTACGCTGATTATAAAGCTTTAAAGATGCTGTCCAAATTAGACCTTAAGCCCATGATGACTGTATTCCCTTTGCAGGACGCGCTCAAGGCTTTTGAAGCCCATAAAATCGGTAAAAACGTCAAGATACTGCTAAAACCCTGATATCGGCTTATTACCTAAAAATTCGGAGAAAAAATATGGATGAAATACAGTTCGATACGCAGATGCAGGCGCCTTGGGGCTGGCGCGGTATTTTAGGTTATATTAATCCCGCAGTAGTTTTATCTTACGGCGCGGAGTATTCCTATAAATTCGGTCTGCTTGGCGTTGGAATCATGGAAACGACATTGGGGCTGGTGCGCGCGACCGACGATAATCTGAACAAAGTACTTCCCGGCCTCGAAATTGCTGCCAAAACACTAAGAGATCAGGGTGCGCAGTTTGTTTGTCTCGGCGGCCCGCCCGCTACACTGGTGGAAGGACATGATTACAATCTGCAAATAAAAAAGAGGCTGGAAGAGATAACCGGGCTCCCTTCCACGACCGCGTTATTATCGACCATCGATGCGTTTAATTCCCTGGCTGTAAAGAAGTTGATCATCGTCGAGCCTGGTTCCAGCGACGGCCAGGATATCTGGGCGAAACGGATGAAGAAATATTTCGAAGAAAATGGATTCAAAGTACTCAATACCAAATGTGCCTATTCCAAAACAACGACCCTGCAAAAAGCCAAATTACCGATGGATTTGCCGTACAACCTGGCTAAAGAAGCGATACTGGAAACTCCGGACGCTGATGGTATTTACATTGCCTGCGGTGTCTGGGGAGGCCCGCCGGTTGTGCAGGCCCTCGAAGCTGAATTTGGCAAACCGGTGGTCATCGAAAAATCCAACCTGCTCTGGGGTGGTTTAAAAGCGCTCAATATCAAACTGCCGGTGAAGGGCTTAGGAAGGGTTTTTGAAATTCTTGAGTAATTAGTTGAGTCGTCAAACGGTTTTGAAATACCAAGGGGCTGTGTCCTTCGGCTGAACGACACAGCCCCTTCTCTTTAAAGGTTGGCTCCTGGAATCATTATTGATGAGTATTAACACATTGACACATAACCGGATTTTATATACTATTTTCTTATAGATAAAATTTAAGGAAGGTATATACCTGCGATGAAATTAGGCTGCAATACGGTGTTATTTAATCAATTGGACCTTTACGGCGCCCTCCAGCATATTAGCTGGGCGGGTTACGAAGGAGCCGAGATTGCCTGTCAGGAAGAATGGGCGCGGCACCTCGAATTGAATACAAATCAGGCATATGTTGACGAAATTAATTATATTGTTAAAAAGCACGGTTTAAAGCTGTTCGCAATTCAGGCGGCTTTCCCGAGCCTGTCTGAAGAAGAACAGGTAAAAGCGATGACCAAGGTGTTCGACGTCGCGCAAAAACTGACGATTCCTATCGTTGCCACGCGTGCTTTTGGCAAGGCTGATGACAAAGAGGCAACGACTAAAGAGTTTAATTTTCTGAGAAAAATCAGCGAAAAAGCTGAAAGCCGGGGAATTACCCTTGCCGTCAAACCTCACCGAGGTGCTTCCGTTTATAATACGGCCACAGTGCTGCAGATGCTGGAAGAAATCAAGTCACCGGCATTGGGCGTGAATTTCGATGCACTGCACTTGACCAAAGGTGGCGATAATCCCGCCGAGGCAGCGTTAAAGATAGGTAAGCACATTGTGCATGTCCATTGCCATGATTGTCCACGTCCCAAGCCGACTAACGATACGCCTGAGGACCAGGTGCCCGGGAGAAGCATGATCAACTGGCACGCCGTCCTGAATAATCTCAAGCAGGCCGGTTACTACGACGCGCTTGATGTGCATATTGTCGGTGCTTTTACATATCCGCTCTCCAGACAAATGGGTCTCGCGGCAGAAGCACGCGGTTATCTGAACAGATGCTTACAGGAAATCCAATAAACCGTCTTGATAATCGGTGCAGGCTCCCGCAGTCTCCGGTCTGACCAGAGCGTAATTGTGTGTATATCCTCTTTAACAATAAAAGACCGTGATCGGCGGAGTAATTTATCCTTCGGTCAAGGTCTTTTTAAACAGTCAAAAATACACGAAGGCTAAACACATCCGGCGCAATGGTTCGGAATAGTGTTGCCTGAGGGTTATCCGTTAGTTCTGGTTGAATTCCTGGAGCCAGTGAAAGATTTGTTTGGAGTGCCTTGTCCATGGACTCCGGTTGGTATTTTCCCATCGTGACACTGCGGCGTTTGAAACTCCGAGAATAACCGCCAGTTGAGCCTGCGATAGTCCTAATTGACGTCTGGCTTTTTTTAATTTTTGCCCGAGTTCACGTAGATTGCGAGTGTTGATGCCGCTGTACTCCATGCATTTCTCCAGGTCGTTCTTGTCTATCAGCCACATGTTTTTAATCTTCTTCGCTGGAATACTACCTTCCCGGCACATGCGTTTCACGGTTTCCCAGTGCAGGCCCAGCGTTTCCGCCGCCTGAACTACGTTGACATAGTTGTCGAGTACTACCATACTGTTTCTCCATCCTTNNGGCTATTCCGTTGTCGCGTTCAGCCTGGTCTTTAATTTGTCTGGAAGCGGGTCCGCTTCAGGCAGACCCGCTTCCAAATTTACTGTTATGTTGTTTTAGTGTCCCATGCTCTTCTTCATGTTGGTATCAATCCAGAATCGGGCAGAATAGAAACCGATCCACAGTGCGCCGGTACCGCCGCCTAATGATGAGACGGAGAATGCCTGGCCGTTATAGCCTTTAAACCATGGCTGATAAAGGGCAAACATGTTCGGTGTGCAGAGTGTGATCTCCCAGTGCATGGGCGCCATATACTGGTTACCCTGAACAACCAGGGCTTTGGTATCGGCGATGCTGCTGGCGGCTAACGCCTTCAGATATAAAGCATCCCAGGCGGGGTCGTTGACATCGCACCAGTTGTTGGCGGATGTTGATTGCCACCGCCGGAAACCCATCAGAGGCGGGAATGAGAAACCAATAGAGTTGTTATAGGCCATTTGATCGTGTTTCTTGGCGCGAACCATCGTGTTCCAGGTGGCAAAATCGTAGGTATTAATGGTCATGTCAATGCCGACTGCAGCATAGTAGGACTTGACGATTTGCAATAAATCAAGGTCGTTGCTGGTAGCGGCCACAATGTTGGTCTTAAATCCTGTAGGATAACCGGCGTCGGACAGCAGCTGCTTGGCCTTGGTAGGATTGTAGGCATAAGAGTCTTTCAGGTCCTGCGGCCACTGGTCGTAGGAATAAGTCCACCCGGTCATGTACATGGAAGTCATGGTGGACGGAGTGGGGGTACATGAACCCTGATAATAGTTAGAAGCAATTGTCGGTAGGTCTAACGCCATTTGCATTGCCTGTCTGACTCTGATGTCAGTAAAAGGTTTCACATCATTTTTCGGGTCGATGCTGGGTGTGCCGCCAGGATAGGCCATCTGGACTATTTCAGGATTGGTTTTCTTTACCTGTTGCGCATTAGCAAGACTGATATTATCCATGACGTCAATCTTGCCGGTGCGCAATGCTGCCAGCGAAGTCGCCGAATCAGGGATAATTAGAACCTTGAGCTGGTCAATATAAGGAAGCTGGTTCTGCGGATAGCGCTCATCATGTCCAAAATAGTCGGGGTTTTTATTCAGGGTCGCGGAAGCGCCGCTGACAAAATCATACCATATGAAAGGGCCGGTCCCAATACAATGATGCCAATCATTGGTATTTCCCCATTGCTTGACTGCATCTGGTGATTCGAAGTACTCATCACTGCCGCCGCCCTGCAGGGTTTCGGTGATGGATTCTTCACTGACACCCGCGAATTTGTAAGCGACGGTGTATTTATCAAGCGCCACGACGGATTTCAAACTTTGCCAGACTGTGGCCGCCGCATAGTAAGGACTGGGTGAGGTATAACCATGGCCCCAGCCCATTCTGCGGTCATAATGAAATACGACATCATCTGCAACGAACTCGCGGCCGTTGGCCGGCGCGACATTCTGCCAATGAATGCCCTGGCGTATATGGACAACGTAAGTCAGCGGGTCGGTAAATTCCCAGCTAGTGCCTAAACAACCAACTTCGTAGTTGCTGGGACGGAAGGCTAACTGATAGGCAAAAATTGACGGGTCTAGAGTCCAGTCATCGGCTACCAGCCCATCTTCCCAGGCGTTAATAATACTTGTTGCTCCCGGGTTGTTCCAATCGTCAAAACCGGTAATGTCTGTTGCAGAGAATAGCGTTAATGTACCGCCGTATGTCGGCTTGCCGAGTTTGTCCCACCATTTCCCGGTCGCAGAACCCGTAGAGGTAGTAGAAGTGGGTTTTGTGGTGGATACGGTCGAAGTCGTGATGTTGGAAGTTGAGGTAGTCGTTTTTGTGGTATTTGTGGTAGTTGTGGTAGTGGTTGTGGTGGTGGCATTGTTACAGGATGCCAAAAGCATTGATGTCACCATTAGAAACGTAATTGCTAGCCAGATAACACCTTTTTTCAAAATTTCCTCCTTTTTTCACCTTCTGGAAAATTAATTGAGAAAACATCCCTGGATCATCAACTGAATATCTGAACGTGCTTCAGTAAGGTCGAAGATGCCACTAAGCCCGATTATTCCCAGGGCTCCAATCACGGGAGGAATTAACATCAACATTTGACTTTGAGTTCTACCACAAACTCGCAGTACCCTGGTTTTCCCTGGCAAAGTCAGCCTTGCTGTCTTCATAGCTGATACCAGTCCGTGCAACCTTTTCCGATATCACGATCATTTTGTTTTTTGTATAATCGCACTCCCTGGTGCAAGATGGTTCACAAACGCACAACCGATATTAATCCAGATGGAACTTCGTAAGGATGTTCTCTATAAATTAGAACCATGCTATCATTCATTCGTGTGTTTGTCAATAGGAAGGCGGACGCATTGAGGAACCGGTCTTTATTAAAGCCGTAAATTCTTGTTAATTAATCTGATTTTCCGGTTGTTTTGTTATGGTATAATCCATATGGAACTATCTGCGATAAAATTCCGATATTTTTAACAAAAGGAAAAGCAAACAACATGAACAAAGTAAGCGCATTCGAGTCCAGTTTCAACATATGGTTATTAATTGGAAAAGTCAACCATGCTATTATGTTGATCAGGCAGAGAGAACTTAATCAACATCACATTCCGGTCCGGCAAACGCTTGTCTTGTACACGATACAAGCGCTCGGCGAAAAGGCTACTCTGTCTGAAGTAGCCAGGTTGGTCGAACGCGAAGTACACGTCGTTTCCCGTCAGGCAGTGAGTATGGAAAAAGACGGATTGATAAAGAGAATTAAAAACACGCCGAAATCGAATCTCTTAAGATTAGAGTTAACCGAAAGAGGCCTTGAAATGGTAAAAGTTGCCCGAGAGAGCGAATCGATCAGCGCGATATTATCATTTCTGACCGCAGAAGAAAGGCAACAAATGGAATCGATCTTAAATCGGATATTAACCAGAGTGGAAAAATACAACGCCGCTTGAAAATATCGAGTGAACTAACAGGCAACCAAATATTTTTACATCAAGTAATGATAGTGACGTATCCGGTAGTTGACATAATGCTGTCAATGCGACGTGATAATAAAAATAAAACCACTTATATCGATACAACGCGTATACACTATTATCTCGAGAGGCTGAATAGTTATGCTCTTTAGCCTTGACCGGCAAACATAGACCGTGATAATCTTATTGCTGTTTCATTAGGAGCTCCGATAGATGAAGAAAAGCCATTTAAAAATCCTTAAAAAGCTTGCCGAGAGTAAAAATTACGGTCAGGGTCCGGAGCATGCACTGCAGGTCAGTAAACTTGCTTTAAAAATTTATGATGAATTGGTCAGACTAAAGCTTCTCAACGATAGCCCGGAAGACCGTTTGATTTTAGAAGCTGCCGCGGTGCTGCACGACATCGGGCATCCGCAAGAACCGCATCAAGAAACAGGTTTTGATTTTTTAGCTGAAGAAATCCCGAAATTAACTGCAGAAGAACCGATTTCTAACGCAGCCCTTTCGACGTTGCTAACCTCTGTTCTCTGGCACAATGAACGGAATTACCTGAAACGCGGCGCGATCGAAATATTCGACCGGAACCGTTCTGAAAAAGTTGCGGCGATTATCAGGGTAGCGGACGGTCTCGATTTGATATCGCAGCCGCCGGTTGAAAACGTCAGATTATCTATTGGGGACGGGTTATTACGGATTACCGTTATTTCAAGGTATTCTGTCGAATTACAGATACTGCAGGCAAAAGAAAAAGCAGATTTGATGAAAAGCGCTTTCGGTTTACAGGGAATTATCTTCGAACACAGTAAGAAACAGAAGGCGTCTGAGACGTAGAATTGCTAAATTATTTTCCGCACATTTTATATATGATATTGATTAATCATTATTCTTTTCCTGGTGACAATTAACGAAGTATCATAAAGCCACGCCTGACTGTGTTTTAACTTGATTGACAAATCATAAATCCCGATGTTATACTGCCTTTTAATATAATCACGAATCATATGAAATATGATATGTAATTCCACAAGGAGGAAAGAATGAAAAGGCGCATAGCTTGGGCACTGCTAACCTGTATCCTGATAACATCTGTGATGTTAACCTCATGCACCACGAAATCGTCAACAACGTCAGCTACCACTACACAACAAACGACTACAACGGCTAATTGGTGGGACAAGCTTGGTCAACCGCAGTATGGCGGTTCGATCACCATTCGATATAAAAGTGACCCCACGAGTTTTGATAATTTTAATTCTGAAGGATTCGTCAGCGTGATGGGTGCCTATCAGGAAAGGTTATTCGCGGATCAATGGACGATGGATCCTGCAAAATGGGACTACGCCAAAGTGAGCTGGCGTCCTGATAGTGTCAACGGTGGCAACCTGGCGAAAAGCTGGGAGTTCTCCGACCCGAGCACAATTGTTGTGCATTTACGGCAGGGAGTCCATTGGCAAAACTTACCGCCGGCTAACGGGCGTGAATTCGTCGCCGATGATGTCGTGTATAACAACAACCGTTTATATGGGCTGGGCGGGATGCCTGGTTCAACAGTGCAGATGACTAATGCCGCTTACAAAAAACTGGTATCCGTCACCGCTACTGATAACTACACTGTCGTTTTTAAGTGGTCGATTCCCAATCCGACATTCATATTGTCGACAATGCAAGCGCCTCTGGGCGCCGCGGTGGATATTATGTCTCCCGATGCAATCAAGGCATATGGGCCTGTGATCACTGATTGGCATCATGTTATCGGTACCGGCCCGTTCATGTTGACGGACTTTACTTCCGGAAGCTCGGCAACCTTCGCTAAGAATCCGAATTATTGGGGGTATGATGAACGCTACCCGAAGAATCAACTACCCTACGTGGACGAACTCAAGGTTCTTATAATACCGGACGATGCGACAGCGATGTCCGCATTGCGTACCGGCAAGCTTGATGTTATGCCTAACCTGTCTAATGATACCGCACAAACTTTGCTGAAATCCAACCCCGAACTAATGAGTCTAGCGCTGCCGGCGTCTTACTCCAATAGCGTAGATCCCAGAGGTAACACTGCCCCCTTTAACGACATCCGTGTACGCCAGGCAATGCAGATGGCAATCGACCTGCCGACCATTGCAAAAACTTATTATAACGGCACTTGCTCTTCGGACCCTTCCACCATGACTTCCAATAACATGGGCATGGGTTGGGGTTATCCTTATAGTCAGTGGCCGCAAGCATTGAAGGATGAGTATGCATTCAATCCCACGAAGGCCAAACAGCTTTTAGCTGATGCCGGATATCCTACCGGATTTAAAACCAATATTGTTGCGGATATTTCCGGGGATATGAACCTGTTGCAGATCGTCAAGTCCAATTTTATGGATGTCGGAATCGATATGGAGATTCGAACGATGCCCACTGTCGACTGGACCGCATTCGTCATTACCAATCACAAACAAGACCAGTTGACACAGAGATCCAGCGGGTTCCTCGGCATGACATTCGATGTTGACCGGCAGATGCAACGATTTGTGACCGGCGCGAACTGGGCCGTCATAAGTGACCCGACCTGCGATAGTTTATATGCGCAAACTCTGTCTGCCACCAGTGTAGATGTATATCAAAAAGCGTTCAATGATATGAACAAGTATATTGCGGAACAACATTTCATGATTTCACTTCTAACTCCGACTACCTACAACCTATATCAGCCGTGGTTCAAAGGTTTCTCCGGTCAAGACGACTCCGTCTTCGGGAACTCCGGCCCCCGGTTGCTGGGCTTCTACAACGCGCGTTTCTGGGTGGACGGGACCCTCAAAAAATCTATGGGTCACTAAGCTATATTTATTAATTAATTAGTGCCTTCCGGTTCCGAGTTTAGCTCAAGCCGGAGGGCACGGCTGTTTTTTAATACTTCCTATACATATTCAATCCGTACGTGGTTTTCTATTTTACCGCAAATGGATTACAATGATTTATTATTATCAAGCCAATGCGAATTATCGCGAAGATTAGCGTCTGGATTGTCAAGGTTTTAACCAACACAGTCTAAATGAATAGGGATGATTATGAAAAAGAAAATTACCCAAAATAATGCGCCTGCGGCCGGCGGTAACTGGTGGGATAAGCTTGGCAAACCGCAATATGGTGGTGAGATTGTTATTCGCGCCAGCAGAAATATCGTCAATTTTGACCCATATTTCAACGAAATGTTAACCACTATTCAGACCGCCTGGATGGAAAGATTGCATGCCGATGACTGGACAATGGACCCGGCGATTTTTGACTACAAACCGCTGTGGCACCCGCCGCAATACTTAAAGGGTCAGTTGGCCGAAAGCTGGGAACTGACCGACTCCAGCACTTTTGTCGCCCATTTGCGCAAAGGCATTCACTGGCAGGATATCCCACCCGCCAATAGCAGGGAAGTTATTGCCGAAGATGTGGTATTTCATTTTAGCCGTTTATATGGGCTGGGCGGTGGTTTTACTCAACCCAGCCCTTTCCATAAATCTACTTTTGCGTTTCAGGAATTGGCATCGGTTACTGCCGCGGATAGATATACCGTTGTCTTTAAATGGAAAATCCCGAGCCCCGAGTTAATCACCGAAGCAATGCTGGATGTTAAGCTTTCATTGTGTCTGGAAAACCCGGACGCGGTACGTAAATGGGGAGATGTCAGTGATTGGCATCATGCCATCGGGACCGGACCGTTTATATTAAAAGATTTTGTCTCTGAAAGCCATGCTGTTCTGGTGAAAAATCATAATTATTGGGGACATGACGAACGTCACCCGCAAAACCAGCTGCCCTATATCGACACGATCAAATATCGTTATGTACCGGACAACGCGGCAGCTCTGGCGGAAATGTGTGCAGGAAAGATCGATATCATCGACGTAGTATCACCAGTGCAGGCTCTGGCAATTAAAAAGTCAAACCCCGAGATTTTGCAGATACCCACGCCCCTCCCGCCGACGATCACCCTCGATCCCCGGCTTGATGTTGCACCTTTTAACGATATCCGTGTACGCAAGGCGATGCAGATGGCGATAGATCTCCCCTCGGTTGCCAGGGATTACTACCGGGGGACGGTAGAGCCCTATCCCGATACAATTACGTCCAGGTACATGAAGAAATTCGGATTCGGCTTCCCGTACGAGGAGTGGCCGCAAGATCTGAAGCAGGAATATGAATATAATCCCCCCGACGCCAGAAAGTTACTGGCCGATGCCGGCTATCCAAAGGGATTTAAAACCAATTTAGTTGCAGATGCTGCCGGGGATATGGCTTTGATGGAGATAGTGAAAGTTTATTTTGCTGCAGTGGGTATAGATATGGAGATTCGTCCGATGGAGACCGCAGCCTGGCAGACTTTTGTCCAGATAAATCACCGGCACGACCAATTAGCGCACCGTCCGGCAGGACCGTTGGGGAAAACATCCGCGCCGTTAATGGACCTCAACCGTTTTCAAACGGGCGCATTTGTCAATTACCAGATGATCAGCGACCCTGTTTTTGACGCGCTCTATGCGAAAGCAATGGCCGCGGCCAATATTGACGAGATAAAACAGATATTCAGAGACGCGAACGAATATGTCGCCAGACAGCATTTCGCGGTATCGCTGCTGCAACCGATGTCATATTCTCTTTGTCAACCGTGGGTGAAGGGCTTCAATGCTCAATTCGGTTCATCCTGGGGAGCAGCCGGAGGTCCCGGCATGTTGAGTTTCTACCTGGGACGGTTCTGGATTGATCAGGAATTAAAAAAGAATTTGGGACATTAGGACTTTATTCTCAACGGTTTATCGATAAATTGCGGTTAGCCCTCACTTACGTTAATTCAATGATCGTATTTGAGGGCTAATTCATTCAAATACATATCCGGTTTGGCGGGCTGGAATAATGGAACTTTTTACTACCGGAAAAATGCGAAATCTCTGAAAATTTTGATTGAAAAATCGTGAACAAAAAGAGATACTAAGATTAATTAATAGATAAGAGGAGAGCGATTAAATGAAAAAGACGACGATGCTGCGTAAATTGTTGCAAAAACCCGGAGTGCTGGTGGTGCCGACCGCCTATGATTGTCTATCCGCCAGAATAATCGAGACTGTGGGTTTAAAGGCAATTTTTATGCCGCCGAGTATGGCCAGTGATGCACAAATGGGTTTGATGAATATCGGCCTTGCTACTGCTAGCGAGATAATCAACTGCGCGAAATATATGGCAGCTTCCGTTAATATCCCGCTGATCGTGGGCGGGGATGACGGCTATGGTGGAGCCTTAGCATCTTACCGCACGACACAAGAGTTGATCAAGATCGGCGCTGCTGGAATATACATCAGCGACCGTGCGCACAACATACTAGCCAGAACTCCACATAACCTCGTGCCGGTGCTTTCGCGTAAAGAGTATTTAGGCAAGATGGGAGCGGTACTGGAGGCACGGGACCAGATGGATAAGGATTGCGTTATCGTCGCCCGAATCGACGCCGCAGCCACCATGGGATACGACGAGGTGGTCGCCAGGTCTAAAGCTTGCGTCGAATTGGGTGTGGATGTGATCCTTCCGCACGCTCCTCCAGCGGAATCTAAATACAAGCGTCAGGATAAAGAAAGCCTGCGCAAGTTTTATAAAGACATCGGCGCGCCGGAAGTCGTGATCTGGGGTATGGGGCCGGCCGAGTTTTCCGCCCAGGATTGTGAGGATGTCGGGGCAAAAATATGGGTACCTAACTTTGCACCGACTGTTGCGGTGAAAAAAGCGCTGTTTGATGTATACCAGGAAATCCATGATACGGGTAATTATCTCCCTGACAGGGGAATCCAGCATCGGGATTATTCCAGTATGTTGGGAGGGAAAGAATTCTGGAGTGCGCTGGAGAACAAATACGTGCCGGAATAAGTTTGTCCAATTAATGCCGCCATCCGCTTTGTGGATAAATAAAAAGTAAAACTGTTAAATAGCCTGTTCTTTTCCAAAAGAACAGGCTATTTCTCTATCTAATCCTTCGGTTTTACGTACGCTTTACTATTATTGGCAGTTCTGTTTCTTCATTTTGGGTAATAGTATATTTNNATATATTTAATTTATATATTGACAATAGAAAATATATTGTCTATAATAAAAAACATCAGGAGGGGAATATGCAAAAATTATTTAATCGATGTCCTGCATGCGGCGGGCAGCTTATCATCACTGAATGCAAGTGTCCTGAATGTCAACTGCAAATGCGCGGGGAATTCCAACCGGGGAAATTGTCCGCGCTTTCTGATGAAGCGCTAACCTTTATTAAGGTTTTTCTTTCCGCGCGTGGGAATCTTACTGAAGTCGAACGCATACTTGGTATTTCTTACCCCACCATTCGCAACAAATTAGACGAAATAAACAGCGTGCTGAACCGGACTGACGCTGCGGATGAACTCCGTCAAAAAACTTTAGATAGCATACCTGCAGTAAAACCCGTACCGGCTGAAGAAACCAGAAAAGACATTTTACAACAGGTANNTTACAGGAAATACAGGGGAACTGATAATGGCAAGGGTAGAACAAACCTGGTCGGCAAGTGATTTTGACGCCATCGGCATCAGGGCGCATCAGGGCAAATTTGTCATTCAGGGAATCGATGGCGACAAAGTTAAACTGGAAGGGAACATTGCAGCTAGATACACCAGAAATCTAATACTCGGGCCGGTGGGACGCTGGCTGCAGATTTACTCATCGTGGCAGTACGGCGAATCGCAATTTACACTGCAACTACCGAAATCCAAGATCTGGACAATAGATATTTTTTCAGGGAAAGCGCAATTTAAGGCCGA
>PMMG01000029.1:0-4013 GCA_003162335.1 Dehalococcoidia bacterium
TCGATGATCAGCGAGCTGTCCGAAGAATTTTTCCCGATGGTGTAGCGGAACTGTTGGATGGGCTGAATGGCGTGGTCGTTCAGCACGTCCTTCCAGCTTTTCATCTGCGGTGTAGTCCAGTCGCCGTAGATGCGTCGCACAGTAACCAGACCGTATTTACCGGTTTCCGCGACCATTTTATCAATCAAAGAAGATTGGGCGTTTTCGCCGTCAATCAGCATCGCGATGCGTTTACTGCCGAAGGTTGTATCTAAACTATCCATTGTCATCTCCTGACGCTAATTGAGTTATGTCTACTGCGCTTAATTATAACCTGATGGAGGGGAAAGGACAATGGGGGGAAGAGAGTTTCGCGTTATGAGTTTTGAGTTGGGAGTTGTTTAATAAGTAGAAGGCGTTACCCCTCACTTTCATCTCTCCCTCAAGGGGCGAGAGAAGTGCTTTTATTTAGTGGCNNGCAGGGACGCCTGTGCTACTTGACTAGCTGCTATTCTTTATTTCACCCCGTATTTTTTAGCGGTTTTGCGGAAGCCTTCGAGTGAGCCTGCGAGGATGCGTTCATCGATACAATAGGAGATGCGGAAATGCCCCGGACCGCCAAAACCAACGCCTGGTACTGCCAGCACCATTTCTTCCTGTAACGCACGCACAAACGCGACATCATCCGGAATCAAAGATTTGGGAAACAGGTAAAAAGCGCCCTGCGGTTTGACGCACGAATAACCCATGTCCACCAGATTTTTATACAGAAAATCACGCTTTTTCTGATAATCCGCAATCGAGACGGTGACATTTTGTAGATAGCGCACAATATGCTGCATCATCGCCGGGGCATTAACGAACCCCAACGTACGGTTGCAGTAGATGAAACCGTCCACCAGTTCCTGCTTTTGCGGGCATTCAGGATGAATAGCGATATAGCCTATACGTTCGCCCGGCAGCGCCAGGTCTTTGGAGTGCGATGTAGCTACAATCGCCCGCTGGTGAAACAGCAAAGGCGATGGGTATTTCAGCCCGTCGTAAATGAGCTTGCGGTAAGGTTCATCGCTGATGAGGTAAATTTCAGTGCTGTATTGATTTTCCTTCCGGCGTAAGAGACCGCAGATTTCGCGCATCATTTGTTCACTGTAAACCACACCTGTGGGATTATGCGGCGAATTGATAATAATAGCCCTGGTTTGTTTCGTTATGGCTGTTTCCAGTGCGGCTAATCTGGGCATAAATTGCTCATCGGTCAGCACAATTTTGGAGACTCCGCCATGGTTATCGATATAATTTAAATATTCAACAAAATAGGGCGCGAAAAGAATTACCTCGTCACCGGGATTGAGAATAGTTTTCAGGACGACATTGATCGCGCCGGCTGCGCCGCAGGTCATCACGATATCGTTGGCGCCTAATTTCAAGCCTGTTTCTTTGGAAAGCTGCAGAGCAACGGCAGCCCGGGTCTCCTGATAACCGGCATTCTCCATATACCGATGCATGCCCGGTGTATTGCTGTTGGCCAGTTTTCGCAGTTCAACAAAAAAGGCTTCCGGTGGTTCAACGATCGGGTTGCCCAATGTCAGATCGAAGACTTTATCCGCGCCGTAACGGCTTTTCATAATATTGCCTTCATCGAACATCTTACGAATCCAGGAACCGGTCTCCATGCCCTTGCGGATTTTTTCAGACATGAACATCTTTCATTTCCTTCCTGCCGGTGTCAAAAGCATTGTAATTGAGTTTCAAGAGCTTTTCCGGCAGATGTTTTGCGATCGCGGCCTGCCATTCCTCTGAATTGAACGGCAGAAAATTGGAAAGACAACCGAGCATATAGATATTAAGCGCACGGGCATTTCCCAATGCGATAGCTTTGCGAGTGCCCTCCACGAAATAAATGCGGTCGGTGTATTGTTTTAATGCTTTGATCACTTCTTCATCGGCGGGGTATTTCTCCACACCGAGATTGACGGAAAGTGGCGGTACCGCACGGTTATTGATAATCACGATCGCTCCGGGTTTTAAATAACTTGTCCAGCGGATACCCTCCAGTTTTTCAAAGGCGAGTAAGATGTCCACATTACCTTCTTTGATCAATGGAGAATAGACTTTTTCAGCCAGGCGGATGTGACTGACTACACTGCCGCCGCGCTGCGCCATGCCCAGCGTATCGGTTTTTTTTACATCATAACCGGCAGCTAGCGCAATATCGCCGATAATATCACTGGCGAGGATATTTCCCTGTCCACCAACGCCGGTCATTAAGAGGTCGATTTTCTGCAGTGTGCTCATTTATTCGCCTCTGACTTGATCTGCGATAACGGCCCGATGGCCTGTTTAGGGCAGATCTGCTGACATACCGCACAGCCTGTACATGCAGTAATATCGATTACGGGCTGTTTGCCGTTAATTTGAATGGCAGGGCAGCCGACCAGCAAACAGATGCCGCACTGGTTGCATTTGGCGGTATCAATTACGCGTGTTTCCCCGTGTTTTGGTACACGTACCGCGCAGGCGCCGCGCACGATGATGACCGAAAGTTCTTCCCGATCAAATGCAGCTTTAACCGCAGATCTGATCTCTTTGATATTGAAAGAATCGACGACCGCCAGGTTTTTAACGCCGACGCCTTTGACGACATCTTCTAAAATAACTTTGCCAACAGGCGTGCCCTGCGCGGAAATACCGGTGCCGGGATGTTCCTGGTGACCGGTCATGGCGGTGGTAGTGTTATCCGTTATGATCACGGTGATCTTACTCTGGTTATAAACCGCATCCACTAGCGGGGTGATGCCGGAGTGTAAAAAGGTGGAATCGCCGATAACCGCGACAATTTTGGCGGGCAAACCCACTTTTTCCATGCCGATGGCAGTNNCCCAGCGTGTAGCAGCCGATATCGCCAGCAATTACCAGGTTCGATTCGGACGGAGACTTATCTTTGGCTCCAGGCAGCTTCAAGCGTTGTCCCAATCCGGCCAGCACATAGAAAAAGCCGGTATGCGGACAGCCCGGACAAAGTAAAGGCGGACGCTTGGCCAGATCAGCAGCAGCAATTTTCTCACGCGTGGGTGTGCTGATAAAACCCATTTTTCGCCCGACAGATTCGAGGATATCCGTATTGAGTTCGCCGACCCGCGGGATGAAGTTTTTGCCATCGACTTTGATGCCCATTGCCTTGATGTGGTCTTCCAGAAATGGGTCTAGTTCTTCTACAACTAGTATTCTATCGACTTTAGTCGCGAATTCGCGGATGAGTTTCTCCGAGAGGGGATAGGTCATGCCCATTTTCAGAAAAGAGGCATTGGGGAAAACTTCGCGCGCGTACTGATAAGAAATTCCGTTGGCGATAATACCCAGTTGTCTTTCACCCATTTCAATTTTGTTGAAGGGAAAGGTTTCGGCATAAATGGCCAATTTGACCATGCGCTCTTCCATGATGGGGTGCCGGATGCGGGCATTGACCGGCAGCATGACATTCTTTCCCACGTTGCGCGTGAAGGCGATTTTTCGTGCGGGCACGGTGAGCGTATCTTTTACATCCACGACCGATTTAGAATGGGAGATGCGGGTCGTGCTGCGCAGCATCACCGGCGTGTCGAATTGCTCGCTGATTTCGAAGGCGTAGGCCATCATATCATAGGCGGTCTGACTGTCTGTGGGTTCCAGGATCGGCACTTTAGCCAGTTCCGCGTAATGACGGTTGTCCTGCTCACCCTGCGAGCTGTGGATACCGGGGTCATCGGCTTCTATCAATACCAGTCCGGCATTCACACCTGTTGTGGCGATCGCTAAAAACGGATCAGCGGCGACATTTAACCCCACCTGTTTCATCGAGACTAACGCACGCGCGCCGGCATACGACGCCCCCATCGCTACTTCCACGGCCACTTTTTCNNGCGGACGCGAACTTGACACCGGCCTGGTAAGCGCCGAGAGCCAGCGCCTCGTTACCTGAGAGTAATTTTTTCATTAGTAATCATTATAACATAGAGGGTTTCGTATTTCGAAAGGTTAAAAATTATGAGTCAGGA
>PMMG01000029.1:4154-4296 GCA_003162335.1 Dehalococcoidia bacterium
CTACCCGCGCGCGGAAACTATTGCTACACCGCAAACAGATCCGGCAGCTGGCCAGCCAGATCAAAGAGAAAGGCTTTACGCTGGTACCTTTGCGGTTGTATATCAAAGACAGTTATGCCAAGCTGGAGATTGCGGTGGCCCG
>PMMG01000154.1:0-236 GCA_003162335.1 Dehalococcoidia bacterium
CAGTACTGGACGAAATTACCCCAGGCATCCCGGTTTGATTCCATCATCCCGCCAGACGCCCTGACCAGCGCGTTAATTTTCCGTCTTGAACGCCGGCTCATCAACAGCATGTCCGGCTTACCGCCTTTAACGGCATCGATTAACTGGTCCAGCATTGATAAAGTGAGTGTCGCACCGCCGGTCCCGGCAGCAATCACCTGCGAACCCGCCGTGCCGGTATTGATCAGTTTCCTCAA
>PMMG01000154.1:286-3938 GCA_003162335.1 Dehalococcoidia bacterium
GTCTTTTCCTGATTGTAAGAAAAATAATTTAATTCCCACGTTAATTTGTATTGAAATTGAATCTGCCGCGTGTCTACCTCCTAGCACGCGTTAGAGATATGTAAAGGTAAAAACTAAGAATCTGTAATCCTCTCGAAAACACCGCGGTACCGACGGTGGGCACGCCCAGACAGGCGCCAAAAGTGGTGGTACTTAAAAGAATATGCAAGGCGCAATCTCAAAGTTGTAGAACGCGGTTTTTTTAACCGCGTCCGAAAGACTATACGATTAGCGCCTTTTTTATTATCCAAAATACCAGTTGGTTGAAGCTAAAAAGAAAGAAAAAGTAAAATTTATAAGGAGTTTATTAATGGAACCACGAATTATCCGAGTCTCAGATTTTCAAGATAAAAACCTCATCTGCATCGATTGTGGTGCACCTTTCGTTTGGAATGCTGGCGAACAAGCTTTTTTTGCCTCAAAGAGATTTGAAACCACACCGAAACGCTGTCCCGATTGCCGGAAATTCCGCAGACTTTCGCTCGTGCTTGATGATCGGCCCACCAAGGCAGGTGGCGATCATGGCAGTTAAAGGTATTGGAGATATACTCAACAAACTACAAAAAGCCAAACAGCTTGGCAATGGTGAATATCAAGCTTGTTGCCCTGCACATCAAGATAAAAAACAGTCTCTTAGTCTCAAACAGGACGGCGACAAAATTCTGATTAACTGTTTCGCCGGATGCCAGACTGAGATGATTATGAAAAAAATCGGCCTCTCTCTCTCTGATCTTTACATCAAACCAGAAGCACCACAAGTTCAGGAACTGCCGCCACAAATCGTCAAAACCTACAGCTACCCCGACGAAGATGGTCATGAACTTTATCAAGTAGTACGCATGGTGCCAAAGTCATTCAGACAGCGACACATGAACGGTGGGGGTGAGTGGTGCTGGAATATGGAAGGGGTCCGGCGGGTACTTTATCATCTGCCGGAAGTTTTAGCCGCTACCGGGAAAGTACATTTAGTCGAGGGCGAGAAGGATGTGGACAACCTTCGTGCTACCGGATTAGTAGCAACAACCAGTCCCGGAGGTGCCAATAACTGGCGGCCGGAGTATGCTCAATACCTTCAAAATAAGCATGTTGTTGTGATACCGGATAAAGACCGAGCCGGTTATAAATATGCGCATGCAGCCATTGAGTCATTAAAAGATAAGGCTGCCTCCATTTCAGTAATTTTACTACCAGGCGATAACGTCAAAGACGCGAGTGATTGGCTTGAACTTGGTAACAACCCGCAACTACTATCCACAATGGAACAACCTATCGATTGCCTGTCATCTTTGATAGACAACCAACCTCCAGAGACTTCAGAACCAAAAGTAGATTCTTGTATCGTCCTGGACAAGAAAGGAAACCCGACATTAGATATTGCCAGGCTAACCATTACCATTATGGGCAAAACTACCTTCGCTTTTATGTGGGATAATGACACCGGATTTTACTATGAAAATGGCGTATATAAGGAAAATGCCGAACGATTAATCGCGGCCACTTGTCAACGGCTGGTAGGTATCACGCCAATTCTCACTGAACACAAAATCCAAGAGATTATCGGGCATATCCGTCGCTCATCTTATCATGACCGAAAAGACTTTAACCCGGAGCCGAATATTATCAATGTTAAGAACGGCCTGTTAAATGTATTTACCGGCGTTTTATCACCGCATACACCCGACTACCTTTCAAACGTGCAGAATCCCGTTGTGTACGACCCTGCAGCGGATTGCCCGGCCATTAAGCAGTTCTTAGCAGAGATTCATAATCCAGAAGATATCCTCACCATGCAGGAACTATTTGGCTATCTCTTATTACGCGACAACAGGATCCAAAAAGCCTTTTTGAGTGTGGGTGGAGGCGAAAATGGAAAGTCTACAGAACAGCAATTAGAACAAGCCTTTCTCGGCCCCGAAAATTGCGCTCATAAGTCTTGGCAGCAGCTAGAGACTGACCGCTTCGCCAGTTCTGGGCTGGAAGGCAAGCTAGTGAATCTCTTTGCCGACCTGCCAAGTAACAGCCTAGATACGACCACAACATTCAAAATGTTAACCGGTGGCGACGCTATCGATGCAGAGCGCAAGTTTAAGGATAGCTATTCGTTTTTAAGCTTCGCCAAACTGATATTCAGTACAAATAAACCGCCGAAAGTTGAGAACGAGGACAGTTACGCATTCTGGCGCCGGTGGATTATTATGGAATATCCGCGGCAGTTCACGGATAAAGACAAAAAGCCGAATATTTTACAGGAACTAACCACGCCAGAAGAGTTATCAGGATTACTTAATTATGCACTCGAGGGATTAAAACGCCTGCTTCTTAATAATAAATTCTCTTACAGCAAAACAGTTGACCAAGTTACCGAATACTATATGCAAGCAGCCGACCCGGTGTACGCATTCGCAATGAGTAGCGAGTGTGAAATCGGCGCTAGTGCAGTTGTTCCGAAAGACCCGTTTTACGATGTGTTTGTAGCATATTGCAATAAAAATAAAATGCCAGTCGTAAAACCGAATGCCTTTGCCAGGTATCTTCAAAATCAAGTGGCCTTCCATGTCAGACCCACAAAAATAACAGTCGATGGTATAAGAATACCAGCGTGGCAAGGAATTACGCTGGTAAAAACAGACGGCAAACCTAAAGAGCAAGACAAAACACTTACACCCCAACAACCAACCATGTCCGGGATGTCACCGGATGAAGCGGCATCAAAAACGAGTGAAAGTGTCCGGGGTGTCCGGGATGTCCGCGATATTCCCTATTTTAATATATTACACGCGCACCCACCCGCAGGCGCATATACAGAGTTACTTACAATGGGAAAAAACCCGCACAACCCGGACAACCCGGACGAAAAAACTAAAAAACCGACAAAACTTGAAAAACTTGGAGGTCAATGTCCGGTCTGCGGGCAGGAAGATACCGATGCAATGTGGACGGACGATTCACCCGAGGGCTTTTATTACTACTGCACCAATTGCTACATTCATCCCCAGGGAGGTAAGACCGATGATAAAAACCTGTGAGACACTCTTGGAACGGCGCGCCCGGCATCAAAAAGAATTCCTCGAGGGACTCCGCGGTCTTCCGGAAGCCTCCGCGCGGATCCAGACGAACTTCTATTTCAGAAGCGGTGGCCTTTGGGAACTCGACTTGGCATCCGGCAAGTGGGACCAAAGCGATAGGAACTTTGCCGGAATTCCTGAAAGTTTTGCAAAGGAACGATTACTTTAAAAGGAAAGTGAAAAATGGAAAATAAATACGAGATCGAATTCAAGAACATCATGACAGCTGCTCAATGCCCAAGTTGTGGGAAAAAATTTGCGGTCAAATTGGGTGTGGATTATCTCAGCCGACACCAGGGCCAAGCGATTCAGTGTATCTGCCTCGCGTGTGGCCAGAAACAAATAAATTTAGGGAGGGTAAATTAAATGGAAATTAATCAAGATTCATTCACTCAAGTTGCGTTCGCAGAAAGTTTACATNNGTGCCACTCTCCGATGAAGAACTTTCAATTCTGGGAAAGAATTTCCCCGATGTCGAAAGATTTGTTAATACTCTCATTGAATCCCGGAAGGAAACGGTTTCCGAAAATACCGAAGGCGCAAAATGA
>PMMG01000095.1 GCA_003162335.1 Dehalococcoidia bacterium
GGGCGACCGGCCGGTCGCCCGTATAAATAATCCGGTCGCCTGTACAGCCTGTACAATTAAGCTGGTTGCCCGTACGAACGAAATCACCAAACAGACAATCCCGGTTTTGGGTGCAAATCGTGATGAAATACCCGCCGGGCATTGTATAATCATATTCTTTTAATCTGATGGAACGGCGTTGATATTTTAATTCCACGTTCAGTTCGTACATTCTAATATAGTGAAAAAGGCTGATGGTGTTTAGTCTCGACGAAATCCGGTTTAATAATATTAGCATGTTTGATTGATGTCAATATTCTCTACCACAGCTTCAAATCTAAGCTGTGGTGTGGTATAATATTAGTTGATGGGAACAATATCCGACGCAGGCAGTAAAAGCAACTTTTCCGGCGTCATTTCACATATAAAATCGTTAGTATTTGTATCCCCCTGGAGTGAGTGTCGATTATGACTGAAAATAATATAACCCCTTCTATGCCAAAAAAAGACCGGCACAACGATGGTACCGAAGAATATAATGCCGAAGCGATCCACGTCCTTGGCGGACGTGAAGCGGTACGCCGCCGTCCCGGTATGTATATCGGCAGCACCGACCAGCGCGGTCTGCACCACCTGGTCTACGAAATCGTTTACAACAGCGTAGATGAAGCGATGGCCGGCTTCTGTACGCACATTAAAGTAACCATCGAAAAAGATAACTCAATCACGGTCGAGGATAACGGCCGCGGCATTCCCGTGGAAATTCACCCTGCCACCGGTAAATCCGCGCTGGAAACGGTGATGACCGTACTGCACGCGGGCGCCAAATTCGGCGGCAAGACCTACCAGGTCTCTGGCGGTTTGCACGGCGTCGGTGCTTCCGTGGTGAATGCCCTTTCCAAATGGGTCAAAGTCTGGGTCAAACGTAATAACAAGCTCTATTTCCAGGAATACCACCAGGGTATCCCGGTTGTAGATGTGGCCGTGGCGGGTAAATCGGAAGGCACCGGCACCACCACCAGCTTTTTAGCCGATGAAGAGATCTTCGGCACGATCAAATATGATTTCAATACGTTGTGCGAACGCGTGCGTGAGGTAGCCTACCTCAACAAAGGGCTGGAAATCTCCATCACCGACGTCAGAGAAGACAAGGAACAGACCTTCTATTTCGAGGGCGGCCTGGCCAGTTTTGTGCGCCACATGAACCATAACCGCGCTGTAATCCACAAGCAACCAATCTACGTTGCTAAAACATCGAACGGGATCGGGGTAGAAGTTGCGCTGCAGTATAACGACGGCTTCAGTGAGACGATCCTGAGTTTTGCCAACTGCGTGAATACAATCGACGGCGGCACTCACCTGACCGGTTTCCGTTCCGCTTTAACCCGCGTGTATAACGATTACGCGCATAAAAATAAGTTCCTGAAAGAAGAAGATGCCAATCTCAGCGGCGATGATGTGCGTGAAGGCTTAACCGCCATCGTCAGTGTGAAAATCGGCGAGCCGCAGTTCGAAGGACAGACCAAAGGCAAACTGGGCAACGCGGAAGCTAAACCCGCGGTCGAAAGCGTCGTCGCAGAAGGATTGGCTTTATACCTGGAAGAACATCCGGATGATGCCAAAGGGATCATCGATAAATGTTTATTATCCGCCCGCGCCCGGGAAGCCGCACGTAAAGCCCGCGATCTGGTAGTGCGGAAAAACAGTCTGGATACCGGCACCTTACCCGGCAAACTGGCGGACTGCTCCGAGAAAGACCCCACNNGGACGGGAACGGCGTTTCCAGGCCATACTACCTCTCAGAGGTAAAATTCTAAACGTCGAAAAAGCCTCACCGGAGAAGATGCTGGGAGTGGCCGAAATCAGGTTTATCATCACCGCGCTGGGGGCAGGACTGGACGAGAGTTTTGATTCGCTAAAGCTCCGCTACCATAAAGTGATCCTGATGACCGATGCCGACGTGGACGGTTCCCATATCCGTACTTTATTACTGACTTTCTTCTTCCGGCACATGCCGAAACTAATCACCGAGCAGCATCTTTTCATTGCCCAACCGCCATTGTTCCGTTTGAAAACAAATAAAGAAGAACGGTGGATCTACTCCGACGCAGAAAGAGACGCAGCGTTGAAAGAATTGAAAGACAAGCGCGTCGACGTGCAACGCTACAAAGGTCTGGGCGAAATGAATAGCGAGCAGTTGTGGGAAACCACGATGAATCCTGCGACCAGGACACTGCTGCAGGTGAACGTGGAAGACGCCGCAAAATCCGACCAGATTTTCCAGGTGCTGATGGGGGATGAAGTAGCCCCGCGCAAGGCATTTATCACTGCCAATGCCCAGTACGTCAAGAATCTGGATGTCTAAAATCAGCATGGTCAGTTGATGTGATTAAGATGGAGGGCCATAGCCCTCCATCTCGTGTTTTTAGTAGGGTGCTCCCAGGAGAAAAAATGAGTTTTACTTTAGATGAGAAATACCCGAATTTATACAAAATCGTGGAGAAGGAATTAGCAGGATTCACCGGCCATACGCTGGATCATATTGAGCGGGTCTGGAAAACGGCGATGAAAATTGCGGCGGCAAATCCGGAAGTTGATTTAGAAGTCCTGCAAATCGCGATATTGATGCATGATATCGCCGGGATGAAGGAGGAAACTGATAATACGGGTAAAACCGACCATGCGGTACTAGGAGCGGAGATAACGGCAAAAATACTAAAAGAATTGAAATATCCGGAACCGCTAATCAAAGAAGTAAAGCATTGTATTCAGACTCACCGGTATAGAAGCAGTAATGAACCGAAATCGATCGAAGCAAAAATATTGTTTGATGCCGATAAGATCGATGTCCTGGGAGCAATCGGAGTGGCCAGATCTTTTATGATAGCCGGTGATATTCATGAGAGCCTATATTCATTTACTCCATTAAAAGAATATATCGCAGACAATCTGGTCGGTGGCAAACCTGACGGCAGGATCAAAGATGTCTCGAAACACACTCCTAATCTCGAATTTGAAACGAAGATAGTAAAAATACCGGATAAACTATTTACTGACAAAGGGAAAGAGATCGCCGGTGTAAGGATAAAATTCATGCAAGCCTTTTTCGCCGAACTAAAAAACGAAATTAATGCAGATATTTGATTCTGATTAGACATCAGCGGGTGTCTGTGCAGTTCCCGACTTTCTGATATACTGAGGCTGGAAATATGCTTGAATAATATGATTGGGAGGTAGACATGAAAGGGGACAAAAAAGTCATTGAGACACTGAATGCTTTACTGGGGCGCGAACTGACGGTGGTCAATCAATACATTGTACATGCCGAAGTATGCGATAACTGGGGATACGCAAAACTGCACGATGCATTGCAGAAGCGTGCCGTGGTTGAGATGAAACATGCGGAAAAACTAATCGGACGGATTATTTTCCTCGAGGGTATTCCTGTTGTCAGTGAACTGGAGAAACTGCACATCGGGGCAGATATCCCGAAGATGTTTGCCAACGATCATGAGGCGGAAATCGATGCCTCCAACCGATACAATGCCGGTATCCTGGTATGCGGCGATGCCAAAGACTTTGTGACGCGGGAACTGCTGGAAGATATCCTGGGTGAAGAAGACGGACACATTGACGACATAGAAAAAGTCCAGGACCAGATTCAGCAGATGGGTCTTCCGCAATTCTTATCGACCCAGAAAAGTTGAAGATCAATTTAGAACAAAATAGCAAAATCCGGAATGCAGTTTGACCGTGTATTAATATGTAATCTTTGCAAAATCCACGGAACTATTCTTGTGGAGTCTTGCGTTGTTGTTAAATCCGGTTGTTCAATGAGTGTGAATTAGTCATGTTACGTGCCGATAATATTTCGAAATCTTATGCGGACAGGGTGCTCTTCGCCGGCCTCAGTTTTGACGTCGGGGACAGGGACCGTGTTGCCCTGATCGGCGCCAACGGTTCCGGGAAAACTACAT
The DNA here is from genome assembly GCA_003162335.1 of Dehalococcoidia bacterium. Lineage (GTDB taxonomy): Bacteria > Chloroflexota > Dehalococcoidia > Dehalococcoidales > Fen-1064 > Fen-1064. Next base: position 3,957 of record PMMG01000095.1, read on the forward strand.
TGTTCGATATCGTCGCCGGGGTGACGCTGCCGGATACAGGTCAGATCATCAAGAGTAAAGACAGCACCATCGGTTATTTGCACCAGGATATCAATCCCAGCTCCAGCAACAAATTGCTGGATGAAGTAGAAAACGCTCCGAAAGATATCCGCGAAATCGCCGAGAAGATAAACAATGTGCACAAAGCACTGGAAGACACGGACACTTCGAATCACGATAAGCTCCTGAATCAACTGGGTGAACTGCAGCACGGTTATGAAATGGCCGGCGGGTACGACGTCCACCATGAAGCCCAGGCCATCCTTTCCGGCCTTGGGTTCAAGCAAACGGATTACGAGCGGTCT
>PMMG01000098.1:0-134 GCA_003162335.1 Dehalococcoidia bacterium
CACTCCTTGGGAGGAAGCTGCCTCGGACCGTAGATCATCGGGTAGCGGAATAATGTGGCGCTGTATCCACCTTCCCGGTGTATACGCATCACTGCCTGCTCGCTTACTACTATCAGGTAACCGACCTTAAATAT
>PMMG01000098.1:156-19478 GCA_003162335.1 Dehalococcoidia bacterium
GGGTCAACATGAATGTGCTCAACCGGCTGAGAATATTCAACCTCATGCAGTCCGCGGTGCAAGACGGCAACGTCATAACCTTTCTTGCACAATCCTTCAACGATGTGGGGGCCTGTCGGGCCGGTACCACCCACGACCAATGCTTTCATAAATATTCTCCTCTTTAATTGTCAGAAATATGTCCAATTAACCGCTGTTATTTAATCGGTGCCGGTTTTTTCAAAGCAAGAAGATAACAGGCTGCCGCGGCAGCGCAAACCAGCCAGGCCATAACTTCACTGAAGGACAAGCCAAAGACCACTATACCCAGGATTATGCGTAATATATAAGCGCCGGCGAAAAATGCGATGATCATTTTGGCCAGCGTGCTGGCCTGTTGTTTCGCGGCGATATAAATCGAAATCACCGCGAAAAGAATAAACACATAAACCATCATATAATTCAGGACTTGCATTACTGCCTGATTCTCCGCGTTTAATTTGGGTAATTCTGTTCCCCAGTCCAGNNGTATATAAAAATTAATCAATTTAATGCAGCTACCGGAATGTAGAATGCATCACTGTAAAAAGGATCATAATCCCGCTGCTGATGTAGGTTAGCACCTTCTTCATCGATTAACTCCTGTTTCTTTTCCCTGTCAGGGTCAGGTTGCAGTGAACTATTGGCCTGGAAATCATCCATAGCTAATAAGGCGCTGAACAGCTGGTCGAATAATTCATAAAATTCCAGCATATGCTGTAAACGTTCATGGTAAAATTTCGCGTCTTTTTCCTCGTTGCTACTTTTTAGTTTTTCGAGGTCTTTCAGGCTTTTGGTTAACAGGCTACCGATGTCGTCTAACTTTTTACGTTCCCGGCCCTGTAAAATGCCCTGGATCACTTTCCAGAAATCAATTTCTACTTCATAATAGTCACGCCTGTCTGCCGCGCGGTTAAACAGTTTGATCAGCCCCCACCGCTCCATCACGCGGGTATTTAAACTGACATTACCTTTACTGACGCCCAGTTCTTCGGCTATTTCCCCTAAGGACAGGGCTTTGGAATTTAAATAAAGCAATCCGTAAATTTGTCCCAGCGAACGGTTGAAACCCGCGAATTCGGCTAATTGTCCCAGCGATTGGCTGAGATTTTCCCTGACCTTTGTTAATTCCGTAGCCATCGGTGTATCTCCTTTTTAATCGTTTAATTCATATTAAACGATTAAAACATTGAAGTCAATATGTTTTGGTTAAGATTGAGTTACAACCAAACATAACCTTTTATCACGGTTGAACGTTATACTATTAACAAACCTTATTTTAAAAAGAGGTATTCAATAACATGAAAAAAGTTTTCACATTTTTAATTGCAGTGATAATATTATTGGGTTTGGCTGGTTGTGTACAGACAACGTCACCCACAAGTGCAACGTTTCCTGTTATCACTACAAAGCTTCCGACTACTCCAGTCGGAACACCGGTGTCATTTACTGTGGCGAAAGGCGATGCTCCCCGCGTTACCGCGCCGAATGTAACCGATGCGCAATTATCCACACTTGTCTCTGGCAATAATGGCTTTGCTTTCACCCTTTATCAACAGCTGAAAAAGAACAGCGCCGGTAACATGTTCTATTCTCCCTATAGTATTTCTACGGCTCTGGCAATGACCTGTGCCGGAGCAGTGGGGAATACCCAAAAACAGATCAGCAGCGCGCTGCATTTTACCCTGCCGCAGGTTCAGCTCCACCCTGCGTTCAATCAACTCGCGCTCGACCTTGCCACCCGCGGGCAAAATGCCCAGGGCACGAACGGCAAGAGCTTCAGTCTGAATATTACCAATGCTCTATGGAGCCAGCAGGGCTTCACTATCCAACCGGCGTTTCTAAATATTCTGGCGCAAAATTACGGCGCGGGTATGAATCTGCTGGATTTCATAAAATCACCGGAAGATGCGCGCGTCGCGATCAACCAATGGGTCAGCGACCAGACCAACAACCGTATCAATGATTTGCTACCGCAGGGTTCCATTGACGAAGCAACTCGGCTTGTCTTAACCAATGCCATCTATTTTGACGCGGCCTGGCAATATCCGTTTAAAAAAGAGTTAACAGAAGACGGTAAGTTTAATCTCCTTGACGGCAGCGCTATAACCGTCCGGATGATGAGCAATCGGTCCAGCGGCTATGGATATGTTGAGGGCACCGGATATCAGGCGGTTGAATTACCCTATAGCGGTAAAGAAATCGCGATGGACATCATCTTGCCCGACGCCGGTAAATTTAATTCGTTCGAATCCAGCATGACCGCGGATGAAATTGCCGGAATTATCGGTAATTTAAAAACAGGTGACCTGCGAGTAACTATGCCGAAGTTCAAGTTCGATTCCAGTTTCAGTCTGAAAAACGCCTTATCGGCTTCAGGCATGTCTGTCGCGTTCACTGACAGCGCTGATTTTTCCGCCATTACCGACCAACCCGATTTTGAAATCGGCGACGTTGTGCTTAAGGCTTTCGTTGCCGTCGATGAGGCAGGAACAGAAGCGGCAGCAGCTAGCGGCGTGATTATGGAAATTCCATCTTTACCCATTTCGATCACGGTCGATCATCCTTTCATTTTCCTGATCAGGGATATCCAGACCGGTGCCATCCTGTTTGTCGGGCGCGTAATGAATCCTGCCAATTAAGGTTATAATGTAAATGATTATCCAGTAAGTGAGGTTACCAAAATGAAAAAAGTATTTTTAACAATAATCGCAGCAATAATGTTGTTAAGTCTGGCGGGTTGCACAAAGACCACTTCAACTGCCACAACGACCCTTCCGACGACTTCGCCTGTTACCACATCGCCGACAAGTCAGGCCGTCGGTTTTAAGGTATTAAAAGCCGATGCTCCCCGCGTCACCGCGCCGAATGTCAGTGACACGCAATTGTCATCTCTCGTCAAAGGGAACAGCGCCTTTGCTTTTACCCTATATCAACAGCTGAAAAAAGATAACACCGGTAACCTGTTCTATTCACCTTATTCTATTTCCACTGCGCTTGGTATGACCTATGCCGGAGCAGTCGGGGATACTGAGAAACAGATGGGTAGTGCCCTCCATTTCACATTACCGCAAGGGCAGTTGCATCCCGCTTTTAATCAACTGGCGCTGGATCTGGCCAGCCGCGGGCAGAATGCACAGGGCACGAATGGCAAAAGCTTTGCTCTGAACATCGCGAATGCGCTGTGGGGCCAGCAGGACTTTACCATACAATCGGCGTTCCTGAAAATTCTGGCGCAAAATTACGGCACCGGCATGAATCTGCTGGATTTCAAAAATTCGCCTGAGCCTTCCCGCGTTACGATCAATAACTGGGTCAGTGACCAGACCAATAACCGCATCAAAGACCTGCTGCCGCAGGGTTCCATTACGCCTGCTACCCGGTTTGTTCTGACCAACGCCATTTATTTTGACGCGGCTTGGCAGAATCCTTTTGCCAAAGAATCAACATCTAACGGCAACTTTAATCTGCTCAACAGCAGTACAGTTTCAGTGCCGATGATGAACCACGAGGGATCTTACAGCTACGTCAAGGGCTCAGGATATCAGGCGGTCGAACTGCCCTACAGCGGTAACGAAGTGGCGATGGATATCATTGTGCCGGATGCGGGCCAGTTCAACACATTCGAATCAGGCATGACCGCGGATAGTATTTCCGGTATTATCGGCAGCCTGAAAAGCAGCTTCATGGTGTTAGCTCTGCCCAAGTTCCAGTTTGATTCCAGTTTCAGCCTGAAGCAGGCACTGTCCGCACTGGGGATGCCCGTTGCTTTTACCGACAAAGCCGATTTTTCCGGCATCACCGGCCAACCTAATTTGATCATTAGCGATGTGGTGCATAAAGCCTTCGTCGCTGTTGATGAAGAAGGCACCGAAGCCGCCGCTGCTACCGGTGTTATCATGGTCGGGGCAGCAATGCCGGCAAACTCATTGACCGTCGACCGTCCCTTCGTCTTCCTGATCCGGGATATCCAAACTGGCGCAATCCTTTTTATCGGAAGGGTGCTAAATCCGGCTTCTTAAGTAACGTTAAATTTTAAATAAAAAAGAGGTTGGCCATTAATATAACCAACCTCTTTTTGTCATTCCATTCTGGCGAAGACCAGAATCCAATCGAATATCGCTTTATAATTTCTCGCTAACCATCTGCTTGATTACACTGGCAATCCCCTCAATCGGCATAATCTTCGCCTCTTTTTCTGCGCGCCATTTCACCTCGACGCTGTTCTTCTCCAGCGTGCGCGGACTGATAGTGATGCGTAAAGGTATTCCGTATAAATCGGCGTCGTTGAATTTTATGCCGGGAGATTCCAACCTGTCGTCGAAAAGCACCTCCAGTCCGGCTGCTTCCAGTTCAGCATTGATCTTTTCGGCAGTCTCCGCGACTTTGGTGCCTTCGCGGTACAAAGGACACAGATAGACCTGGTAAGGCGCGATCGGCATCGGCCAGATGATCCCCTTATCGTCATGATGTTGTTCGATGGCTGCGGCCAACAAACGGCTCAAGCCCAGTCCGTAACACCCCATCACGATCGGGTGCGACACTCCTGCCGCATCGATGTAATTCGCCCCCAGTTTGGTGCTGTAGATTGTCCCCAGAACAAAGATATGCCCGACCTCGATGCCCCGGACCGCGCCGAATTTGGAATTGCATTTGGCGCAGCGGCTGCCGGCTTCGGCTAATCCGATGTCCGCCACGATATCCGCATGAAAATCGCGTGGGTAATTCACGTTTTTAATGTGCAGGTCCGGTTTGTTACCGCCCGCAATGAAGTTGGTGCCGGAATTGACGGAATCATCGGCAACCACCATTATTCCCTTCAGTCCGACCGGAGAAGCGGAGCCGGCAACAATGCCCTGTTCTTTTACCTCTGCGTCGGTGGCTAATCTTAATTCCTGGCAGTGCAAGGCGTTTTTCAATTTGATCTCATTGACCAGCAAATCGCCGCGGATTACTACAAATACGAATTTATTATCGGCCATATAAAAAACGGCCTTCAGTGTTTGCCTCGCCGATATTTTCAGGAAAGCCTCCAGTTCTTCAATTGTTTTCCTGCCGGGTGTAGCAACTTCCTCGATTGCCGCAGGCGGGTCGCTCTTGGTTGCGCCTTTGTTAAACACGGCTTTTTCTGCGTTAGCGGTATAGCCGCACTTGGGGCAGGAAATGACAGTATCCTCCCCGCTCTCCGTGGGCAGCATGAATTCATGCGAGAATTTACCGCCGATGGCGCCGCTATCCGCCTCAACGATAATTGCTTTCAATCCGCAACGTTTATAAATATTCTCGTAAGCCTGCAGCATTTTCTGATAACTGATTTCGACACCGGCTTCGTCCACATCAAAGCTGTAGAGGTCTTTCATCACAAACTCGCGCAGGCGCACCAGTCCGGCACGCGGACGCGGTTCGTCGCGGAACTTGGTTTGTATCTGGTAGACCATTAACGGCAGGTCGCGGTAACTCTGGACATGACGGGCGGCCAGTTCGGTTACCACTTCTTCGTGGGTCGGACCCAGTATTAAGGAGTGTTCGCGGCGGTCGTTAAACGTAAACAGCGTTTTGCCTAAGATCTCGGCACGGCCGGATTTCTGCCATAGCTCGAGTGGTTGCAGCACCGGCATCGTGATCTCTTGCCCATCGGCCTTATTCATTTCGTCCCGTACGATGTTTTCGATTTTTTTCAGACTGCGCCAGGCCAGCGGCATGATGGTATACACCCCGGCGGTTACCTGATTGACCATGCCTGTGCGTAAAAGCAGCTGGTGGCTGATTGTATCTGCTTCGGCGGGAATTTCCCGTTGTGTTTTTCCGAATAATTTTGTCAAACGCATGTTTTTAATTCCTATAGTTCATTTTTAATCATTATTTCACATTCAGGGGGTAATACGCCAATTTAGGCATCCATTTCGACGAAAGTCGGGATCCAATTCCTAGGGTCTGGTTTTCGAAGATACTCATTCTTTACGAAGTAAACTATGATGTACGAACCCGACCGCCAGCAGCGTTTTGTTTACAATCTGCCAAAGCAAACGTGCGGAATCCTGAAATGTATTGGAAGGATTGTTAACCTGGTTTATCCTCAAAAACAAAGATGCCAGGAAAGACTGAGTATCTTAATGACTGGCATAGAATGATGGGTCAGGCATCATCCGGCGCCTTGATTAAAATAGTGCAGTCACTCCTGGCACTCTTATATTCCTATTGTAAAGTATACTTTATAAAGATGTCAAGTAAACAGGGCAATAATTTTTGGCCGTGTTTAGGCTATAATAAATGCAGTGAACAGAGGATAATTATAGTGAAAAAGCGTGTATTTCAAATTGCGTTGATTGCTGCGCTGCTACAGGTGCTGACAACAGTTGTTGCTTGCGGCAAAAACGCGCCTGCGATGGTACAAAATCAGACATCAACAGATCCTGTCGTCTTGACTGTAGCGAATGGCACAAAGATAAAAACATTTTCCATCGCGCAAATCGAGGAAATGCCAAACCTTTCCGGATTTGCCGGTCAGATCGATAACAGCAATAAAATCAGCGGGCCGATCGAGTATAAAGGCGTGGCCTTAACTGATATTTTAAATACGATCGGCGGTATTTCGACGGGTAATCGTGTTAAAATTACCTCTTCGAATAATAATGCCGAGACGTTTTCTTATAATCAGGTCACGAACGGGAACATTGATATTTACGACGGTCTTTCCGGTCTGACCACGACTGCGCCCGTGATGGTACCGAAACTGTTTGTCGCCTTCGAAAGTAACGGCGCGCCGCTCGAAGCCGGCACTGGCCCGCTGGAATTTGGTGTCATGACCTGTCAATTCCGGGTTACGCGTGCAGCGCTGTGGGTTAAAAATGTGATAAAGATCGAGGTTATCCAGGTAAAATAATTTGTAATCTGAATATTTGATGGAAAGCGGTAATAACAACATGGGAGGGAAAGCTATCCTCTCCCATATCAGGCTTACAGTCCCGGAGGTACGAATGGGAGAGAGTTTGAGAGAGAGTGCATCGATTAAAATATTGGATAACTCCCTTATTGATTGATTTTGTTTAATTTGATTTCTCCGGCAATAATTTTACCGATCGTCTCTACTAAAAAGTTATGTTCCCGTTCTAATACTCGATTTGAAAGGCTTTCGGCTGTATCATCCGGCAGGATGGCAATTGTTGATTGGGCGATAATTGCGCCGCGATCGTAATCACTATCAACAAGATGGATGGTAACTCCCGTTTCTTTTTCTCCGGCTGCTAAAACTGCTTGATGTACACGGATGCCGTACATTCCGGGACCGCTGTGTTTTGGTAACAAGGCAGGATGAATGTTAATAATCTTTCCTTGATATCGAGTTAATGTCCGTTTCCCCAATATACGCATATATCCTGCCAGTATTACTAAATCTACTTTATGAGAAATCAAGGCGTTTAATATTGCCAGATCCAATTCATCAGATATCGGATGTGTTTTCGTACTGAGGTGAAATGATGGAATACCGGTTTGTTTTGCTATTAATAGAGCTCCTGAATTACTATTATTACTGATAACCACCGTCGGTTTGGCTTTTAACAAACCGGAATTACAGGCTGAAATAACAGCCTGCATGTTGCTGCCGTTATGAGAAGTTAGAAAACCGAGATTTGTATACATGACATTTTTAATCCCGCAGGGAATTAATTACCCCGGCGTTTGTAACAATTTTGCCTTTGCTATTTTTCGGGCGTCTCTGAGTCTCCATATCAGCAATGTCAGGCTGACCGCGCCGATTCCGGCATATCCCAGATATGTTATATATAACTTGCTGGAAGTGCTGGTAATATCCCAAACCCAATGTAAACCAACAGCTGCAATAAATGTGCCAATAACAACAGGGATAGCCGATTTCCCGCCCTTCTCGCGTTGCCGCCACAGCACCGCGCATACCAGCCCTGTCCAGGCGGCATGTCCTACCGGAGACAGTAATCCTCGTATCAGTAATATTTCCTGCAATGATCCCACATCGCCCCGTGTTTGAATCAATGTTGTTAACCCGTAACCCATGGTTTCCAGTGCGGCAAATCCCATGCCGCAAGTGACGCCGAAAAACAGGCCGTCTGCTTCCGAGCGGTAACGCCTTTGTAAAAATATTGCAGCCGGGAATATCAGCTTGGCGGCTTCTTCGATCGCTGCGGCGCCTAAAAGGGTGGAAATACTGGAAACACGCAGTGTGGTAAATTCAAAAAATCCTGCCACCACCGAACCGATCACTCCGCCGGCCAGAAAACAGGCTGCCACCAGCGAAAGCGGGATCGCCAAATGACTGGCCTTGTCCAGTACCTGTTCCTGACTGTAGAAATAGGCCACGAATGCCGCCGGGACAAGGAAGGCGCCGAGAAGGATTACCGTCGGTACGAAATTGATATTATTGGTGAATTTTAACGCCTGCTCTGCCGCGAAAAAGAGCACTGCTCCTATTATGAGTATCTGAAACCACTTCTGGTTGATGAACTGTCGAACTTTAGGCATTATTGCAGATACCTCCTGTTCGTTAGTTTGCTACAACGGTTTATAACTTGTTAATTTCGTCCATCAAAGCCTGCAGGAAGTCCTTTTCCTCCACCACCCCTATCTGTTCACCGTTTTTGAAGAGAACACCCCTGTTTTTGCCGCAGGCGATGCCTACATCGGCATCCTTCGCTTCGCCGGGACCGTTGACTACGCATCCCATCACCGCCACTTTGATCGGCTTCCGGATTTTTTGTAGTTCCGTTTCCACCTGCTGCGCCAGTTTGATGATGTCCACTTCCGTGCGTCCGCAGGACGGACAGCTGACCAGTACCGGTCCGTGCTGCCTCAGGTTCAAGCTTTTCAAAATCTCGTAACCGGCGATTACCTCTTCCTTCGGATCCGCCGTCAGGGAAACGCGGATGGTATCGCCGATGCCAATATATAACATCGTGCCGATGCCGACGCTGCTGCGGATGATCCCAGTGCGCGGCGTGCCGGTTTCTGTAATGCCGATGTGTAAAGGATAAGGCATTTTTTTCGCAATGGCTTTATAGGCGGCAATGGTTGTGGGGACATCGAAGGCTTTCAGGGAGATCTTGATTAGATCGAAATCCAGGCTTTCCAGTAATAACACTTGTTCCATTGCCGAATCCACCATGCGTGTAGCAACATTTTTAACTTTATTATTCTTCGGCAGGCTGCCTGCATTCAGACCGATACGGATGGGAACCGCCCGTTCTTTGGCAGCCAGTACCACCTGCTTGATCTGTGCGCGGTCCCCGATATTGCCCGGGTTCAGGCGGAAGCCGTCGACGCCGGATTCCAGCGCCGCCAGTGCTAATCTATAATCGAAATGAATATCCGCGATCAACGGGATTTTAATGCCTTTTTTAATCTTTTTCAGCGCCTGCGCGGCTTCCATATCGGGGACGGCCACTCTGATGATCTCGCAGCCGTACTCTTCCAGTTCCTTGATCTGCCGGATAGTTGACATAACATCACGGGTGTCTGTATTGGCCATCGATTGTACTGTAATCGGGGCGCCGCCGCCCACCTTCACCCCACCGATGTTGATCTGCTTGCTAATGCGCCGTTTGGGCATATTTACGTTTTCAGATTTATTCATTAAAGCTGGTCCTGATTGAAATATATTAAAAGGGGATGTTTGCTTCTTGAATGATTTGAATTATAGCACAAAATATTGTGAAGGTAGCTCACAGGCAGGCACGCCTGTGCCACTGGAAAAAGGATTCTCCCTACTTTGTAGGGAAGGACTAAAAAAGAATTTAATAATCTCGATTCTTGTTTATTGTTTCGTATTTAGGATTTCTAATTTAGAGTTTGCTTATGATTGCCCGCACCGGCGAGCCCTCGGTGTCTTTCAGTTTCAGCGGAAGACATATCAGGTTGTAATTTCCGGGATTTACCCCGGTTAGATTTAAGCCTTCGATGATCCAGATCTCGTTCCCCAGTAATATTTGGTGTGTATCCGGCGTGGTGGTGTCCGGGTCTACCGGGCTGCCGACCGAAAGCGCATCGATACCGACCAGCTTCACCCCGGCCTCAACCAGGAATCGGGCTGCGCCTCTCGTAATATATAAGTAATCCATCGAAATAGCATCAGCCTGCCAGAATTTGGGAGAATTGTGGGTTTTTAGCAGGATCCGTTCGCCGCGTTTGATATTATGCTGCGCCAGTTCTTCCGCTTTAATGGAAACAGGGTTGGTAATTTCGATCACTCTTGCCCGTCCTAGCGTGATATCGAAAGGCATCTGGTCGATTGTCTTGCCGTCGGCGACAAAGTGCCGGGGCGCATCCATGTGGGTGCCGGAGTGTACGCTCATATGGATGGTAGTGTTATTTGCCTTGTGTCCGCGCGCGATCGAGCGGCGGCGTTCCAGTTGTAACAGCGGTTCGCTCGAAAAGGCGATCATTCCTTCGTGCAATGTGACGCTGATATCGATCCATTCAGAACCCGCTTTGCTACTCTTGGCGCTCATGATTTTACCCCCTGTTATCATACGGTACTATTTTTATGGAATCCGTTGCAAAACGGCGCGCACCGGCGAACCTTCGGCATTCATCAGTTTGAGAGGCAAACAAATCAGATTATAATTTCCAGGTTTTACGTCGGTCAGGTTCAATCCCTCGATCAGCCAGATTTCCGCGCCCAGCAAAATTTCGTGAACATCCTTCATGCCTTTCTCCGGATCAACCGGGCTGCCGACAGAGAGATAATCCACCCCGACCAAGGCAACTTTCGTATATGCCAGTAGTTGGGCGGCCCCTTTTGTGATAAAAACAAAATCCTCCGCGAAATTTTTGTTTTGCCAGCTAGCGGGAGAATTGCGCGTTTTAAACAGGATCCGTTCCCCGCGCTTGATGTTGTACGGTTTGAGGTCGTCAGCCTTGATAGAAACCTTATCCTTGATTTCAATCACCCGGGTTGGTCCGATGATCGCATCGAACGGAACCTGATCGATGCTTTTTCCCTTAGCTATAAAATGCAGCGGCGCATCCATATGCGTGCCGGTATGCGCGCCCATTGATATCGTAGAGTTATTGACCAGGTCGCCTCTATCCATGGAAACACGGCGCTCAATTTGCACCTTGATATCGTTGGTCCATACCACCATTCCGTTTACCAGTGGAGCGGTGACATCAATCCATTTATTTTTAGTCATCTTCTCAAGCCTCCTGTCGCTATCGATGCTGTTAGTATATAGCATTTTTATCAATGATGGTACTACTTCTTTGACGATTTCTATAGCGATAATATTTTCTAAATAATATCAAAATGAGACATCGCAGGCTAATTTTTAAGCTGATTTAAATTGACTTCAATCACGCACAAGGTGTAAAATTTTAACACTATCGACAAATATTTGGAGGAATTTTTACGATGGCGGATTTTAAAGTACCGAGTTTGGAAGAAAGGCTTGCTTATGTTCTCAGCCGGCGGGGCATTCAGAAATTTGATAAATTCACGATGGCCAAGGGCTTGCCGCGCGGTTCCATTGTTTACACTGATCTGGCATCTGCGGATAACATCCGGAGGTATTCGAACGGTATCGGCGATTTTAACCCCCGTTACCGGGATGCAGAATATGCCAAGAATACCAAATACGGCCGTCTGATTGCGCAACCCACATTCCTTTCGAGTTCAGCGCATCATCTCGACCCCCTGGCGCACGAGGAAGTGTCCGATGAGCATATGGGCGGTTATCATACCGCCGGCGCCCGGGCCTTCAACAGCGGCAACGAATGGGAATATTTACTGCCTGTCTACGAAGACGACCGTTTAGACTTTAATGGCGTCGGCTTGATTGACGCTAAAATCGTGAAAAGCCGTTTCGCCGGTCAGATGATGGTAACCACGAGTATATGCCAATACCGGAACCATAAGGGACAGGTATTAGCTTTGGCTAAGGGATTCGTCCATCATTCCCCCAGCGATGAAGAATCAAAGAGTAAGGGCAAATACGAAGAATTCGCCAAACCCTACCGCTATACAGATGAGGAAATCGCTAAAATCGAAGCGGACAAGTTAAAGGAAGAGATGCGTGGCAACAAGCCGCGCTATTGGGAAGATGTGAGCGAGGGTGATTCCCTCGGTTATATCGTCGTCGGGCCGTGGAATATTAATAGTTTCTTTGCCTGGGTCTCAGCTGCCGGTGTTAAAGGTATCCGGTTCCCACTCGGCGGCGACGGCGGTATTTACGACCCCAGAATTAACGCACGGACAACCTTAGGTCCGCATGCCGATTATGAACTCGGCAGAGCTGTCGGCGTGCAGGGTAACTACGACCTCGGCGTCGAAAGAGAATGTCTGGTCTCCATCCTGTTCACCAACTGGATGGGCGATGACGGCTTCCTGTGGAAATACTCCATCCAATTCCGTGGCTTTGTTGTGCACGGCGATACATGTTATTACCGCGGCAAGATCACGAAGAAATACATTGATGACGGCAAATACTGTGTCGATATTGACCACTGGGGAGACAACCAGCGCGGCGACCGTGTCACCCAGGGCAAAGCGACCATCATCCTGCCTTCCAAAGTTGCCGGCGAGGTCAAATATCCCGCCCAGAAATCTATCGAGGATGTTTTCCCCGGAAAATAATTCTCCTCACGACCAATTTAAAAATATAAAAGAGGGAGTGCAATTCAAAGCACTCCCTCTTTGTTTTTTGATATTTTTATATTCGAATTTGTTTAGTATTTCGATATTGGATATTAGAATTTATCTGGCTACGCTTGTATCACGCACTTCAATCCGTAAGATTCCACTATGTGCTTGATACCCAGGATAGCTTCGTCCGAATAAAGCGCCAGTCCGGCGATGGGGTACATCCGGTCCAGACTGTCGTAGCGTGCTTTTCCCAGGTGGTGCAGCGGCATGATATCCACCTGAACTACGGATGCTAATCCGCGGGAAAATTCGCAGGTAGCCCTGATATTTTCCTCCGAATCGTTGTAACCCGGAATCAGTGGTATCCTGATGTAAAGCGGAACATTGCGCGCCGCCACCGCTTTAGCATTGCTGAGAATCAACTTATTTGAAACGCCGGTCAGTTTTTTGTGCTGTTCCGGATCCATATGCTTGATATCCCATAGAAAAAAGTCGACATATAGTAAAGTCGGTTCCAGGCCTTTCCATGGCACTTCGCCGCAGGTATCTACGCCGGTATTGATGCCTTCAGCTTTAAACGCCTTTAACAGGTTCAGCGCAAATTCTGTATCGAACAGCGGCTCTCCGCCGGAAATGGTGACGCCGCCATGCGAATATTTATAGACAATTTCGTCTTTTTTAACTTCAGTTACCAGCTGTGTGATGGTCATCCGGTGTCCCATGATTTCCAGGGCTTTAGCGTTGCAAACATCCACGCACTTGCCGCAAACATTGCATAATGAACGGTTGACTGTTAGTTTGCCGTCAGGCAAACTGATGGCTTTGGTCGGACAGACTGGTATACAGTCGCCGCATCTGATGCATTTCATCGGATAGACGCCCAGTTCCGGTTTGGTCTTCTGCGATTCCGGCGTGGAGCACCAGATGCAGTGTAGCGGACAACCCTTGAAAAGGATCAGTGTCCGCATGCCCGGTCCGTTGTGTATCGTCATTCGGGTAATGCTCAGCACCAGACGGCTGTCACCGTGGGCTGGCGTCTGAGCGCCACCCGTTTTTATCTTCCAATCTGCAAATGACATGCTAGCAACAGCCTTGATGCTCGGTCCGGTGGATGATGTCTAACTGCTGCTCTTCGGTGAGGTCTACGAAATAGGCGGTGAAACTGGCCACCCGCACCATTAAATCGCGGTATTTCTCAGGCTCTTTCATTGCTTTTTTCAGTTCTTCACTGGAGATGATATTGAATTGGACGTGGTAAATGCCCTCATTCTCGATCGCCCGGAGGAAGGACATCACATTTTCTATATCCCGTTCCGTTGCGATAAACTGCGGGCTTAACCGGAGGTTTAGCGGGCCGCCTAATGCCAGGCGGTGCATCGGTAATTTACTGGCCGATTTGATCACTGCCGTCGAGCCGCTCTTGTCCATACCCTGTACCGGCGACATCGTATCTGCCAGCGGGGAAGGATAGATATGTCCGTTCGGTAAACTGCCGACATTATGCCCGAAGGCTACAGTGTTTGACCCGGTGATAATTGCCCCGACCCACCGGCCGCCCCACGGCGGTAAAAGTTCTTTCTGTGTGTTGATCCAATCAAGGCTGTCGGCCCAGGTGTCCAGCACAAATGCCGCCCATTCGTCGGCAGCGTCAATATCGTTGCCGTATTTAGGCACGCCGTTGATGCAAAGCTGACGTAAATTGTCATAGCCTTGCCAGTTTGCTTTCAATGCTTTCGTTAATTCATCCCAGGTCAGTTTCTTTTCGCGGAAAATCAGCCGGTCGATCACGCCCAGCGAATCGGCGGTATCTGCCAGCCCGGCGATAAACGCGCCGTAGGTGGTGAACCAGGCGCCGCCCTGTGTGACGTCAATACCGCGCTGCAGTGGTCCTTCGGACAGGGATGAACTGAAGGGCGCGGGATACCAGGCAGATTGCGCTTCCTTTAACGTCTTCGAGCCTTTGGCGTTGTATGTCATCCAGTAAAAGACCTGTTCGCGAAAAGCCTGGCGCACACCATCGATCGACTCGAAAGTGCGCGGGTCGCCGGTCAAAGGCCCGATCTGTTTGCCGCAGATGGCGCATTTGCCGTTATTGATGACCAGTTCCAGAATTTTTGCCGCGACACTGTTGGATTCGTATAAGTTACCCATCGTAATATGCGGTAAATTCGTTTCGGTGCAGCCCAGCAGGGAATATTCCCGCCAGTCTTCGATAGTTAATTCCGGATATCCTTTAGCCACCATCTGGACGCCTTTTTTATCCATGATGAACTTTGGCTTGCCGTATCCCAGCCGCACCAGCTCGGTAGCTTTGCGGAGATATTTGTCCGGGGTGCCTTCCCACATTCTGAATGCCGTTTCGGGCAGCAGCACACCTAATTGCTCATCGGTTTCCAGACATAGCATGGTTACGTCGTTGCAGGCGTCTTTGCCGTCGCGGGTTTGTCCGCCCATCGTTAATACCAGGCCCAGCCCCATGCCAGTTAGAACTTTGACAAATTCATAGCTGCGGAGCATAGCGCCGTTGCATTTGATCCAGAAGCATTCCAGCAGTTCCAGTGCCTGGTCGTGGTTCATTGTCTTTTCGTCAATTACAGATTTTTTATAAAAAGGATACATATACTGGTCGAAACGGCCGAAACAATGCACCAGGCTGGCCATTTCGCAGGATATAACGACGTGCAACATCCATACCGATTGTAGGGCTTCATGCCAGTTGCGGGCAGGATTTGCCGGTACCTGGGTGCAAACTTCAGCGATGTGTTCCAGTTCTTTCTTCCGTTTCGGTTTGGTTTCTTTGGCAGCCATTTCCCGCGCCAGGTCGGCGTACCGTTTGGCGTAAGCGATGGCAGCATCGACGGAAATCAGGACGGCTTTGTAGAAATCCTTCTTTTCTTTGATGCTGTAATGGTCGTACGGCTGGTCTACCTGGGCCAGATAATATTCAACCTCGGCTTTTATTCCTTTCAGGCCCTTGTGCAGCACTTTCTCATAGTTCGCCATCTGGTGGCCGATGTCGCCACCCATTTGCCAGTCCGCCAGGGAAGGAATATGCGGGCAGGAAGAAGTTCCTGCAAAAGCATGTTCTTTCAGGTCGTCATCTACTCTGGCCAGATTGTAATCGGCCAGTGTTTTACCCTTAAAGTAAGGGAAAATTACCTCCCGCAGCTCTTTTCGCTCCTCGGGATGGATAATATGGCGGTCAAACGGGCGGATCTGGGGATCCCGCACCGGGTCGTCGAGTTCGCTCTCCAGCCAGGAATAATCACCGGGTATGATCGTCGAACCGCGTACTTTACTGTTGATACCGCCGATAATCAGTTCATTATCCCAGATGTGGATCGTCTTTTCTTTGAGAAAAGCTTCCAGGAAACGGGCGCGCTGGATGATTCGCGGTTCATCCTTATATTGTTCGTAGACTTTCATTTCAACCCGGAGGCGCTCAAGACAGATCTCCGGCGTCCGGATCGCATTTTCACGCAGATTTTTGATCCGTTCGTTATAGGATGGTACGAAAAGATCTTGCCAGCTGCCGACATTTTGGGTATCTTTTTTATCGAATACTATTGCCATTTTGCACCTCTCCTTGTTTTTATCATCTGGCTCAGAAAGCCGCCGGCATTTTCAGGAAAAGCTGCGGCCCGGATATTCAATTATATGCAAGCGAACAGAAGCAGGTGATGGTTTGTATCATCGAGGTGTGGTTGTCGCACATTCCCGAGGACGGTACATTCCCACTAATTACATTCTAACTATCAATGCGCTGGAAATCAAGTCAATACACGCTGCGATGTTCGATAACGAATACGGAGGGGGTACTCACGAGCAGATCACTGTAACAAGTCAATGCATTTTTATTTTCCCTCGCCCGGTCACGGAGCGTGGTCAGGGGTGAGGTTTCTAATATTCACGACTCATAACTGTCAACGGACTACTCAACCATTATTTTGCCGGTTTTGCTTTGAGCATCTCCTCAAGTTTGTCTGCCTGCCGTTGGCACACAGGGTCATCTTCTATTTTGCGCAGTGATGCCGCCAACTCGATAATGTTGTCCCTGTGTAAAAAGTCGATACGCCCGGAAGCGATTATCTCTTCAGCCTGTTTTTTAAGCTTGTATTTAGAAAAGGATGTTATCGTCCCGGATTCGACGATTTCTTTTAACAAATTATAGGACTTTATTGCGCATATCGCCCCGTAAATTATCAATATTGTTAACGCTATTGAGATCAGGATTAATAATAGGGTGAGAATATCCATCAGCCGTCACCTTTCCAGATTGTTCATATAAGTTTAACATTTGGCGGTTAGCGCCGCAAATCTAGCCGGGCCTGATCGGAAATTTGATTATTAATAATTTACTCAAAACTAGTCGCTTAAAACTCATGCCATATATCAAGGACATGCGATTTTCTTAGTACTATCTTCCCATTCAAGATACGGCATTATCCGATAGGTTCAGGTATATGAGCCTCGCGGTTCTCCAATCTTGAACCGGGTATGCCTTGTTGGGGTTGCTTAATGATGTCAGAATTTTCCTAACAACAAAGATTTCACCTAAATGTCAAGGGGATTACCGCGGCGTGCAGTTATCTGCTGCCGCAGCAATTTTACAAATGCGTGCTACTGCTGAGGCAGAAAATGGAAGCAGGGAACAAAGACTAACGTCTTAACAATAATTATTAAAGGGGGATTAAATGTTCAAGGAAGACGACAAATCAGTCAAAGGGAAAAGAAAAATTCGGTTTACTATTCAGTGGAAAATGGTTTTTGTGGGGTTGGCGGTAGTCGCTGCATTTCTGGGCCTGATACTCGGTATCATATTACCGGGGTTACAGACTTCATTAATGTCGGAAAAGCAGCTTGAGACTAAACAATATGTGCAAGCGGCTTATAGTCTGATCAACAACGCTTACACACAAGAACAATCGGGAGCACTCACGGAAAAAGCCGCTAAAACTCTTGCCATGGATCAGGTAGGGGCGCTGCGATACGGTGATGATAACTCCGGATATTTCTGGATCAATGATGCCAAGCCTACTATGATCATGCACCCGACCAAACCTGCAATGGATGGCGAGGATCTTACCACTTATTTGGATCATAAGGGACAACCCATGTTTGTAAACATGGTCAATGTTTGTAAACAGAATGGTGCTGGCTACGTTACATATTCATGGCAATACGGCACAGATGCCAATAGATTTGAGAACAAGACCAGTTACGTGAAAGAATTCACGCCCTGGGGTTGGATCGTCGGTACCGGTATCTTTACCGTAGACGTCAATACACAGGTGAGCGCCAAGAGAAACCAGTACATGGTTATCGGCGCTATTCTGGCAATAGCTTGCTTCATATTTGTTTTCTTATTCAGCCGCATTATCTCCAATAATATACGCAAGGCTGCCAATGTCGCAGAAAAATTGGCCATCGGTGATGCAGATCAGGAGTTTTATATTAACTCTAGTGATGAGACCGGAGACATGGGAAAGTCCCTTAGTAAAGTTGTGACGTATCTGAAAGATATGTCGAAGGCCGCGGATAGCATCGCTGACGGCGACCTCACGATCACAGTTAAAGCCAAATCTGACAAGGATACACTCGGCACTGCTTTTAGCAAGATGGTAACTAATCTGCGCCAGCTGGTCAAGAAAGTGGAAGATAATGCCCTTTCCATGGCTTCCGCCAGCGCGGAACTTACCACGTCATCAGAACAATCAGGCTCAGCCACCGAACAGATCGCCGGCGTCAGCCAGCAGATCGCCAAGGGCGCTGAAGAACAGACCAAAGGTATCGGCGGAGTCCGCAACGCACTGGATGAGCTTTCCAAGTCCATCGATATGGTTGCCGAGGGCAGTAATCAACAGACTACCGCGGTCGAACAGGCTGCCGACATTGTCAAACAGGTATCCGGCGCGGCAGAACAGACTGCCAGCAATGCCCAGGAAGCTGCCAATAGCGCGACAAAAGCCGCCGAAGTGGCTCGCCAGGGTTCTAACACAGTAGAAAAGACGATAGAGGGAATTGCCAAGATTCATTCCTCCATGCAGGATGTCTCCCGCACTATCACCGAACTTGGTAAACATTCCGAAGAAATTGGTAATGTGATCGCGGTTATCGATGACATTGCCGCCCAGACAAATTTACTTGCTTTGAATGCTGCAATCGAAGCTGCCAGAGCAGGTGAGCAAGGCAGAGGTTTTGCCGTCGTTGCTGATGAAGTCAAGAAACTGGCAGAACGCACTGCGAAAGAAACAAAAGAAATTGCCTCCCTGGTTGGCGCTGTACAAAAGGGCGTCGGCGAATCTATCAAAGCTTCCAATGACGGTGCGAAACAGGCCGAAGAAGGNNGAAGAAGGTTCCAAACTGGCCAATGAAGCCGGTTCCGCTTTGACACATATTATGGAAGCGGTCAACAGCATGGTATCGCAGATTGAACAAATCTCCGCTGCTGCTGAAGAAATGAGCGCCTCCGCCAATGAAATGGTCAAAGTTATTGACGGCGTCAGCAATGTTGCCGCCAGCAACTCTAAAGCCGCCAAACAGATGGCAACTGCCAAGACTCAGGTGAGCGATTCTACAAATGTTGTCGCCGCCACCATCGAAGAGAACAGCGCTGCTACCCAGCAGATGTCGGCTTCCACCGAAGAGATGAGCGCTCAGGTACAGCAGGTTGTAGCCTCATCCAAAGCTACTT
>PMMG01000056.1 GCA_003162335.1 Dehalococcoidia bacterium
ATAATTATTAATAATGAGGAGAAAATAAATGGGTATCGATAAGAAAGAATTCAACAATATTTGGACAGCTATTCAAAAATGGATGAGAAAGAAACATATGTCTTCATTAGAGTTGGCAGGATTAACAGGGGTTTCAGAAAATTATATTCAAAGGGGTATTGCTACTAAAAATGAATGGATTACTTCAGAATTTCTTCATAACTTAATGGATGCTTTTGTACTTACTTCGGCTAGGCAAAGAGGCATTGAAGATACGTCAGATGTCTTTACAGACGAAGAATGTATAGACGCAATAACTGTTATACTTGATGAAGAAAATTAGTGGGAAGTCAAAAACTTATACATTAAGGCAATTTAATGGATAATACTTCAACCAACCATGATTCTAACAACCAAAACTTGGAATCTATATTAGATTCAAATCAAGCTTATCTTCTAATTTTAGAACGGGCGAAAGAACTTGTAAAACGTGTTATTGAAATTAGGGGACATAAAACTCCACCATTTGTTCTAGAAGAATATGCTGGTTTAACGCACATCAGTCGGATTTCTGAAGCAGATTTAGGAAAAACAAGCGGATTATTACTTAAGATGCGTAGCGGTTATTTGATCAAAGTGAACCAGAATCACCATGCTGTTAGGAAACGATTTTCGATTGCACATGAAATCGGACATATACTATTCAACGAATTAAAATTAGAACGCTATATACCCAGTATTGAATATCGGAACTCTAATCTACAAGGCGAAACTAAAAATCGTTTAAAATTCAGGGAACATCTATGTGATGTCGTTGCTACAGAATTATTAATGCCTGAAATCATTTTTGGGGAGTATTTAAATAATTTCGGCTTGTCAGTTAGTTCAGTTGGGCGATTAGCACAAATATTCGGAGTTTCGATTCCATCTACTGCACTAAGAATTGCAGAAATTAGTCAACATCCATGTATTGCAGTACTTTGGAAGGATGGTTCTAAATATAAACCAAAAACTTTAAGGGTTGATTGGTCTATCGGACCAGGGAAGACTACATCGGTATTATCGAGTTTTTCCCCTATTACAAAACAGGTGGATGCTACTTCGTCTATTTATAAAGCATATCTCGATGATGGTATTATTATTTCACACCAATCTTTTAAAAAGGGGAATATCATTAAAAACTGCCGAGTTGAGTCTCAAAGATTTGGATATAATGAAAATAAATATGTAATTTCATTAGCGTTCCCAACAAATCCAAGTGCATAATAAATATAAATAAGTCATTAGAAACGGAAATGAACGGTAAAAATAAACGGCGTCAGACAGAACTGAGTCAATTTACGCGGAACCAGATCGCCAAAGCAACATTTGCCGCGGCAGAGAGGATGGGTATTTCCGACCGGGAGCATATTGAACAACTGACGAAGCAGGTCATCGAACGGCTGGAAAAGAAGCTGGCCCCGGAAAAGATCAATCCGGCGCAGCCACTACCTGGGATGGAGGAAATGGTTTCCCATACCCCGATACAGGAAAAACGGGTGCCAACCAACGAAACCGAGATTTTGGCACTGGTCAGAGAATTTTTAGATGCGGAAGAACCGATAAAAACGCGGGAGGCGATTGAAAAAATGAAAGCGACAAAGGCAGACGAAATGGAAAATAAACAAAATGACGATATTAAATTAACAGAGAATGCGCTGAAGGTACTGGAAAAGCGCTATCTGAAAAGGGATAAAACCGGGAAGCCGACCGAGCAGCCGGAGCAGCTGTTCCGGCGGGTGGCGCGGGCCATTGCTGCGGCGGAACTGATCTATGACCCGAAGGCGGATGTCACGCGCTGGGAGAATGAGTTTTACGGCGCGATGGTCAATCTTAATTTCCTGCCGAATTCTCCCACGTTGATGAATGCCGGACGGGAACTGGGGCAATTGTCCGCTTGCTTTGTATTACCGATCGACGATTCGATGGAATCGATCTTCGATGCGGTAAAATATACCGCGCTGATCCACAAAAGCGGTGGCGGCACCGGCTTTTCATTCTCCCGCCTGCGTCCGGAAAGCGACCGCGTGGGTTCGACCGGCGGCGTCGCCAGCGGCCCGGTGTCCTTTATGCGAGCCTTTGATACCGCGACCGATGTAATCAAACAGGGCGGGATGCGGCGGGGCGCCAATATGGCCATCCTCAGCGTCGACCACCCGGATATCATGAAATTTATCAATGCCAAAAACAACCCCAATGTGTTAACGAACTTCAATATCTCTGTGGCAGTTACCCAGGAATTTATGGAAGCCGTAAAATCCAGCAGCAATTACAATTTGATCAACCCACACAACCACGAAGTAGCCGGACAATCAAATGCTAAAGTTGTCTTTGATTCGATGGTGGAGATGGCGTGGAAGACCGGCGACCCCGGCATCGTCTTCATCGACCGGATTAACAATGAAAACCCGACGCCGAACCTGGGCAAGATCGAAAGCACTAATCCCTGCGGCGAACAGCCGCTGTTACCCTACGAATCCTGCAATCTGGGTTCGTTGAACCTCAGCCGCATGCTGGTGAAAACCGGCAGCAAATACCAGGTGGATTATGCGAAACTGGGGCGCACGGTTAAAACCGCCGTCAGATTCCTCGATAATGTCATCGATGTTAATAAATTCCCGCTGCCGCAGATCGAAGATATGACCAAGAAGACCAGAAAAATCGGTCTGGGCGTAATGGGTTATGCGGACATGCTGCTGCAACTGGGCATTCCTTATGACTCCGAAAGGGCGCTGGAAATCGTCGAGGATGTGATGGGTTTCATCCAGGCAGAAGCGACCAAAGCCTCGGCGGAACTGGCTGCAGAACGCGGTGTTTTTCCCGCTTTTAAAGGCAGTAAATACGATGTACAGGGCGGTATCAGGGTCAGAAATGCCACGCGCACCACCATTGCTCCCACCGGCACGTTATCGATTATTGCCGGGTGTTCGGGCGGCATCGAGCCGTTGTTTGCACTGGTCTACACCCGCAATATTCTGGACGGCGCACAGATGATCGAAGCGAATCCAAACTTCGAGGAAACAGCCAAAGAGGGCGGTTTTTACAGCGAAGAATTAATGAAACAGCTGGCCGGCGGCGCACATTTAAGTGATATCCCCGGCGTGCCTAACGAAGTGAAAAAGGTATTTGTCACCGCCCACGAAATCAGCCCCGAATGGCATGTTGAAATGCAGGCGGCTTTCCAGAAATATACGGATAATGCCGTTTCCAAGACGGTTAACTTCTCTCATGAAGCCGGCAAAAGCGACGTCGCCAATGTTTATATGCTGGCTTACGAGAAAAACCTCAAGGGCATCACCATTTACCGAGACAGAAGCCGCGAAGGCCAGCCGATGAGCACCGGGCAGGCTGCGACTCAACCTGTAGTGGTCGAGAAAAAGCCTGACATCAAGATACAGCCCCGTAAACGTGCCAAGCGCACTACCGGTGTCACCGAGCGTGTCAATACCGGCTGCGGGTCATTGTACGTCACCATCAACTCCGATGAAGATGGATTATGCGAAGTATTTTCAACTTTGGGGAAAGCAGGCGGCTGTGCTTCTGCGCAACTGGAAGCAGTATGTCGTCTGATCACTGTCGCTTTACGGTCTGGTGTAGATCCGGCATCCGTGGTCAAACAATTACGCGGTATCCGCTGTCCATCCATTGCCTGGGAAGGTGGAAAATCTGTGCTTTCCTGCGCCGATGCCATAGGCAGCGTGTTGGAAAGACATATCAGCGGCGAGACCGAAACCGAAGCCGCAGAGATGAAAGAACTCCCCCACGGCAAAGCCGCCGCCAAGACCGAGGATTTCGGACTGGTACGCAACATTGCCGGACAATGCCCCGATTGCGGCGGCTTATTAGCCTATCAGGAAGGTTGTTTCGTCTGCCCCAATTGCGGCTATACGAAGTGCTAAAGGAAGGTCTAAATAATGAGTATTAATGCGTATCCTGTATTTGATATTAAACTAGGTAAAGTCAGTTTTAATCTGTTCCGGGATAGAGATTTAGTCGACTTTCTGGATACAGAAATGCAATTATATAGTGAAATTCATGATGGCACGGGAATAATTAATATTCCGGTTAAGATTTTACAAAAGGCGTTGGGGCAATCAGGGAAATTAGGTCTCCAGGAAAAAACCGTAGCCCGTCTTCAGTCAGACCTCGCCATGGCTAAAGCAAAAAAAGAAGACATAATTACTTATTACTGTTTTTAGCGGCTGGCAATAATTGACATAATATCTTAAAAGACTAGTTTTTAGGATTTATTCTTTTAATTTTATTTAATATTTCGTATTTAGATATTCGTATTTAATTTATGTTTCCCCGACGACAAAAGCCACTGCGTACTCTTTGGAGTGGGAAAGACTGATATTCATCCGTTTAATGGCAGATTCTTCGGCCTGTAATTTAGCTCTTCTCAACAACTTTACCGACGGTTTGCCGTTGGCTTCGGCCAGAACTTCGATGTCTTGCCAGCTGATGCCTTTGTCGCAGGCGTCCAGAGCTTTTAGCACGGCCTCTTTAGCAGCAAAGCGCGCGGCCAATGAGGAGGCATTACTGTAGGCACGAAGTTCAGCGGGTGTAAAAACACGCTGCAGAAAAGTTTTACCCCAGCGTTTGATCAGCCGCTCGATACGGGATATTTCAATAATATCTACGCCGACGTACTGCATATCTGTGCCCTGCTTATTTTACCGTGAACGACACGTTATGTTTGGCGTTAATGGACACTACGTACTTACCGGGCGTCTTTTCAGTTACGGTAAATGTGACCAGTTGGCTGGCTCGACCCTCTAAAGTCACATTTTTAGTATCTACCAGGTCGCTGTTGACCAGCAGGTTGACATCAAAGGATGCTTTGACATCGCCGCCGTTGCTGACATTGACAGTGATTGTTTCAGGGGTGCCTGCCGCTACTTCCGCGGTTCCAACAGTCGGCACATCGACGACGAGGGAGCCGGGAACATACGGCGGGTCGGTGACGATGCCGGACAGCACGTCGTACCATGTTTTATCCACAGTGTATACATCTTTGTTGCTGGCCAGACGGACGTAGTAAGTGGTGCCTTCCGGATTCTCGTCTCCTACTTGGATATCATACGTATTCCCATCGCTTAACACAAGGTGCGCAGTCATATTCGGTTTATTAAAACCATATTCTGCCAGTTTTGTATCCGGAGCATCCAGCAAAATCAGTCTGGTGGCGCCCGGGCCGCTCAGTAACAAAGGAATACCGCCGCCCCAGCGCTGCATGTCTACTTTCGGTCCGTTCGCGACATCAAAATAAAAGTTGCGGTCATCCGGGTGTTTGACGAACGATTCGCTTTTATTATCTTTGGGTAAAGAAAGGGTGACATTCTGCAAATCATCCATCTTAAAATCCCAGACATAATACTTGGGTTCCGGTTCCGCCGGCGGTTTGGGACGGCTGACAAAATAATAAGTTGTTCCGGCTACAGCTAAAACCGCGAGTAATATCAAAATAGCTTTAAGTTTCAAATTATCCTCTCCTGTCAGCGATAAGTGCCGGCTTATCTACGGCGCCACCACATTAGAACTCCGATGATAAGGACTATCGCCGGTAAGAGTGCAATACTGGAAATATTCAGGAAATTCTCCTCTTCCGGACTCAATATCAGCATACGGGTCGGCAGCACTTTACGGTCGATGGACATAATTTCCGAACCGGCGCCGAGTTCTTTGACCATATTCAGGAACAGGTCGGCGTTGTTGCCGTTAGAGAAATTACTGTTCGAGATAAAATCAGAATCACCGAAAGCAATGATATATGGGCCGTCATTGACACCGGTAATATTGTTATTGTCGTCATATTGATAAGTAGGGTTAATAATCATGCCGATGAAACTAATCTGTTTCGTTTCGGTGGTTGGATCGAATTTCGCTGGTTTGGTCGGGTCGTAATTTTTATCGATCCAGGCATCCTTGGATGACCACACCAGCGCGCGTGCATCGATATTTGTCGGCAGCGTGCTTTGCGGGAGCAGTGCGGTGGCGCCGGGGAAGAAAACTGAGGTCTTGATAATACTGCTGACAACGGCACTGCTCTGGCTGGCCGGAACGTTCGGGGTAGATAAACTACCGCCGACATTCGATGTCGGGTCGAGAATTGTCCCGCCTACAACATTGACACCCCAGGGCGACAATATTTTTGCGACATCATCCGGAGCGCCGGGATTGGTCATGATAATCGCCTGTTTATTCTTTTTTAAGTAATCGTTAACAATCTGGCGTTCACTATCGGTCATTGGATTGGTCGGGCCGGCAATTACCAGTACCGCACAGTCGTCGGGAATGCTGGTTGAATAATGCAGGTCGATTGTCATCACCTGTAAAAGGTTGATCTTCAAGATATCTGAGGCATTACTGAGAGTATCGAGGGGACTGGCTTCACCGTCACCGATCACGAAATAAATCTTTCTCTCGACAATGCCGGTAACTTCGAGGATGGCATTGGTAAAAGAGTATTCAGCTTCGCTCTGGATTTGTTGAGGATAAACAGCGAATTGATTATTGCCTTGCTCAAATACTACCGATTCGTATAAATCGGTGCTGGTAATACCATACTTACGTGCTTCCTCAGGGTTTTTATCAGGGTCGATCACTGTTATCTGCAGGTTATTTGTGAAATTCTCATATTGTGTCAGCATGCTTGAAGCATAACCGGCAGTGTGATTGGCATCATCGGCGGGGGTAAAAAAGCACAACACCTTAACCGGCGTTTTTATTTTTGAAAGTACATCTTTTGTCTGCGAAGTCAGGGTGAAGCTAGCGAGCGCTGTGAAATCGTATTGATGATTCACGCCAACGCTGATGGCATTCACGAGCACAATGATACCGGCGAAAATAGCCACCATTAAGCCGGTGCTGGTGCTGAACTTGCCCCGTTTACTGGTTACCGCGCCTTTGACACGGCGGAAATCTACAATTGCGGCAACAACAATGAGTATTATACCGAAAGCGATTAACACCAGTGCATAAAACCGGATTTCAGGCAGGATTATCGATAACAACAATCCTACGACCATGGAAACGATACCTAATATTGCGATGACAACTGTCGGCAAACGTGAATTTGTCATGTTAATTCCACCTGCCGTTTTCCAGCGATCTCACGGTCGCGTAAAGGAATAGAGCGATAAGACTCAAGTAATAAATGACACCCCTAGTATCGATTATCCCAATTCCAAAAGGATCGGAATGATATTTCAGCGAGAAATAATTCAACACTTGCCCCAGTGCTTTCGGCATGTAATTGGCCGTTGCGATAGTGTTCAAGTACCATAAAGCGAAGAGAATGCCGCCGGTAACTACCGCGGCAATAATCTGGTTATTCGTTAAGGACGAGACAAAAATACCGATGGCAACAGCAGCGCTGCCCAATAATAAAAGTCCCAGATAACTTGTCCATATCGGTCCCCAGTCAGGATGTGCTTTGAAAACTGCAAAGAGTAAAGGGTAATACATGGTCAATACCAGCATTATCGCCATGATACCCACCGCAGCAAAAAACTTGCCCATTACGACTTCGGCATCTCTCACCGGTGATGTCAGCAGCAATTCCCATGTTCCCAATTTCTTTTCTTCCGAAAGTGAGCGCATGGTGATAATCGCGCCGAACAAAAGCAATAAAACCGGAGCTAACTGCAGGAAACCTTTGATGGTGGTGTCTGTATAGGAAATCGTCTTTAAATAGTTGCTAAAAAAGGTGCCGGTTACCAATAAAAACACACAGATTATAATATAAGCCATCGGTGAATTTAGATATCCCCGGAATTCCTTTCCCGCAATGACTCTGATGTTTTTCATTGCTCGGACTCCTCTTTTTTCGTAAGCTGCAGGAAGATGTCTTCCAGACTCATTTCTACCGACTCAATGGAAAGCAGAGTCCAGCCGCTCTTGACGATTGTCTCTGTAATTTGACCGCGCGGGTCAACCGTGATGGGACTCTCGACAATCAGGTAATTGCCTTCCCTGGCTACTTTTCTGACGCCGTCGATTCTTTGCAGCCGCTTGACTATTTGTTCGGTCGGGCCCTTTACTTCGATGCGTAAACGGCGTGCGCCC
The DNA here is from genome assembly GCA_003162335.1 of Dehalococcoidia bacterium. Taxonomy (GTDB): domain Bacteria; phylum Chloroflexota; class Dehalococcoidia; order Dehalococcoidales; family Fen-1064; genus Fen-1064. The sequence continues at coordinate 8,089 of PMMG01000056.1, forward strand.
TTCATGATCGCGGACAGATTCTCAATACGATCTTCAGCGATTATTTTGCCTTTGTGGATAATAATTACCCTGTCGCAGGTCATACTGACTTCGGGTAAAATATGTGTGGATAATAATATTGTATGTTCTTTGCCGAGTTCCTTTATCACACTTCTGGTTTGCGAAACCTGGATCGGGTCGATACCGACCGTCGGTTCGTCCAGGATCAATACTTCCGGTTCGTGGATGATCGCCTGGGCCAATCCTACCCGCTGTCTGAAACCCCGGGACAATTTCCCGATTATCGAATCGACATATTCTTCCAGATGACACAGCGTCACGACATCGACGATCCGTTTTTTCGTGCGGGTTCTGTCAACTCCGCGCAGACGGGCAAAGAAATCCAGATAATCACGCACGGTCATGTCGGTGTAAAGCGGAACCGATTCGGGCATATAACCGATGTGCTTGCGTCCTTCGAGAGAATCGGTGGCCATATTGCAGTCGGCGATGAAGGCATCTCCGCTGGTCGGCATCATGAAGCCGGTGAGCATACGCATGGTAGTAGTTTTCCCGGCGGCATTAGGCCCCAGAAGCCCGACAATTTCCCCTTTGCCGATGTCAAAATTGATTTTATCTACCGCTAATCGCTCACCATAGTACTTGGTTAAATTACGGACTTTTATCAATTTATTCTCTCACTTACTTATTTGTTTCCAGGCAAGTAAATTTTCGACTAATTATTGACCGGTCAACGGGTTAGTAGTTGTCGTTGTGGTAGTCTCAATGATACCGCGGGAAGCCTTTAACTTTTCAATTTCATATTTTAACCAGGCTTCAGTCGAAGAATCATAGCCGCCCTTCTGGCCTCTACCCAGCAGTTTTACTTGTTGTTTTGACATCTCGTCGTTCAGCCAGTCCTGCAGCAGTCGTCCCTGAAGATAAGGAATATATTGCTGATCAATGACTCTCGCCGGGTCTTTCTCAGTGACCATTAACAAGTAGCAGGATTGGTCTTGTTGAGAAGACTGGGCCTGCTGCTGGGCTGCTGTGGTTTGCACCGGGTAACTGACTTCGCCGATTTCAAGTTTGCTGGCTACAGTTTCCAGCGTGGAATCAAGCGCTTTCAAGGGGATCCAACCCATATCGCCGCCTTTTGCCTGAGTATCAGAATCTTGCGATAGTTCCCTGGCGATTGTTGAGAAATCTTCACCCGCGTCTATTCTGCTTTTTACATCAGTCGCGGTAGTGGTGTCCGGTAAAACAATATCCCATAAGTGAACCTGTTCAATGGTGTTTGACATCTGGTTGATAAGGTATTGGTTCAGACGCTGCGATATTATACTAACACGGATTAAATCACGGAATTGGTCTTCCGGTAATTGTGACTCATTAAGTCGTTGCAAATACCATTCATGGAATTCCGCATCGCTCATCCCCGATGTTGTCGTCGTTGTTGTCACAGGGGCAAGCGGCGTGGTAGTAGTAGTCGTAGTGGTGCTCGTGTTGCCGTTGGCCTCATTTCTTAATTCCTTGTCGATATCCGCCTCGGTGACATTGATATTATAGGGTGCCTTGACAGCGACTTGTTCGATCAACTGTTCCTGGATAACGCTCTGGATCACACTCAGCGGACTGACGGTGCTGGGGTCGGAGGCCGTTTGCATGCCTAAGAGACAGCGGTTGAGGATGTACTTTACCGATATTTTTTTACCATTTACCTCAATTATGGTTGCCTGTAATGGCTTCTGATATATGAACCAGTATCCGAATACCCCCACGCCAATAATAAATGCTAAAATTGCCGATGCTATTACAATCGCATTGGTTCTTCTTTTCCGCCGTTTCGCGTCTTCGGTCATCGGCAGTTTGTCTGATGGCTTTTTTGGTTGAAAAGTTTTTTTCTTTTTAGGCATAGTCTCTTTTCCGGCCCTCTTTAACTCTATGATACACTAAACCGAAAAATATCACACAAAATAGGCGAACTGCGTCATTTTTTCAAATCCAGTTTGATGATAAAACGCAGTCCGCCTTAACATTTTACGGAGAAATAGTATTCTTCACAGGAGATGCTTTGACCAGGTGACATGAAACCCAGTGCTCTTCACCCACCAGTTTCAACTCCGGTTCCTTTTCTCTGCAGATATCGATGGCCATCTGGCAGCGCGGGTTGAAACGGCAGCCTTTCGGCGGATTGATGGGGCTGGGAACATCACCTTTCAGGATAATACGCTTACGGGTGCGGTCAACCTTAGGGTCAGGGATAGGCACGGCGGAAAGCAGCGCGATGGTATAAGGATGCAGCGGGTTTGCGTAAAGCTCGTCGCTGGCGGTGATTTCCACTATCTTACCAAGGTACATTACCGCGACGCGGTCGCTGATATTTCTTACTACGGACAGGTCATGCGCAATGAAGAGATAGGTCAAGCCCATTTCTTCACGCAGCTTCTCCAGCAGGATGATGATTTGCGCCTGGATGGAAACATCGAGGGCGGATACCGGTTCATCGCAGACCACGAATTTCGGTCTGACAGCCAGGGCGCGGGCAATCCCGATACGCTGTCTCTGTCCACCGCTGAACTCGTGCGGATAACGTCCGGCCATGTAGGGTTCAAGTTCTACCATGCGGAACAGTTCTTCTACCTGTTCCTGATATTCTTTGCCTCTGGCCAGATTATGCACTTTAATCGGCTCGCCGATAATATCGCCGGCGGTCATACGCGGGTCAAGCGATGCGTATGGATCCTGAAATATTAGTTGCATATTGCGGCGCATTTTCCGCATTTGTTCTTTTTTCAGGTTGGCGAGGTTAACACCCTCAAAAAATACGTTGCCTTTGATCCCCTCGTAAAGCTGCAGGATACAGCGTCCGGTGGTTGTCTTGCCGCAGCCGCTTTCTCCTACCAGTCCCAGGGTTTCCCCCTTCTTGATGTAGAAGGACATGCCGTCCACGGCTTTGACATCGGCGATTCTTTTCTGGAAAACGCCGGCGGTCACCGGGAAGTACATGTACAGGTTTTCAACTTCAATGATATGACTATTATCTTTCATTATACGAAAACCCTCACTTGTTTTACTGTCTCTTTAGTTTGCTGAGCTCAGCCCAGCAGGCGCGATAATGATTATCTCCGACCTTTTCCAGGGGAGGATACTCCTCTTTGCATTTTGGCATTGCATAATCGCAACGCGGATGGAAGGAGCAGCCGCCTGGTAAATGCGCCAGGTTTGGTGGTAAACCTTTAATCATTCTTAATGATTTTTTCTTGCTGACATCCAAACGGGGTACCGATGACAGTAACCCGATAGTATACGGATGGCAAGGATTAGCATAAAGATCCTCAGTCGGAGCGGTTTCTACCATCTTACCGGCATACATGACGTTAACACGGTCAACGTAGCGTGCCACGATACCGAGGTTATGGGTAATGGTAATAACCGATGTGCCGAAACGCGCTCTCAGATCGTCGATGATTTCCAGTAATTGTGCCTGTACCGTAACATCGAGCGAAGTTGTCGGTTCGTCGCAGATCAGTAGCGCCGGGTTACAGCTTAAGGCCATGGCAATCATGATTCTCTGCTGCATGCCGCCGCTGAATTGGAAAGGATAATCATTGGCTCTCTTTTCAGAATCCGGAATACCGACAAGTTTTAATAACCTGATGGTTTCCGAGAGAGATTCGTTTTTATCCATACCGCGATGTAATTCCAGCGCCTCGGATATCTGACGTCTCACTGTCAGCACCGGGTTTAAAGATGTGGTTGGTTCCTGGAAGACCATTGCGATACGGTTGCCCCGTATGTGGCGCATCTCCGATTCGGTGGCTTTCATCAGGTCTTTACCCTGGAAGAAAATTTCTCCACCCACGATGATGCCCGGAGGATAAGGAATAAGACGCATGATCGAAAGTGCGCTGACGCTTTTACCGCAAGCGCTTTCGCCCACCAGTCCTACGCTTTCTCCCTTGTTGACGTTATAACTGAGTCCGTCAACTGCTTTGAGTTCACCTTCCTGTGTGTAAAAATACGTGCACAGGTTTTTAATTTCCAGAACTGTTTCACTTTTTACTGCAGTCGCCATCTCTTAGAGCAAACTCANNGTTTTACCTCCTTTATTGTAATGCCTGAATAATCAGTTACAATACTCACCATTAGCGTAGAATATTAACATCTACTTTATACATTGTCAAGCAATTACCCGTGCCTGAGCGTTACAATCTTGGTTGATAATTACATGTTATACTATGTTTTTGTTAACGTTTACCACCTTTACCTGGTTACTTTTATTATAGACCGTTCGATAATATTATCCCAGGATTTAAATGGCGGTGTTTCTGTTTTTCGATCCTTTTGATTATTTTCTGCCAAAAAATTATAGTGCGCCGTCCAAGCTTCAGTTGTAGTCTGCGCTTTGTCCATGTTTTTAAAACTGTGCACCACATCGCATCGTTTTTTCAGTAATAAGCCGAACAGTTTCCGGCTCGTTTCATCCGCTTGCCGGAAAAGAAAATGTCTGTTTTTTCCTTTTTCGGTTTTGATTAATTGTATTTCACTAACGGTGATTCCGGAAAGGTAAACGGCGATTGGACGAATAGTGCGGCGCTTGCCCGAGATATGTATTGAATCGAGGACTTCAATTACGTCCTGCGCGGTGCTTGATTCAGACAGCCGGGAAACCAGTAGATATTGGCTGTCCATGTTAAAGACGTCCAGAAACCAGAGCCTCTGATTATTTCTGGCGGCAGGTGTTTTACTAACAAACCATGCGCCCCCGGAATTTGGCTGGAAACCTTGCGCCTGCCGCGCTGCTTCTGCCGAAAAACGGATGATCCAGTAATAGATACTTGATTGTGCATAATAGGCTCCGTGTCTCTGGTTGATTTCTTTTTGTATTGCCGCCAGGGACATTCCGTCAAAATAACAGCTCAGTGCCAGCGAGATTATCCAGATAGGGGTCTTCATTCCCGGCAGGGAATCGTTATCGGCAAATTTGCGGCGGCAATCCTTGCAGAAATAGCGCTGCATTCCCTGAAAAGTGCCGTATTTCACGATGTTACCGGAATTACAGTACTTACATTTAATAAATTGTTTATGCAGAACTCTATCCAATACTCATCTCCAACGTGTTTGGTCCGTGACGGTTTCATTCTAGCATCTTTTATAATTTGACGGAGAATGAGCATATTTGATAGAATGCAAACGTCAACCTGTTGTTAAGTCGAAGAGAATTAAATAGCAAAGGCGGAATCATGGCAGTCGTTGAATACAAAAAAGAAGGAAGAATTGCGCATATCATTATTAACCGTCCCGATGCGATGAACGCCTTGAACTCTGAGGTTTTTCAAGCGCTTTGGTACGCCTTTGCTGATTTCCGGGATGATAACGACCTCTGGGTGGCGGTGCTTACCGGGGCTGGCGACCGGGCTTTCTCCGCCGGCGCGGATATCAAAGGATTGGTCTCCGGTTTTTCCCCGGAAGGGGATGATGTGCCGGTGCGGCCGGACAATGTCTGGAAACCCTTTATAGCGGCTATAAATGGATACTGCCTCGGCGGGGGATGTGAACTGGCGCTAATGTGCGATATCAGGATCGCCTCTGAGAACGCACAATTCGGTCAGCCGGAAGTCAACATTGGTTTCATGCCCGCTATGGGAGGCACCGTGAGAATCCCACGCTTTCTACCCAGGGCCATCGCCGCGGAGATGCTTTTGACCGGCAACCGGATTAATGCTCAAGAAGCTTTGCGCATCGGCTTGGTCAGCCGGGTCGTGCCTAAGGAAAAATTAATGGACACTGCCAGAGAGATCGCCAATACAATTCTGACCCGCGGGCCGCTGGGCGTGCGCGCCGTCAAAGAATCGATGGTCCGCGGCTATGACATGACTCTGGATGAAGGTCTGGCTCTGGAAAAGGAATTATCCGGTTATCTGCGAGCAACTGAGGATTTTGTGGAAGGCGCAAAAGCCTTCGCTGAAAAGCGTCCTCCCCAATATAAAGGAAAATAACCGCTAACTGCTGTCAGTTTGCTTTATGCTTTATTGTTCCAATTGAATATCAGGAGGTTTATTGTGCCCGAAAATGCCAGTGTTGCTTTCAGTTCCGTGTTCCTTGATAAGACGTCTCCCGTTGATGTCAGAATCGATGAGATGCTGCAGTGGGTGAAAAAACTCGGTGCGGAAAACAATCTCAGTTTCCGTACCAAAATGGGCTTCATTATTAACGGTAGCGGTATTGCGCCGGAAAAAATGACCAAAGACAACATTGTCGAAGTACGGGGTGTGGTTTTTGGCCTGAACCGGCCTTCTATCTATGCGAAGGGCCAGGTGACACCGGCCGCTGACACTTTATTACACTCCGATGTTTACGAAGCGCTGCCCGAAATCAATGCCGTTTTCTGCCTGTACTCGCCGGATATTTTAGAAACGGCGTTAAAACTCGGTCTGCCTTCTACCAGCGCGGAACAGCCAGCCGGTTCTGCGGAACTTG
>PMMG01000118.1:0-9625 GCA_003162335.1 Dehalococcoidia bacterium
TCAAAGGGACGAACCGCATCAGGGTAGCTCTACCGGATCAGCCGGTATTGTGCGAAGACAAAGTCAGATTGATGGGCGACCCGATCGTGACAATTGCTGCCCGCACAAGAGAACAGGCCAGAGCCGCGGCGGCAGCAGTGAAAGTTACATACGAACTGCTACCGGTGATGTTGACACCGCAAGAAGCGCTCAAGCCCGGCGCTTATCAAATCCATAACCACGCAGCGGGAAACCTTTTCGCCTCACAACCGCTGATCAAAGGCGACGCTGAAGCTGCTCTCAAAGAAGCGAAAGCCGTAGTAGAAGGCGAGTTCTCTACCCAGACGAATCACCAGGCGCCGCTGGAAACGGAGATCTCCTCTGCCTATTTTGAAGGTAAAGGAGAAAACGCCCAGCTGGTAGTCGTCGGACGGAGTATAAATATCCACATGTCGCTGGGACAGATACAGGAAGCGGTGGGATACACCAACATGCGTTATAAGGAAGCTTTTGCCGGAGGTCAGTTCGGAATCAAGGCTACGCTGACTACAGAGGCCATCACCGCAGCAGCGGCGTTGCACTTCAAACGTCCCGTACGTTATGTCCCTACGATGGAAGAATCGATGATGATCACCTCGAAACGGCACGCTTACACATTAAAAGTTAAACTGGCGGCTGATGCTGAGGGGCATATTACGGCCTGTTTCAATGATTTCATCGTAGACAAAGGCGCCTATACTTTAACCGGTTATTCGCCAATGCTGCGCTCTCTGTATTCGCTGCAGGGGCCTTATTACTTCCCCACTATCAAAGCACTGGGCAAGACGGTATATACCAACAACGCCGCCGGCGGAGCAGCGCGCGGAGCAGGCCCGCCCCAATCCAACTTCGCGCAGGAATCTGCCGTAGACATGCTGGCAACTAAAATGGGCATCGACCCGCTTGAATTCCGCCGCATTAACCTGATGCATCCGGGACAAACCAAATCGACCGGCCAAATCGTGCAGCAGTGGCCGTTTGACGAACTGATCGATGCCGTAAAACCGCACTACGAACGAGCTAAAAAAGACGCACAGGCATTTAATATACAGGGCGGGAAAATCAAGCGCGGTGTCGGTATCGGCTGTCACTCCTTCGGGATTGGCTATTGCGCCGAAGGCGCGAAGATGTCTATTGAAATTGACCCGGATGACGGCGTGACCGTTTACGCTGCCGTCGCCGACCCGGGTGAAGGGAATGATTCAATGTTAGCTCAGATCGCCGCGCACCAACTGGGACTGCCGCTGGAAAAAGTTAGATTGTATACACGGGACACCGATAAAACAGTCGGCATGGGACCGGCAGCAGGCAGCCGCATGACATTTATGGCCGGTAATGCATTGCTGGCAGCTATCAACAACCTGCAGAATGCGATGAAAGAAGCCGGAACCAGGACCTGTGCGGGATCGAAAGGCGCAGGAAAACCCACATTATATGAAGGTTCAGTCAAAAATGAGGGCGTAGCCGGAATAGACCCCAAGACAGGGCAGGGCACGCCGTTTTTAACCGACTGCCACAACATCCAGATCGCCGAGGTGGAAGTGGACACGGAAACAGGAACAACCAGGGTATTAAAAATGACCTCCGGGATCGATGCGGGAACGATCATCAACCCGCAGGCGCTGGAAGGACAACTGGAAGGCGGCATGGACCAGGGTGTGGGCTTTGCGTTGCGAGAAGAATATATTATCGGCAAATCCAAAGATTATGTTTCGTTTAAATTCCCGACAATCCGGGACAGCTTCGACATTGAGATCATTACACGCGAGACGCCACGAATTTACGGTCCGCTGGGTGCAACCGGCATCGGAGAAATGACGATGGTTTCTACCGCTCCGGCGGTAACTAACGCTATTTTTAGCGCTTGCGGCGTGAGGATTTTTAATTTACCTGCCACGCCGGAAAAGATAAGGTCAGCGCTGGAGGCAATGAAGAAATAAATACGTCTGGTGAGAAAGGACCAACCAAATAATTTGACACGACATTGCGGCTTTGTTAGAGTAAAGCTAATTCAATATTGAGATTGATCTGTAACGGATCGGACTATAGCAGGCGCTCATTTTTTAGCCAGCTCAACGAGGTATAGAATACAATGAGTGTTAAAGTTAATCTCACACCGTATTTCCGCGACATCGTAGAAAAAAACGAGTTGCTGGAGGCGAACGGCAAGACCGTCAAAGAGGTAATCGAAGATATCGATAAAAGATACCCCGGCTTCAAGCTGGAATGCATCGACGCGCAAGGTAAACTGTACGGTTTTCTGGAAGTCTACATCAATCAGGAATCCGCTTTCCCCGACGAGTTAAGCCGGAAAGTGGCGGATAAAGATGAGATCACCATTCTTACCGTCATCGGCGGCGGGTAAATTTTGAGTTAAGTTTTTACTGTATTCCACAAGTGCCGAGCCTGATCCGTGGCGGCTAAGTTTGCGCATAAGCTCATCACATTGGTACAATTAATTGTGTACAGTATTTCATTAATTTGTTTGAAGTCCTCATGCCTTCTGCGTTTTTATCCCGAATAAATCTTATGTAAAGTCAGGTGCAGCATGATGAAAAAAGTACGAATTGAAGACGCGATCGGGATGGCGCTCGCCCACGATCTAACCAAAGTAGTGCCGGGCGGTTTCAAAGGCGCGGCTTTCAAACGCGGGCACATTATCACCAAAGACGATATCCCCGAATTACTGAGTATCGGGAAAGAACATATTTTCGTGATGGAACTGGCGGCGAATCAAATCCACGAGGAAGAAGCGGCTATCCGCATCGCCAAGGCAATCATGGGGCAAAACTTGACCAACTCTGCGCCGAGCGAGGGGCGTGTAAACCTCAAGGCGACCTCTCCCGGGCTGCTCAAGATCAATGTCCCCGCACTGGATGAAATAAATCTGCTGGGGGATCTCATCATTGCGACACTTCATAATAATACCGTTGTAAAAACAGGCACGACCGTTGCCGGGACACGCATCATTCAATTATATACAACCGAAGAAAAACTGGCGCAATTAGAGCAAATCGCAAAGAAGAACCAGCCGTTGATTACAATTGCACCACTAAAACTGAAGAAAATCGGGATGATCGTCACCGGCAACGAGGTTTTCAAAGGACGGATAAAGGACGGCTTTTCTCCAATCGTACGCAAGAAAGTGGAAGCACTGGGCTGCACCGTGAATAATCAGGCGATCGTCCCGGACGATGCCGAAGTAATCACCCGCACGATCCTGGATTTCAAAGCCAAAGGCAGTGAGGTAATCCTCTGCTGCAGCGGCATGTCCGTCGATCCGGATGATGTGACACCACTGGGAATCAGGAATTCCGGCGCAAAAGTGGCTTTTTACGGCTTACCGGTGCTGGCGGGCGCGATGTTCCTGTACGCGAAGCTGGATGATGTACATATTCTGGGTGTACCGGCCTGCGTATTGCATGCTCCGACAACTGCTTTCGATGCACTGCTGCCGGTGGTATTAAGCGGAGAAGAGTTGACGTTTGCAGAAACGCGTAAACTGGGACACGGCGGTCTGTGTCTAAAGTGCGAGGAATGCCGGTATCCGGTATGCCCGTATTGCAAGTAAGCCGGGATACTATTTTTGCTTTCCTGGAATATATCAACGGTTTCGCTCCTACGTCTACGCTTGATGACATGTTAAGCCAAGCTTTTAATATTTAATAATAGAATTGAATTCACAAGACCAAACCTCTGCGAGGTTGTCCGAAAATAATCATAGAAACTAACATCGGTGCGAAAAGAAAATCCCCCTTTATCGCTCCCCTTCGTACCTCCGGGACCTAACGGCCTTTCGCGAAAGGTGGTGATTACGGGAGAATTGGAGACAGGCCTGTGACTTTCGTGTGCTGGGGTTTTATTTGACTATTATCTAGTTGCTGGAAACTCATTACTTAAAACTGAATGCCGGCAGCTATTATTTATACCGCAGCAAAATGGCTATTTTCTTGACACTCACATTGTCCGAATCGTATAGTTGTAATGGCAATAAAGTCAAGTATACTTACTGTTTTAGTCGTCATGGTATTGTCCTACAATCACTGCTACCTGATAATCCCATTTTGCAAGGAGAATGAATGAAGTCACTATCAGCGCTCCAGCTAAAGATTTGTTCCGACAATACGGTTTTTCGATGGCAGCAAATTAACATGTGTAGATCGGTGATTTAATTTGATTAGTGATTATTTGTCGCCGCTGTGGATTTCCCTGAAAACAGTACTGTTGACTACAGTAATTACCTTTATTCTGGGGATTGCCGCAGCGCGCTGGATGTCCAGATATACCGGCAAACTAAAACCGTTCATCGACGGCGCTTTTATTCTGCCGCTGGTATTGCCCCCGACAGTAGTAGGTTTCGGTTTACTCTTATTACTGGGGAAACACGGTTGGATCGGACACCCGCTGTCATTGATCGGCACAACGATCGTGTTTTCCTGGCCGGCGACGGTGATCTCCGCTGCGGTGATGGCATTCCCGCTGATGTATATGACCACGCGCGGAGCTTTCGAGCAGGTGGATACCAATGTCGAAGATGCCGCCCGAACGCTCGGCGCCAGTGAATGGCGCGTGTTGTATTCGGTCACGCTGCCGATGGCCTGGCCCGGTGTAGCGGCCGGAACGATTTTGAGTTTTGCCCGTTCACTGGGTGAATTCGGCGCCACGCTGATGCTGGCCGGTAATATCCCCGGTAAAACAACGACAATTCCGGTCGCGATTTATTTTGCTATCCAGGCTGGAGACATGAAACAGGCTGTTTACTTGATGGCGATCGTGCTGTGCATTGCTTTTGTTTCACTGGCGGCGCTGGCTTATCTGAAGAAACCCAAGGCGCGAATGCGCAGCCTGCCCGGAAACCTGGTACCCAATGACCTGCTTTATACGACAGGGAAGAAAGATAAAACGGCTTAGTTCAGGAGAAAACAGTTGCTCAAAGTTGAGATAAAGAGAACACTGCCGGATTTCCAGCTGGACGTCGCTTTCGCCATTGACGGCGAGGTACTGGGTATTCTGGGGCCTTCCGGCTCCGGGAAAACGATGACGTTACACTGCATCGCCGGTCTGCTTAGTCCCAACAGCGGGTTTATCAAATTAAACGACCGCGTACTGTTTGATGACGCACAAAAAGTGAATTTGCCACCGAAAGCCAGAAATGTTGGATTGGTTTTCCAGAACTATGCTTTATTCCCGTTTCTCACCGCCGGCGAAAATATCGCCTACGGTATCCGGCATCATTCGCGGCAGGAAATGAATCACCGCGTACAGGCGCTGATCGAAAAAATGGGTTTACAAGGACTGCAAAACCGCTATCCTTTACAGTTGTCCGCCGGGCAGCAGCAAAGAGTCGCGGTAGCACGCGCGCTGGCGCCCGAACCGGATGTCCTGCTGCTGGACGAACCATTCTCGGCGCTGGATTCACTGACCAAAGAACAACTCGAGATGCAAATCATGGAGCTACGGCAATTCTATAAAGGGAACATCATTCTGGTCACGCATGACCTGGCCGAGGCTTACCGGCTCAGCTCCAGGATCGCTGTATATGAAACAGGAAAAATCATACAGTGCGACCGTAAGGATAAACTCATATCATCACCGGCGAACCAGAAAGTCGCCAGGTTGACCAGATTCAGGAATTTCATGGACGGGATAATTACCAATATTCAGGATAAGAGCGTATGGGTCGATATTCCCGATCTGGGGACTAACCTCAGGGTGTTCGCCAACGGGCACAAGGACCTGGCGGTCAACCAGCCGATTACCGTCGGAATTCGGTCGGAGCACGTACAGGCAGTTGCCGCCCCCGGCCAAAATATATTCTGCGGCACGTTAAATTCTTCCGTGGAAAACCTGGCCTCGATCAATTGTTATTTTGATCTTAAAACAGAAAAATCAGGCAATCGCTCTCTGGAAGCGGCCTTTTCCAAAGCAACTGCACCGCAGTTGATCGACGGAGGGAGCTGTTATTTATACCTACCACCGGAACAAATAGTAATTATTACCAATTAACGGCTATCCACCGATATTCTATGTTACCCCAATTAAAAAGCTTCATCTTATATTTTCTGTTTTATCTGTTTTCTCCATGTTTAACCAGAATGTCTATCATTTATTTTAATGAAAATGTATTTTGACACCTGACTTGAGACTGTGTTAGAGTAAATCAATTGAATAAAACTGACTCTTCGAGTTGATGCACCTGAAGCTGAAAAGTATGGTGCACCGACCGCTGGATTTCTCAGGAAATTCAAAGGGCATCGCGGGAAACTGTGATACCTCCCGGATTTGGAAAGGAGAGATAGTTCAGATCGATTGTATTCTGAGCGCCTCCTTTTTAGAGGCGTTTTTTTTTGACTTTTTAAGGAGTACCAGCATGGCACAGCACAAGATGTGGATAGGTGGCGATTGGGTAGAAGCAGAGTCCGGGAAAACCTATCCGGTCTATAATCCGGCGACAGAAGAAGAAATCGGCCAAATTCCACTCGGCGGAGCAGCCGATGCCGATAAAGCCGTCGCGGCGGCGCGTAAAGCACTTCTGGTCTGGTCGAAAAAATCGCAGGCAGAACGTTCTCAAATCGCCCTGAAAATCGCGGCGGTATTGCGCGAACACCATGATGAACTGGCCGCGCTGGATGTCATGGAGCACGGCACACCGGCAAAACGAGCGGATTTCATCAATGCGGATCTGCCGGAATGGTTCGAATGGACGGCTTATAACGCGCGGTCATTGATGGGGCATACAGTACCGAACAGTGCGAATGAATTGGATTATTTACAACGCGAACCGGTGGGGGTAATTGCGCTGATCACACCCTGGAATTACCCATTACTGATGATAATAGAAAAATTGGCTCCGGCTTTAACGCTGGGGAATACCTGCATCATTAAGCCGCCGAGCATCGATTCTTTGACCGCCTTGAAACTGGCGGAGCTCCTGGACACCGCAGGATTGCCGCCGGGGGCGGTAAATGTCATCACCGGCCCCGGGGGTAAGGTAGGCAGCGCGCTGGCCTCACACCGCGGTGTGGATATGGTTGCCTTTACCGGCAGTTGCGAAGTCGGCAAAGAGCTAATGATGCTGGGCAGCAAGACCCTGAAAAGACTGCAGCTGGAATTAGGTGGTAAAAATCCGGTAATCATACTGGATGATGCCGATATCGAGACAGCCGCTGCCGAAATGGCACCGGCACAATTCAGAAATTGCGGCCAGGTCTGTGCTTCTCCCGGCAGATTCTATGTCCATGCCAAAGTCTACGACAGATTCCTGGCAAAATTCATCGAGGTTACGAAGAAAATGACAGTCGGCGACCCGACTGATTGGAAGACAATGATCGGCCCGGTGGTCAGTAAAGCGCACCGCGACACTGTCGAGGGATACATTCAATCCGCGATCGACGAGGGTGCAAAGGTTATCCTCGGCGGAAAAAGACCGACTGCGCCACCGATGGATAAAGGCTATTGGGTCTTGCCCACTGTGATCACCGGCGTCACCCAGAAAATGAGGGTCGCCAGAGAAGAGATTTTCGGCCCGGTGGCGGTTTTCATGGAACCATTTAATTTCGATGAAGAAGTAATCGAAAAGGCCAACGATAACACGTTCGGACTGGCAGCATATGTCTGGACGACCGACGCGGCCAGGGGGATGAGATTTATCAATGAATTGCAGGCAGGGACGGTGACGGTTGGCAATGTCCACGGTAAAGATCTGGACCTGCCGTGGGGCGGATACAAGGAAAGCGGCATCGGGAAAGAGCATTCTTTGTACGGTCTGTATGAGTACACCAACCTTAAACGGGCACAGGTTGATATTAAAATGTTGAAAAAATAGCAGAGGATTATGTTGTTTCGGTTAGCAATCGACGATGAGCAATTATCGGCGCGCGAATAAAAATAATTTGAGGAGCGGAAAAACTACATGAGGCAGTACAAGATGTGGATCGGCGGAAATTGGGTTGAGGCGGAATCAGGCAAGACATACCCCGTCTACAATCCGGCTACGGAGTTGGAAGTGGCACAGGTGCCCCTGGGCGGCAAGGCTGACGTCGACAAGGCCGTTGCAGCTGCGCGAAAGGCTTTGCCGAAATGGTCAACAAAATCACAGGCAGAACGCTCGCAGCTTGTTTTAAAACTGGCGACGCTGCTGCGGGAAAGCGCTAAAGAAATCGGCGAGCTCGATACTCTCGAGCACGGCACCCCGGCGAAAAGGGCAGTCTTCCTGGCGGCCGATACTCCCGGCTGGTTCGAATGGGCCGCTTACAGCGCCAAATCATTAATGGGACATACCCTGCCCGCCAGTCCCGAAACTCTGATATATCTGCAACGTGAACCGGTCGGGGTGGTTGCGATTATCACGCCCTGGAACCTGCCACTGCTGATGATTTTCCAGAAGCTGGGGCCGGCCCTGGCATTGGGTAATACCTGCGTGATAAAACCACCGAGTATCAACTCGTTAACCGCACTCAAACTGGCTGAGATAATAGAAAAACTGGAATTACCGCCCGGTACCGTCAATGTTATCACCGGCCCCGGCGGCACCGTGGGTGAAGCGCTGGCTGCGCACCACGACGTTGACATGGTCGCTTTTACCGGGAGCTCTGAAACAGGCAAAGCCATCATGTCTTTGGCCAGCGGTACCGTAAAACGTTTACAACTGGAATTAGGCGGGAAGAATCCGGCCATTATTCTGGATGACGCCGATGTAAATGCTGCGGCAAATGCCATGGCGAAACAGCAAACCAACAATTCCGGCCAGATATGCGGTTCACCCGGCAGATTTTATGTCCACGAGAAAGTATATGACGAATTCCTGGAAAAGTTTACGGTGGCAATGAAGAAATTCGTTATGGGCGATCCGCTTGATCCAAAAACTGAATTGGGGCCGCTGGTCAGCGCCCAGCACCGGGATAGAGTGGAAGGTTATATACAATCAGCCATCGACGAGGGCGCTAAAGTCATTCTCGGCGGAAAAAGACCAACAACACCGCCAATGAACAAGGGCTACTATGTATTGCCCACAATCATCACCGGAATTACCCCCAAAATGAAAGTAGCCAGAGAAGAAATCTTTGGTCCCGTCGCCTGCTTTATGCAACCGTTCAAATCAGACGAAGAAGTGATCGCATTAGCCAACGATAACGTTTATGGACTTACTTCCTGGGTTTGGACTACAGACATGGCCAGAGGCATGAGATTCGCCAACCAAATCCAGGCTGGAACAGTGGGATTAGGTCAGGGTCGTGGCGGCGGCGGGCCGGAATTCCCCTGGGGCGGATTCAAGGAAAGCGGGATAGGAAAAGAAGGTTCCCTATACGGTATGTTAGAGTTTACCAACCTCAAGAGAATTGCTGTTGACCTGGTAACTCCAAAGAAATCAGTTTAGCCGGAATTTTTAAATAATACCGGTTTTATAACAACAGTTCTGTCCATGGTCAGATGGCAGAATTGGTTTTAACGGCTGAAATAAAAAGTTAACAAGGGGCAACATGCAGAAGGTTACATTAAAGGTAAATGGAGTTCAAAGGCAAGTCGACGCCGGTCCGGAGATGGTCTTGATCGATCTTTTACGGGAAGACCTGCGCCTCACCGGTACCAAGCAGTCCTGCGACAGAAA
>PMMG01000118.1:9812-19584 GCA_003162335.1 Dehalococcoidia bacterium
GTCTCGCACCCCAGACCGACCGCGATGATCAAAGCCTGCGGCGTCGCGCAATTCAATGCGGATATCAAACTGCCGCCGAACGCATTGGAACTGGCAGTAGTCTTCAGCACGCAGCACCACGCGCTAATCAAGTCCGTCGATACTTCAGCGGCAGTGAAAATGCCCGGAGTAGTCGGTGTGATGACCGCGGAAGATGTCAAAGGGACGAACCGCATCAGATTTTCGGTGCCGGACCAACCGGTACTTTGTGAAGACAGAGTTAGAGTTATCGGCGACCCTATAGTGGCAGTCGCTGCAAAAACGAGGGCGCAGGCCAGAGCAGCCGCGGCAGCAATTAAAGTAACGTACGAACCGCTGCAGGCGATACTCTCCCCCGAAGAAGCGATGGCGCCCGGCGCTTTACAGATCCATCCGCACGCCCCGAACAACGCCCTGATTGCCCAGCCGCTGATCAAAGGTGATGCGGAAACAGCGCTAAAAGAAGCAAAAGCCGTGGTGGAAGCCGAATTCACTACCCAGACGAATCACCAGGCGCCGCTGGAACCAGAGATTTCTTCTGCTTATTTTGAGGGCGAAGGCGATAATCCACAGTTGATCGTCGTCGGTCGCAGTATTCAGATTCACACCCATCTTGCCCAGTTGAAGGAAGCTGTCGGCTACGCGAATATGCGTTACAAGGAAGCTTTCTCAGGCGGACAATTCGGGATTAAGGCCGTAATTACGACCGAAGCAGTCACCGCCGCGGCGGCTTTACATTTCAAATGTCCCATCCGTTTCGTCCCCAGCATGGAAGAATCGATGCTGATCACTTCGAAAAGGCACGCTTATAGATTAAAGGTAAAATTGGCGGCGGACGCCGGCGGACATATGACCGCATGTTTCAACGATTTTACGGTGGATAAAGGCGCATACACATTATTAGGGCCTTCAGCCATGATGCGTTCCATCTATATGCTGCAGGGGCCTT
This sequence comes from Dehalococcoidia bacterium, assembly GCA_003162335.1. Taxonomy (GTDB): domain Bacteria; phylum Chloroflexota; class Dehalococcoidia; order Dehalococcoidales; family Fen-1064; genus Fen-1064. The sequence goes on from PMMG01000118.1 coordinate 10,780, forward strand.
ATTATTTCCCCAATATTAAAGCCCTCGGCAAAACGGTATATACCAATAACCCCTTCGGCGGCGCCGCGCGCGGAGCAGGCCCGCCCCAATCGAACTTCGCCCAGGAATCAGCCGTAGATATGCTGGCGCTGAAAATGGGCATCGACCCGTTTGAATTCCGCCGCCTGAACGCCATCAGACCCGGACAGACCAAAGGCACCGGAAATGTGGCGGAACAGTGGCCATTTGTAGAACTCTGCGACGCGGTAAAATCGCACTATGACAGGGCTGTGAAGGACGCTAAGGCATTCAACGCCAAAGGCGGAAAGATCAAGCGGGGCGTTGGCGTGGCATGTCATGCATTCGGGATCGGGTATTGCGGTGAAGCTGCACAGCTGTCAATTGAAATCGACCCTGATGACGGCGTGACGATTTACGGCGCCGTCGCAGACCCGGGTGAAGGCAACGACTCGATGATGACGCAGATTGCCGCGCATCAGTTGGGTTTGCCGCTGGATAAAGTGAGATTATACACGCGGGATACGGAAAAGACCGTGGGAATGGGCCCGGCAGCCGGCAGCCGCATGACATTTACCGCCGGAAATACGATACTGGCAGCCATTGCCAACCTGCAGAAGGCGATGAAAGAAGCCGGAGTAACCAATTACGCCGGATTGAAAGCGGCCGGAAAACCAACCCGTTACGACGGACCAATCAAGAATCCGGGTACCGCCGGAATTGACCCGAAGACAGGTCAGGGCACGCCGTTTTTGACCGAATGTCACAATATCCAGATCGCCGAGGTCGAAGTGGATACGGAAACCGGCGCAACCCGCGTTTTAAAGATGACCGCGGGTGTCGATCCGGGAACAATTATTAATCCCCAGGCGATTGAAGGGCAGCTCGAAGGCGGCATGGACCAGGGAGTGGGTTACGCGCTGCGGGAAGAGTTTATCGCAGGCAAGACCAAAGATTATGTCACATTCAAATTCCCGACCATCCGGGACAGTTTCGATATCGAGATTATCACCCGTGAGACGCCGCGTAATTACAGTCCGCTGGGAGCGACCGGGGTGGGAGAAATGACGATGGTTTCCACGGCTCCGGCAGTGACCAATGCAATTTTTAATGCCTGCGGCGCCAGGATCTTTGATCTACCGGCAACGCCGGAGAAAGTTAAAGCAGCGATGGAGGCAAAGAAGAAATAATTGAGGCTGGTGAGAAGGGACAAGAGAGTCATTTTAACACAACGAAATAATCTAGCAGGGCTTACTCCCTCACCCTAACCCTCTCTACGTTTACTCCGAATAACTCCTATACTTTACCTCGAACTGCTCCGTAAAGTATACGTTACTTCGTAAGTACTTCCGCTTGCGACCGTCAGCCATCAAAGGGAGTACATTTCGATTGCGGTCGAAAGTATTTCGTTAAAGACTCAAAGGAGACTAACAAGTTGAGAACGATTTATCACTCTCCCTTCATGAGGCTGTCCGAAAATCGAGAATGGGAATGAAAATACAGACGAATATTGAAAGGTGATAGAAGTAAATGGGACTGTCCGGAAATGACTATTTTGAATTATTTATATGGATTCCTCCCGCACTTCCTTTTGGAAAATAATAGAAGTGTGGGATCGATGACGATCAGGTCGGGTAATTTCGGACAGCTTCAGATATCTTTTTATGTTCCGGCAAGTGTAAAGTTTATGGACAATAAAAAGTCACTAGAGGAATACAGGGATGACTTTCCCGCGCTAAAACAGCTGCGTAACGGGAAGCCGCCGGTCTACATGGACAGCGCCTGCACCACGCTCGTGCCTCAGCAGATAATTGACGCGATCAATGATTACTATACCAGGTATCCGGGTTGCAGCAGCGGCAGGAGCCGTCACTGGTTCGCGGATGAAGTTAACGACCGCATCGAGGGAAATCCGGATAAAGGAATTAAAGGTTCCCGCTGCATAGTCGCCGATTTTATCAATGCCGCCTCGGAAAATGAAATCATCTTCACACTCAATGCCACGCACGCTATAAATACCGTGGCGCTGGGATTCAAATTTCAACCCGGCGACACGGTTCTGATCACCAACATGGAACATAATTCCAATCTCGTGCCGTGGCTGAGGTTACAGAAAACAGGCCGCATTAAGTTGGATTATATTGTCTCAAATCACGAAGGCATTTTCGACTTTGACACCTTCGAAGAGAAACTTAAAAACAGCCGGGTGAGATTGGTCAGCATGGCCTATACCGCCAATTCTACCGGCGTTTCGATTCCAGCCAAAGAAATAATCAAACTGGCGCATTTTTACGGCGCGAAAGTGCTGCTGGACGGCGCGCAGGCAGTGCCGCACAAAAAAGTTGACGCGCAAGACCTGGATGTCGATTTCCTGGCCTTCTCGATGCATAAGATGTGCGGACCCCGAGGCGTGGGAGTGCTTTACGGGAAAAAAGAACTACTGGGCAGCACACCGCAGGAAGAAAACAGCGGCACAGATGTGATTGAACCGGTATTTCTGGGCGGAGGCACAGTGGCTGATGTTACCTACAAGGATTACAGTCTTTTAGAGCCGCCCAAGCGATTTGAAGCAGGAATACAGAATTATCCCGGACAGATTGCCTCTGGAGCCACAATCCAATATTTACAAAATATCGGGATGGAGCGCATCGCCGCGCAAGAGACCAAGTTAAACAGTTTTTTGACCAAGGAACTAATTAAGCGCTACGGCGATACAGGCTGGTTTAGAATACTCGGCCCACGCGACGCAGCGCAAAGAGGTGGTATTTTAAGCTTCGAGGTGCACCGGCCGAATGCCGTAGGAATCGCGGCAGAACTCAGCGAAAAGAGCAATGTAATGATCCGGGACGGCGTTTTTTGCGCGCATGCTTATTTCAATGAGCAATTCGGACAGGGATGGGCGCATCCACGGTCACACGCTGAACACCGCATGATATACCGGGTTTCTTTATATTTTTATAATACAATCGAGGAATGCCGGGTATTCCTCGAGACGCTGGATGAAATATTTAAAGAGCGCAGTTATATTTAAAATCAGGCAGCGGTTTGGGGAAAAACAGGATGGATGAGGCAGTCATCAAATATTACCGCAAATTACTACGGACCAGATTCGAGTATGCTGGTACGATCGAAAATGCCTCCATTTTCCTGGACAGCGTCGGGGAAAAGGTGCTGATTTGCGGCAGCACCGGTGATTTCATGCAACTATACATCAATGTAGTCAAAAACCGAATCGACGATATGAAATACATGTGCCAATGCGACCCAACCGCCAATGTAGCAGTCGAAATTTTGTGCGCTTTGCTCAAAGGTAAGACATTGGAAGAGGCTGCGGCATTAAAAGAAGAAGCGTTTTTTCAATTTCTTGGCAGTAACGGTGAAGAACTGCAGAAGAAAGCCAAAGGATTGCTGGAGCTGCTGAATAAAGGCATCGCGCGCTATCGGAGTACCGCCCGGTAAGATACTTCGGGTATAATACTACATAGAAACGGGATGTCTAATTCTGAAGTATCATTAAAAACATCCGCATCCAGACCTTCTCCCCTCAGGAGACAAGGAATTGCCTGCAGAAAATGAATTCAATCAAGCACGAAATAGTGGAACCATGATTGTTGGGATTATTTTATCCGCCGGCGAATCAAAAAGAATGGGGACGCCGAAGCAGCTGCTGCCGTGGGGAAAAACGATTATTCTGCAGCAGGTGATTGAAAATGCGCAAAATTCCCGGTTGGATAAAATTTTGCTGGTATTAGGCTCGCGCGCTGACGAAATTGCGGCTAAAATCAAAGTAGCACCCACAACCAAAATTGTGACAAATCAGGATTATAAAGAAGGCATGAGTTCATCGGTAAAATGCGGTGTGAAAAATGCCCCGACTGAAACTGAGGCTTATATGCTGTTATTGGGCGATCAGCCGTTTATCAGTCCGGAGATTATTAATACGGTTCTGGCCGGTTATAAAAAGAGCAAGCACGGCATCGTGATACCGGTTTATGATGGGAAACACGGGCATCCGGTGATTTTTAACGTTAAATATAAGCAGGAACTGTTGGCCATCGGCGACCGGGGGGCGAAAGTCATTACGGAGAAACATGCTGGTGAGATAATGGAAGTGACAGTAAACGCGTCTGAAGTGTTGACGGACATCGACACTCCGCAAGATTATCAGAAAGCCGTCGACATGGCTGCAGACCGGCAGAAAAAGGACAGGTAAATTTATGGATGATATTTACGAAGCAATTACCCGCCTGAGACGGCGTGGAGAAAAGGCCGTACTGGCAACCATTGTCAATACCCGCGGTTCGGCGCCGCGTAAAGAAAGCGCCAAAATGCTGGTGACCAACGACGGCAAGATCAAGGGCACCATCGGCGGCGGCGCGATCGAACACCATGCATACCAGGAAGCTTTGAAGATGATCGACGGCAACGAATCTAAACTGGCGCATTATGAGCTTACCAACGCCGATGCCTCTAAAGAAGGCATGACCTGCGGCGGCATCGTGGACGTTTTTCTGGAGCCAATCAAACCGTTACCATCGCTGATCATTTTCGGCGGCGGACATATTTCATTTTTCCTGGCACGCATCGGTAAAATGGTGGATTTCCAGGTCACGATTATCGACGACCGCCCGGAATTCGCCAATGCCGAACGTTTTCCGGAAGCCGACGAGACAATTGCCGAAGACCTGGCAGCTGTCGTGAAAAAACTGGAAATTAATAGCTCTTCGTATATCGTCATTGTCACGCGCGGGCACCAGAACGATACACAGGTGCTGCAATGGGCAGCGAAAACTAACGCCGGATACATAGGCATGATTGGCAGCAAGCGCAAAATCAAAACATCGTTTACGTATCTGAAAACCAAAGGCATTACACAAAAACAACTGGACAGAGTGCATTCCCCCATCGGTTTAGCTATCGGCGCAGAAACCCCCGAAGAGATCGCCGTCGCGATCATGGCGGAGATCATCCAGATCCGGCGTCAGGTGAATGAGGGAAAAGCGGATGCATAGAGAAACAGGCAACCATAAGCCTGAGAGGGAGAGAGGATAAAAAAGCCAGGGGCTATTCCCTGGCTTTTCTAATATCAACGATAAATGTTTTTATTTCTGCAGGAAATCAGTGATGACGGTGGAGATTTCCTCAGCCTTCTCCCAGAACGGGAAAGAACCCGTGTTCTCCAATACTTTGGTCTGGCAATCGGGGATCAATTTAGTAATTGCGGACTGGCGGTCGAAGAGCGCGCCGCCGCTGCCGTACATCTGCAGAGTGGGGCATTTGATCTTGGGGAACTTAGGCTCCGGGTCGAAGGAAAACAAAGCGCGGTGGGAGGCCCCGGCGCCGGCGCCTAAACCGGATTTCAGGTATTCCACGGCGGACCGCTGCACCAGTTCAAGGTTAATGCCCGGTTTCGGGCCGCGGGATTTCCAGACATCTACCAGGTGCGAACCATCCATCTTGAGTACCACTTTTTCTTCCGCATATTCAGCCTGCGTGTCTTTCCGCACTTCAGGCGTGAGGTAGATAGCATCCCAAAGGATCAATTTCTTGACCATTTCGGGATGAGTCGCTGCGATTTCTACGGCAAAGGAAGACCCTAGCAGGTGACCTAAAAGATTGGCTTTTTTGATCTTCATCGCAGCCATAAAATGCAGAATGTTATTGACATAGTCATCGAATTTAGGCTCAGGTTTCGGCAGGTCAGTATTGCCGTAGCCCAGCACGTCCATGGCAACGACCTTATACTTTTTGCCGAGGAACGCCAGCATCTCGGTGTATTCATCTGACGATAGTCCGGCTTTGTGTAGTAAAAGCAGAGGTTCGCCGCTGCCTTCGGTGCGGTAGTGAATCTGGCCTTCCGGCGTATCGATATATCCCCGTTTCATGTCAAGTCCTCCATTATTTTTGTTGATTTCCGATAAATTCATTGGTTTGAAGTATACAATAATCGATGCTGGCAGTCAATTGAGAGAAGCGTTCGGCGGTCAGTACATTTTGATTCAAGTTCAAAAGGTATTTCGCCGGCGGTCTCAACTTTCAGCGGCCAGCTATTATTGGCAAATAAAAGGGAGTGCTTTCGCACTCCCTCTCAGATAACCTAATAGAATATACGACTAAAACGATTCCCGATAAATTTCTTCGACGGTTTTGGGATCCAGTGTAACGCGACCGGGTGAAGACTTTGAGACGATATCGGTAATAATAGGGATATCTTCCAGCTTACAGCCCAAATCGCCCAGTTTTAATCTCATCCCGACACTATCGAGGAACTGCTCCGTGGCCTTGAGTCCGTCTTTCTTGCCGAAAACATTCTTGCCGAGGGCGTTGAACCTGGTGTTGTTGATCTTGTAAAAATGCTTCATCCAGACCGGTAGCAAAGCGGCCAATCCTTCCCCGTGGGTGATATCATATAACCCGCTCAAAGCGTGTTCAATGCTGTGACAGGTCATTGCGCCGCCGCCGCCGCCCAGTCTGGCAATCTGCGACATCGAGACCGTGCTGGCCCAGGAAAGCTGGGTGCGGGCTTTGATATCATCCGGGTGGGCAATCGCTTGCGGCAGATATTCCACGACCATACGCATACCTGTCTCACTGATGCCGTCCGTCAACGGGCTGGGGGTATCATCGGTCAGGTAATATTCGATCAGATGGGATAAAATGTCCACCCCGCCGGCTTTGACCTGTCTCATCGGCACGGTCAGTGTTAATTCGGGGTCGACGATGGAAACTCTGGCGTAAAGCTCAGGGTATCCGCTGAGCGGCATCTTGATATGCGAATCCCAGTGGGTAAGGACGGCGTTCGGATTCAGTTCAGAGCCGGTACCAGAGATCGTCGGTATCTGGATAATCGGTAAAGCAGGCCAGGCAACCTTAGCTTTGTTCATCATAATATCCCAGACTCCAGCATTACCCCCGTAAGTCAGGGCGATTCCTTTAGTGGTATCCATCACGCTGCCGCCACCCAGACCGATCAGGAAATCCGGTTTTACACTGCGGGCCAGTGCCGCGCCTTCATCGATCGTGGTGGTATGCGGATTGCATTGCACTTTTTCAAATACGATAACATCGATATTTTTCTCTTTCAAGGCGTTCAGAACCTTATCCAGCAGACCAACCCGGCGGATATCGGGATAGGTCACGAGCAACGCTTTGTGTCCCAGTTTTTCGGCTTCCTGGCCGAGGTTGCTGATACTGCCGGGACCAAACAGAATGGCAGTGGTAATTTGATAACGAAATAACATTTTATTCCTCCCTTTTCTTTCGATTTCTTCTCAATATTTTTCTTCGCCAACAGGGGAAATTACCCATAATGTATTACATTTTCGGAGATAAATCAAGAGTAGTGATAGTCCGAAAACAAACATTTTGACGCTTCTGTAAACAAAAAGTATAATGAAATGGTCAGAAGATAGAGACACACTGGCAATTTGGCTATTATGTCAACTGTCAGCTGTCAAATCAACCCGGAGAGGTGACCGAGAGGCTGAAGGTGCCGCTCTCGAAAAGCGGTTACGGTAACCCCGTACGCGGGTTCGAATCCCGCCCTCTCCGCCAAAAAAGCGTAAAAAGCATAATGACCGAAGCCAAAGGTAGAAAATGGACCGGGAATGGTTTTTTTACATTGTGCGGTGCAAAGACGACACATTATACTCCGGCATCACGGTCAATGTCGATGAACGCGTAAAAAAACATAATAAAGGCACCGGCGCCAGATACACTACCACCCACCGCCCGGTGACCCTGGTTTATTCGGAAAAATGCGGGACTGCATCCGCGGCCATGAAACGCGAAAAACAGGTCAAGCGGTTACCGAAAATCCAAAAAGAACGTTTAGCCCGGGGCGCAGTGGAGATGAACTTAAAAGTCCAAGAATACATCGAAAAGCAAAAATCGCCGCAAAAGGAAATCTGCCTGCAATTAAGGGAGCTTATCCTGAAAACATACCCGACCGCCAAAGAGGAAATAAAATGGGGCGTGCCCGCCTACGACGGCGGTAGATTTTACCTCGGTGCAATGAAAAATCAGGTCAACCTGGGAGTTTGTATTAACGGCCTGACCAAAGCACAGACAGCGCTGTTTGAAGGCAGCGGTAAAACTATGCGGCACATCAAAGTGCGAACGCTGGCGGATATCAAAGAAAAAAAGATTGCAAAATTGCTGAAGATCGCGAGCAAATGCGCCGCGAATTGTTAATTCCGAGAAAACTCTTTACAAAATCCGGTTCCACAGCGTAAACTTAGATTTAGGCCATTCATTGGTTTATTCACGGAGAGGTACTGCAGAGGCCTNNCGAATCCCGCCCTCTCCGCCATTTTCCTCTCTCAATCCGAATGTAACTAAAGCCCCTGACGCTCTTATTTTTGCTCACTTTTGTTCGAATGAGCCTCGACATAATTTGCTTTATGAAGAATGAAACAAAAACTTACATTATTTTACTGCGGGGAATCATGCCCGTCGGGAAGAACAAAGTGCCAATGTCGACGCTGCGCACCNNCAGCCGGATTAAAAGATGCGCGGACTTTCATTCAAAGCGGAAATGTTATCGCCCGGTCAAATCTGGATCAGACCGGAATCGAGGATTTCGTCCATAAAGAGATTCAAAATAAAATCGGCCCGGATATCACCGTCATCGCGAGAACGGTAGAACAATTCCAGGAGATCTGCAGGCAAAATCCATTTGTGAACGTTGATACCGCAAGAGTATATTTTACCGTCTTGGCCTCACCGCCCGATAGCGCTCAACTTAAAAATTTTCTGTCTACCGACTTTTCCCCGGAGAAAATACAGGTCATCGGCGATACTATTTAT
>PMMG01000147.1 GCA_003162335.1 Dehalococcoidia bacterium
AAATGGGTTGAGGCCGAATCAGGCAAGACGTATCCAGTTTATAATCCAGCGACGGAAACAGAAATTGCTCAGGTGCCGCTGGGTGGTAAGGCTGATGTCGACAAAGCGGTCGCAGCCGCCCGGAAGGCTTTTCCAATATGGGCAAAAAAGCCGCAGGCGGAACGTTCACAGATTGCAATGAAGATGTCCGCGCTGATGCAGGAACATGCCAAAGAATTGGGTGCGATCGATACCATGGAGCACGGTACACCGACGAAAACAGCAGCAGCTTCAGTGGTGATGACCGCGCAAAGGTTCGAATGGGCTGCCTATAACGGCAGGTCATTAATGGGACATACGGTACCATCCACCGCCGAGGACCTGGTTTATCTGCAACGGGAGCCGATCGGGGTGGTGGCGATTATCACGCCGTGGAATGTGCCGCTGGCAATGGTGGTGGGAAAGCTGGCGCCGGCGCTGACACTGGGAAATACCTGCGTGATTAAGCCGCCAAGCATTAATTCACTGACGACGCTGAAGCTGGCAGAGTTAATAGAAAAACTGGAACTACCGCCAGGCACCGTTAATGTGGTTACAGGCCCCGGCGGCACGGTAGGTGAATCCCTGGCAGCCCACCGGAGTGTAGATATGGTTGGATTTACCGGGAGTTGCGAAACAGGAAAACGAATCATGGCCCTGGCCAGTCAAACCATTAAACGGCTTCAACTGGAACTGGGTGGGAAAAACCCGGTCATTATTCTGGATGACGCCGATGTGAATGCAGCTGTCGCAGAAACCGTGACCGGTCAATTCAGAAATAGCGGGCAGATATGCGGTTCACCCGGCAGATATTATGTGCACGAAAAGGTCTATGACGAATTCCTGGAAAAGTATACGGCAGCGGCGCAGAAATTAGTAGTGGGCGACCCCGCTGACGAAAGGACGCAGATGGGCCCACTGGTCAGCGGCGAACACAGGAATAGGGTTGAGGGGTATATCAAATCAGCCATCGATGAAGGCGCCAAAGTCATTCTCGGCGGAAAAAGACCAACTGCTCTGCCCATGAACAAAGGATACTGGGTAATGCCGACGATAATCACCGGTATTACGCAGAATATGAAAGTAGCCAGAGAAGAAATTTTCGGTCCGGTAGCCTGTTTCATGGAGAAATTCAATTCGGATGAAAAAGTAATTGAGATGGCCAACGATAATGTTTTCGGGCTGACCGCATATGTCTGGACCCGGGATACAGCCAGAGGAATTAGATTTGCGAACCAAATCGAGTCCGGCACAGTGCAAATAGGACAAAGTCACGGTTGGGGGCCGGAATTGCCGTGGGGTGGATACAAAGAGAGCGGCATCGGGAAAGAGGGTTCTTTATACGGGCTTTATGACTTTACCAACCTCAAGCGGGTACAAGTTGATTTACAGGCAATGAAGAAATAAGTCCAAACAGTTTTAAAATAATCCCCTGGGAAAGAAAACATAAAAACAGGCTCTGGTCAGACCATCTGACCACTTCCCAGGGGGAGAAAAAACTCATATTACAAGGAGCGATGCCGCTATGCCTGAGTATTCCGTCATCGGAAAACGGATCCCCCGGGTAGACGCTTTGAGCAAAGCCACCGGGCGGACTCTTTATAGCGGGGATACCAGTCTGCCGCATATGCTTTACGGTAAAACATTGTGCAGTCCTCACGCCCACGCTTTGATTCGCCATTTGGAAACCTCTAAAGCGCGAAATTTAAAAGGGGTAAAAGCGGTCATTACTGCTGCCGATATACCCGATAAAAAATGGAGTGATGAATCCCGGGTTCCGTTTCTCGCGAAAGAAAAAACGGTGTTTGCAGGACAGCCGGTGGCAGTCGTCGCAGCAATAAATCTATCTGTTGCGGAAGAGGCACTGACGCTGATAGAAGTTGATTATGAAAAATTACCTCCGGTACTGGACGTACTGGAGGCGATGGAACCGGATTCTCCTCTGGTTTATCCGGATAAGGTTACCGGTTTGAGGATAGGTAAAAAAATCAGTAAAGGCACTGCGCCAAGCAACATTTCATGGCATGTGGAATATGGCAGGGGGAACGTGGAGGCAGGTTTTAAAGCGGCCGATGTCGTTCTTGAAAATACTTACTATACTCAAAGAGCATATCAGGGTTACCTGGAACCACGGGCGGCAGTAGCCCGTGTCGATCCCGATGGAAAGGTCACGGTCTGGACGGATAATCAGGGGTTATTCCAGGTCAGGGAATTATGTGCAGAATTTCTGGATATTCCGCTCAGTCATGTAAAAGTGATGCCGATCGAAGTAGGAGGGGCGTTCGGCGGCAAGCAATATCAACCTCTATCTCCGCTCTGCGCCCTGCTGGCTCGTAAAACCGGGTATCCTGTCAAAATGGTAATGACAAGACAAGAAGACTTCACCACCAGCTATCCAGGGCCGGCGTCAATAATTACAATTAAAATGGGGGTTACCAGAGACGGCCTTATCACCGCTGCCGCTTATACGATGATTTTAGACATCGGAGCCTTCCACCGGGAAGTTATTGATTGTTTAGGCAGTAGTAACACAGGGTTAAGTCTTTACCGCATCCCTGATTTAGACATAAAGCTTTACAATGTAGTTACAAACAGAGCCCCGACAGGTTCTTACCGGGCTCCAAATGGACCAGATGCCGCTTTTGCGGTGGAGTCCCAAATGGATTTACTTGCCCGTGCGGTGCAGATGGACCCTCTTGAGTTGCGGCTCAGGAATGCGGTCAGTGAAGGTGATTTTGCTACCGATGGTACGCAATTCCCCAGGATCGGATTCAAAGAGACTTTACTAAAAATGAAACAATATGCTGCCCATAGTATTCCAGAAGGAAACAACCGGGGGAGAGGCATTGCCTGCGGCCTTTGGTATCCCGGGGGTGGAGCCTTCGGTGCTACCATCAACGTTATTGCAGACGGTTCGATAGTTCTGATTGTTGGCGTTTGTGACCTCAGCGGAACACGAACCATGATGGCTCAGATTGTGGCGGAGGAATTCGGTATTTCTCCGGATAAAGTTACGTTCGTTACCGGAGACACAGACACTGCTCCCCATTGTAATCAGGCATCGGGCAGCAGGATCACCCGGCAGATGAGTACAGCGGTTTACCGTGCCTGCCGGGATGCCAAAGAACAGCTTGCGCAGCAGGCTGCATCTCAACTTGGAGTAAAGCCGGTTGATTTAATATTCGTTAATGGACAAGTCCAGGCAGCGGGAGTTCCTGAAAAATCGGTTTCCTTAACAGCTTTGATCAGAATTGCTCTCGGTAGAAGCGGTAAAGGGCCGGTCGTCGGACGAGGTTCGATCGGTTCGAACCAACGCGGTCCGATATTCGCCGTGCAGATGGCCGATGTTGAAGTTGATAAAGAAACAGGCAAGGTTAAAATTCTATTATTTGCTGCGGCACAGGATGTTGGTTTCGCCATTAATCCGACTTTGATAGAAGGTCAGATACAGGGCGCTGTTGCCCAGGGTATCGGGCGGGCGCTAATGGAAAATTATGTTTTCCAAAATGGAATTATACAAAATCCAAACTTTCTAGACTACCGCATGCCCACCGCGGTGGACTTGCCTTTTATGGATGTGCTGCTTGTTGAGGTTAAGAGTGATATCGAACCGTTCGGTGTGCGGGGAGTTGGGGAGCCTCCGATGATACCGACATTGGCTGCCGTAGCTAACGCCATTCACAGCGCCACCGGTGTGCGGCTTAAAGAACTACCGATGTCCCCTGAAACAGTGTTCAAGACGATACGGTTAAATAAATAACCCCGCAGCTCACTGTGAAGTTATTTATTTCTGTGCGATCCTGGCCACAGTATCAATGACCTTTTCCAATCCATATTTATCTACCAGTGATTCCAGGTGCAATTCTACATCGCCCAACTTCCCCTGTTCTTCTTCTACTTCCTCTTCTCTTTCTTCATAAACCAGGAAATCATGCATGCACCGCTGAACACACAACGGTTTTTCTTCGGAAGGTTCGTCTTCACACATATCGCATTTAAGAGGCAGACCGGAATCGGGTTCTTTGAAAGCGTCTCTGGACGGGCAAGAAGCCCTGCAGAAGCCGCACTCGTCGTATTCCTTCCCATCGATGATATATTTGTCTCGGCCCATGCATTCGGCGGCAGTATATTCACCTCCGAATACCGGAACCCATATGTCTTTGATCGGATGGCGAATGACCCGGATACGCGACCTGGCCGGGTTATTGCTGCTGTATTTCGGCGTTGCATGAACGAAAGAGCAGATTACCTCGCACGACCGGCAGCCGTTACACTTATCGGCATCAATCTTGATCGTCTTGATTTTCTTCGTTATTTTAGCCATTTTTTAAAATACCTCTCTGTTCCAGATCTTCGGCAACATAACCTAAATCTAATGCCTGCAAACTTTCTTTAGTAGGAATTCCATCATTATTCCAGTCCTTATATCTGTAATAGGTATCCAACAGTTTTTGTTCGAGTTCCGGAAACCTTTTTTTCCAATGGTCTTCCGGCGGCTTTTCATCCACTCTTCTCATCCCTCGTCGCACATTAAGAGCCCTGTGTAAATTCCGGCTCCGCTTCACTATTTTTTTAATTCCGGCTTCATCGATATCCATCCCGGTCGCTGCGGAGACTAAAAGCGGCATATTGTGGATATGGTACGGCGGCTTCAGACAAAACGATGACATACCGGCGCAGAAGCCCAGGGCGTCATCGATAGTGTGCAAGGTTTCCATCCAATCGACAATTTCACAGCAGATATCCGGAGTCGGGTAATATGGTATCCCGTGCTCTCCCCGTGGTTCCCAGTCCAGCAAATATTGTTTAAAATGCTCATCCGGCAGTTGGGGCCAATCCTTAACGAACTTAGTTACGGGCGATTTCCTTTAGCCGTCGGGCGACAGGAAAAATACTATAAAAAGTGAATAATTACCAAAAATAATATAGACAAAAGGGGTTAACATGATGCATAATCCAATTCTCTGATAAAATAATCACTAGAGTGTAAGTTTTGAAAAAAACGCAGCACTTGCCTAAGTTTTACCAATAGTGTCGATACAAGTAGTGCCCGAGAAGAGTTTTAAGGCAAAAAACGAGTTTTGCCTAAAGATTAATTCGTAGAAGGAGAGGGTAATGAAATATTCAAAAAAGTACTTCATGGAATTCCAGAAGCGCTTCCCCAACGTCGCAAAGAGTTTCGACCAGTTGGGTGCGGAATGCGCCAAAGCAGGACCGATCGACAAGAAAACCCAGCATCTGATCAAATTGGGTGTTGCTATCGCCCTGGCCCACGAAGGTAACGTCCAAAACCTTACCATGCAGGCACTAGCTGATGGGATGAGCCCGGATGAGATCAGGCACGCAGTGCTGCTGACAACGACCACCGCGGGTTTCCCGACGATGATTGGCGCCATGCAATGGGTGGAGGAGATCATTGCCGCCAAGGGCAAGTAGGTGCTCTTCGAATATTACCCAATTATGTGAACAATAGTGGATGGCAGTCTCCCGCCCTGTTTGGAAGTTTCTGAAGATTTTTGTAAATCGTCCGATGTATTGGTATGTGTCTCCTGTGGCAAAATTGGTTGAAACTAATGTAGTATAACAGCAATATATTTACAATGATTTAGCTACGAAAGATTGTAAAGCGATTATAGAAACACTGCACGAGCAATCAGTTTAGTTTAACGATATATATCTCAGAGAGAATCTGACGGTCTTTGTAACGATTCCGGTTTTTGAAAAACGACTGTCTCTGTTTTGTGGCGCCGATAAACAGAAAACACGCCGAGTGGCAATTCGATAACTCTGGTATAAAAACCGTGCTTGCGGCATTTCTGCGCTTTTTTATTCGCTGTATTTGGGTATTTGGTGACCAGGATCAACTCGAACTTGTGACCGCCAATTAATATCTTTTCGTATTTATGAGCAGGTTTTGCAGCTTTTTCTACCCCGGTTTTAACAGCGTCGCCCATGTTTCTTATTTCCCCTTGTAATTATCGGTATTTGGACAGTTAAAATACTCGAACAGGTTGTCTCAATTCCTGATCACTTTTAATAATTAAACAATTCTTCAATTAGATTCTTAGTCCGCATTATTCTTTCGGACTGTATTTGGATAATTCACTGGCATTTTGATACCAGCCGTTCCCGGCTTCCGCTTTGATATCGAATTGAGGGACGTATGGTTTAATATCAAGTAAAGGAGTACCGTCAATCATATCTACGCCACCAATATCCAAAATATTACCTCTTACCCGATAAAGCTTGACAATGGAAAAACCGATCGGATTCGGCCGGTTATAGTGGCGAATGGCAAAAATACCTTTTTTATCCTTGTCGAGGAATGGTTTGGTTAACAGAGCATATCCGGCTGCTTTGTGAAAATAGTAAAGAAGAATCAGGTATGAGAATCCCTGAACATCCTGGAGTCCTTCAGCAAATTCAGGATTCAACTCAATATACCCTTTGTTACTCTGCGCAAAACAACCCTGTATCGGAGTGTCTTCTTTTTGGGAATATGGTGTATAAATAATTCCTATGGGTTTAAAGGTGATATTATCCACCTTGATCCCTCCAAAATGTAACGACATTCCCAGATATTAACAACTCAGAAATAAATGCCAATCAATCATTAATAATAACCNNTTGAAATTTCTTCGACGATCGTGTCTACGATACAAAGAAAAGTGTTTTCACCCGGGTGGTCAACCAGACGGATGTTTTCCGGTCTGATGCCGACAGTCACCTTCTGGTTGAAGGTAAGTTTTCCGCTGTCACGAAAGGTGACTTTGAGACTTTGTTCCAAATCGTTGATTTTGACTCTGATAAACACCGGATTAATTTCGTTAATGAAACCTTCGTACAAGTTCTTAAATCCGACCAACCTGGCAGCCGTGCGGTTCGCCGGCGAGGTGATCACGGTATTTTTATTATCAATCTGGACGATCTTGCCCGCATCATAAATAGCCATCCTGGAGCCGAGTTTATAGCCCTGGACTAATTCGTGAGTCACAAAGAGAACATTGCCTTTAAATGAGTGTTGTAAGGCGATAAGATCAAGCTCCAATCTTTCTTTTACGATGGCGTCCAGAGCCGAAAATGGCTCATCCAGCAGTAAGAGTTCAGGATCAGTCGCCAGGGCGCGGGCGAGAGCCACACGTTGCTGCTGACCTGACGATAACTGACGGGGATAACGTTTTCCCAATCTACCAATATTCATCGAATCGAGCAAGCGGGCAACTTTTTGAGAGACCTCAGTACGCGGCAAGTGCGAAATACCATAGGCGATGTTTTCATTGACTGTTAAATGGGGAAACAAGGAATAATTTTGAAATACAAAACCTATCTTACGGCTCTGCGCCGATAGATTAAGCTTCGATTTAGAATCAAAAAGCACCTTCCCATTCAAGGCGATATATCCTTCATCCGGACGAATAAGACCTGCTAAACATTGAAGTGTCATTGTCTTGCCGGAACCAGACGGGCCCATAATTGAAAGTATTTCCTGATCTACGGAAAAAGAGACATCTAAACTAAATTCCCGTAACTTTCTTTTTATTTTTACATCAAGCATCTTGATCGACTTCTTCCCGGTGTGAGATTCTGCTTTTAGACAATGAAGTTCTGGATTTCCAATAAGCCAAGGCAAATAACGAAGCGAAAGAAATAGCGAGAACGATGGCGACCAGCACCAAAGCATGGCTCGTGTCCCCAGCCTGTATATCGAAGTAAATAGCGATGGGAATCGTCGCGGTTTTTCCCTGTATGTTCCCTGCGAGCATTAAAGTGGCACCGAACTCCCCGAGTGCCCGGGCGAAAGCCAAAACGGTACCGGCGGCTACTCCGGGCCAGGCAAGAGGCATCGTGACCGACCAGAAGATTCTCCATTCGCTGGCGCCGAGTGTCCGGGCTGCATCTTCAATAGTCGATTCTACCTGTTCAAAAGCTCCTCTGGATGTCATATACATCAGGGGAAAAGCGACTACCACAGCCGCGATCACTGTTGCCGGCCAGGAAAAAACAACGGTTGTTCCGATAAGCAGCAATAGCTTTCCTAACGGACCATGTTTGCCGAATAGCAACAACAGGCCGTAACCGACTACGGTCGGAGGTAATACCAGCGGAAGGATAAATATGCCGTCAATGACGGACTTGAGCTTTCCAGAATATCGGGACATCCAGCGAGCGACGGCAACCCCGATAAAAAAGGTGATTGCCGTCGCTACTATAACCGTTCTTAACGAAATCCATAACGGTGACAGATATGTATCTGTCATAAATATTGCCTCATAGATTAAACGATAAAACTATTAATTTGTGGCTAATGTGAAACCGTATTGCTGGAACAGCGCTTTTGCCTGGTCTGTAAACAGGAAATTAAGATAAGCCTGTGCTGCGGCCTGATTTTTGGTATTTGCGATAAGCGCTGCAGGATATACAATCAAAGAATTAATATCTGCCGGGGCTTGTGCAACAACTTTGACCTGAGTCGAGCTCAGGGCATCGGTAGAATAAACAAAGCCTGCATCCACATTACCTGTCGCAACATAATTAAGTACGGTTGTTACATCAGCGCCCATCACGAATTTCGATTGGATTTGGGCGGTGATTCCGAGTTCGTCGAAGGCTTTCTGCGCGTAAGTGCCAGCGGGTACAGATTTCGGGTCACCGATGGCGATCTTGGTCACTTTGGCGGAGGTCAGATCACTGAAGCTAGTAAGACCCAGCGTGCTACTGTTGGGCACAATCATAACCAGATTATTGTAAAGCAGGTTTTTACGCGTGGTAGTAACGATTAAATTCTCTTTCTGCAGATTGTCCATTTGCGCTAATGCAGCGGAAATAAAAACATCTGCAGGGGCACCGTTCTCAATCTGTGTTTGCAATGTGCCGGATGAGGCGAAGTTTGCACTGATTGTCACGTTTGGGTTTACCTGACTATAAGCCGTGTTAATCGCTTTCAGCACATTGCTCAGACTGGCTGCGCCGGATACATTCAAGGTAACCGGTTGGAGGATCTCTATTTTATTTGTCAGTTTGATCCACATGGAGGCATCAGACACCTGGTCCATGGCGGTAACAATGACAGCTTCTACCGGACCGGTCGTTGTGTCCAGGTCTTTGCCGTCGACGGAATAAGCAAGAGAAATAAAAGGCTGCGAACCGGCGGTAGTGGGATTACCGGTTTTGTCGTAAACACTAAATGTTCCCTGATACACCTGTGCATAGGTCAATGTCTTGGTATAGCCGTCCTGGGCGGTGATTTTCACGGCTGCGCCGCTGGTCATACCGCCAATAGCTTTAATCAAAGCAGTCAGTGCCACGCCGGTATAGGAATTAGGGCCGGTAATTGTTCCGGCTTTGTTTTTAGTGCTGCCGTACCCGGTGGTGGATTGTAAAGCTTTTAACTGCGCCAACGTGTAAGTTTGTGTGGTGGCGCCGTTCACGACTGTGAGTATTGTGGTTGTAGCNNTCGCCGTTGTCGTAGTTGTGTGATCGGTGCCAAATGAAGCGGTTGTAGTGGTCGAAGTAGCGTTACCGCATGATGCCGCGATCAGCGAAAGGGCAAGTAGGCCTGTGCATAACGCAAAACGCCAGTTAAATTTGGGTAGTGACCAGTTTTTCATTTATTCTCCTTTTTGTCGTGCCTTAATTAATACAGAAATTTATTATTTTAATATTCTTGTTGGAGGTGGGTTGAACTTGCGATCATTTCCTATTTACGCCCGGAAAAATAATAAGTATACTTGACTTTATTGTAATTACTACTTTACAATCAAAACATAATAGCTGTCAAGGAAAGGCTGAAAAAACACGAGTCAGACACCGAGTTTTATACAGGCAAAGCATTTTAATACCGAAATGAATTTAAACGAATGTTATCGATTCTTTAGACTGTCAAGTCCAAGCATGGAATAATTTGTCGATCGTACTTTAACAGTTGATCGGGATTATCCGGGGATCAAAATGTCATAGATATTTAACTTTTTAAGGCCTGATTTTATGACTATCTGAC
>PMMG01000139.1 GCA_003162335.1 Dehalococcoidia bacterium
TCTTAACTAATTTGTTACTTTAAAGTCCGCTTTAGCGGAGTGGCAAAAATAATGCGTCTGCCGTAATATTTTGCTTTTATTAGAATTTATTTGATTATTGATACTTGAATCTTGATTATTTTTCTTTTGTCCCGGTGTTATAATACTTTCAATAACATCGAGGAGGCTCTTTATGGAAGAAAAAATCGTCTATTTCGCGGAACATGGAAATATGAATACCGAAGACACGCTGCGGCTGGCAATCGAAAGAGCGAAAGCCCGCGGCATTAATAAGATTGTCCTCGCCTCCACCCGGGGCGATACTGCTAAACTGTTGGCGGAAAAACTGACCAGTACCGGGATTAAGATGGTTATCGTTCCCCATCAATACGGCTTCGGGCCGGGACAGCGTTTTCCCCAGGAGTTAGTTAAGTCGTTGGAAAAAGACGGGCACATTGTCCATTTCGGCACGATGCTTTTTCACACCGAAAATCTGTACGGCACTACTGTTCCCCGCATCATGGCAGTGCTTTTGCGCACATTTTGCCAGGGTATGAAGGTCTGCGTGGAGACTGTGCTCATGGCGGTCGACGGTGGTTGTGTTGTATCCGGCGAGATGGTCATTGCCGTTTCCGGAACGGGACGCGGCGCCGATACCGCA
Organism: Dehalococcoidia bacterium; assembly: GCA_003162335.1. Lineage (GTDB taxonomy): Bacteria > Chloroflexota > Dehalococcoidia > Dehalococcoidales > Fen-1064 > Fen-1064. Next base: position 641 of record PMMG01000139.1, read on the forward strand.
ATCGTAGTGCAAGCTGCAGCTTCCAGCGACCTTTCGAATCTGCATATCACCGAGATAATTTGTAAGCCGCTCCAGACCAAACAGCGTGCACCCCATGCTGTACCCGAGGAATATGAAAGCCGCTGAAAAATATTTCGGGAAGTAGCTCCCGGTGCATCATGCCGCCTCGCGCAACCCATAACCACTTTCGATCAATTCTTTGAATTGGGTTATAAAACGTGCGGCAGGAGCACCATCAATAACATTATGGTCGAAACTGGCAGTAAGATCGAGGAATTCGCGTGTTTCCAGCTTGCCGTCGATCAGCGCGGGTTTCTGACTGATGGTTCCCATGGTGACGCTCAGTGAATATGTGGAAATGGGAATTCCCCAGCCTGTTCCTTTGCCGAACATGCCCAGCGCTGAAAAACCTACTGTCCCGGTTAATCTTTTACGCCAGTAAGGTGAGCCCAGCCAGAGATACCACAAAAGACTTCTGATAAAACCAGGCGCATACCAATATAGATCAATCAGGCTGCTATTTTGGGGCTTGTTTATATTTTCAACTTTAGCATTACTGATCTCGTTGTGAATTTCATTGAGTGTTTTTCGGTTAGCCGCTTTGACGACAAACGGATTAATGGGAATTTTGTCCCCTTCAAATTCACGTTCAATTATGACCGCGATGTCCACATCATCGAAGATGACCAGTTTACCACCTTTTCTGTAAGCCTGGACGGATTTGTTTTCTGCGACCGCGTGTGCCAGGCAAAACGTTAAAAACGCTGTAAAAGATAACGGATTCCCTGTTTTTACCCTGAATTCTTTCACCATCCGGCGGGCATCGGTCACGTCTGCTTCCAGAAGTGCGTGCATGACATTCATGCGTTTGGCTTGCCGCAGAGCATCGACTATCGGCTGCCTTGCTTTAGGAAAAGGGATTATTTTATAATCTTTTTCTGTCATGCTGTAAGCCGAATTTTGTCTGAATAAATTATTATCCCGCCAATTTTGAAATGATTTGGTATTTTATATTGTTACTATCCAGTCGAACTTGTCCGGCTTTTCTCCATATTGGATGGCGGTCACTTCATCGTAAAACTTTTGTGACAACGCCCCGATTTTACCTTCATTGACAATGATAGACGATTCCTGATGCTTAATCTCACCGACGGGAGAAATAACCGCCGCTGTGCCTGTGCCGAAGACTTCGTTCAATTTACCGGCTTTTGATGCCGTAAATAACTCGTCGATCGTGATCGGACGTTCATTGACTTTGATACCCCACTCCCTGGCCAGCTTTAAAACACTATCACGGGTAGTGCCTTCCAGAATCGAACCATCGAGCGGCGGCGTTACCAGTTCGTTGTTGATCACGAAACAGATATTCATCGTCCCCACTTCTTCGATGTTTTTGTGCGTGACCGCATCCAGCCACAGCACCTGGGTAAAACCTTTTTTCTGCGCTTCGTCAGCCGGTAACAGGCTGGCTGCGTAGTTGGCCGGAGTCTTGGCCGCGCCCAATCCACCTTTTGTCGCGCGTACGTATTCCCCTGAGGTAATCAACCGGACCGGATTCAGCCCCTCTTTATAATAAGACTCGACGGGTGAAAGGATGATCATGAACCGGTAAGTATGAGAGACACGTACCCCGATGTGATTATCAGTGGCAAAAATGAACGGGCGGATATACAACGAATAACCGCGCTGCCTGGGCACCCAGGCTTTTTCCAGTTTGATTAGTTCTAACAAGCAATTCAGGAATACATCGTAACTGATTTCCGGAATGCACAACCGGCGGCAGGAACGGTTCATCCGTTCGTGGTATTTCTGCGGACGGAAGATATTGATCTTTCCCTGCTTGCTGTAAAATGCTTTGATTCCTTCGAATATCACCTGCCCGTAGTGCAATGAGCAGATGGCGGGTGAAATGCTGATCTCACCGTAGGGAACAATTTGCGGGTCCTGCCATTGCCCGTTTTTGTAATCCATGATCAGCATATGGTCGGAAAATACATCCCCGAAGGTCAGATGTTTCATGTCTACGCTATTGATTTTACTTTGCTTCACCGGAGTTATGTTTATCTTCAAAGAAGTTCACCTCGTTTATCTTATTTTGATGGTATTACTCTCATGTTACCGTTATTCCAGTTTACATCACAAATAAAACCATTTCAAACATTTGAGTCTGGCGATCGGAAGATGACCGCATATGTAATGGGAAATTGGTCACTCGCCACTTGTTCTTCCAGATTGTGCTACAATGTCCTCAGCAGAGGCTCATTCCTCATCTGAAAAATTGCCAGATAACAAATTCTCTTCAAGACATCCAAGTGCTGATTGCTAACGAAAAGGAGAGTAAGATGGCAAAAGTAAAAAGCAGTTCCCCCCAAAAAGCCAACTATAAAGTCAAGATTACCACCAACGGTCCTTATCTTGTAACGGGTAGAGTCCCACTCTCCGAACAAATCATGCGTGTCGATGCTGACGGCCAGTGTCACGGTTGGAAAGAGGGTAAAAAATACCCGATACAGGAATCCTATGCGCTTTGCCGTTGCGGCCGTTCTAAAACCAAGCCCTTCTGCGACGGATCCCATGTTAAAGCCAAATTCGATGGTACCGAAGAAGCTGCACGTATTCCTTATTTGGAACAGGCCGGCGAAATTGTCGGGCCTGACTTAAAACTGACCGATGTGCAGAATATCTGTGCCAGCGCCCGTTTCTGTCACCGCTCCGGCGGAACCTGGAAACTGACCCGTCAGTCTGACGAACCGGTAGCCCGGCAGAAAGCAATCGAAGAAGCCTGCGATTGTCCTTCCGGTCGGCTCGTCGCCTGGGATAAAAACGGAAAGGCCATCGAACCTGATTTCAAACCGTCCATTGGTCTGATCGAAGATGAACAGGCCGGTAAAATGGGCCCGATGTGGGTGCGCGGCGGTATTCCCATCGAAGCCGCTGACGGCACCACCTACGAAATCCGCAATAGGGTCACCCTTTGCCGCTGCGGGAAAAGCTTTAATAAACCATTCTGCGACGGCAGACATTTAAAATAGAAATCAGGTTGGTCTCCTGCCCACGGTGGGAGATGGCTTAGTTGATAATTTGCTAATTGGAGCACTAAAATGGAAAAAAGAAAATTACGCGGCGGCATGGTTGGCGGCGGTATCGGGTCATTCTTCGGACCTGTGCACCGCATGGCGGCAGAACTGGACGGACAGGCGGAATATGTCTGCGGAGCTCTTTCTGCCGACCCACGGAAATCAAAAAAGTCCGGCGCGGCTTTATATCTGGACCCTGCCCGTGTTTATAAAGATTATCAGGAAATGGCTGTAAAGGAAGCGGCGTTGCCTGCGGACGAACGTATCGATTTTGTTACTATTGTTACCCCCAATTTTACCCATTTTGACGCTGCCAGCACGTTTTTGGAAGCGGGTTTTCATGTGGTCTGTGACAAGCCGATGACTTGCAATCTTGCCGAAGCCAAAAAACTCAAATCGATCGTCGCTAAAACCGGCAAGGTCTTTGCCTTGACTCACACTTACACCGGCTATCCGATGGTGAAACAGGCAAGGTATTTTATCCAGCAGGGACTGCTTGGAGAAATTAACAAGGTCGTTGTAGAATATCCCCAGGGCTGGCTGGCTAATTTCCTCGACGAGGGCGTTACCACCACGACGATGTGGCGCACCGACCCGAAAAAAGCCGGAGTGTCTCTCTGCATGGGAGATATTGGCATTCACGCGGAAAACCTGGGCCGTTATGTTACCGGATTGAAAATTGAAAAGCTCTGCGCCGATTTATCCCATTATATTCCCGGAAACCAACTGGATGATGACGGCAATATCCTGGTCAATTATAACGGCGGCGCCAAAGGCATTATTTACGCCTCTCAGATTTCCACAGGCGAAGAAAACGGCCTCAATATCCGGGTTTACGGCACCAAACAAAGCCTGTACTGGAATCAGGAAAATCCCGGTTATCTTACCCTGAAAAATAAAGATGGTATTACTACCAGATATTCGAAGGGCAACCGGACGCTCTGTCAGGAAGCGCAAAATGCGACCCGCCTGCCGCCCGGACATCCCGAGGGTATTATCGAAGCGCTTGCCAATATCTATCTGGGCGCTTTTAAAGCAATTCAAGCCGGGAAAGGAAATCAGTTCATTGCCGGGTATGATTATCCCACCGTCGATGACGGCGTCACCGGCATGGCTTTCGTCGAAACAGTTCTCGCCAGCGCGGTATCTGAGCGTAAATGGGTGAATATGCTCCATTAGAGCAGGAATTTAAAGAGTCTAAAATAATACACAATATCGACTTCTTCACCATATCCTCTCTCCCGGAAAGGAGAGGATAAAACTAAATGGATTTTGAAATTGATTATTATTTCGATATTTTCACTGTGGCGAATTATCTGGATAATTGACTGTTGAAACCTGATTAATTTTCTGAAAACTCAGAACTCATTACTGTTGGCCTTCTTTGACAACTCCACCCTCCATTGTGCAAAATTAGCTAAAATTACAAGTTTCAAAGAAAGAACAAAGGGGGCAAATGTGCCTGACAAAACTGTGACAATACTGGCGGTAGGGGACAACCTGCTGGTCATGAAAAACCCCGATGAGCAATTTGCATTAGCAGCCCCGGTTTTAAAAGCTGCCGATATTGTCGTGGGGCAATTAGAAACGCCATGTACGATGCGGTCTGCGGTCACCGGAGCCTGGAGCGGCTTCGGCCCACAACCGGGAAACCCCCGCGGCGCTGACCCAAAAAAATTAAAATCCCTGCGTACTGCCGGTTTTAACGTTATTCACCTTGCCGGTAACAAAATCTGGGACGCCGGCGCGCCGGGTATTGAGGACACCGTCAATGGACTGCGCAGCCTGGGAATCGCGCCGGTTGGCGCCGGTATGAACATGGATGAAGCTCGTACACCTGCCGTCATCGAACGGAAAGGAACTAAAGTCGGTTTTCTTTCCTATAATTGTGTCGGCCCAAAAGAAACCTGGGCCAATCCGCTTAAGCCGGGCTGCGCATGGTTGCGTATTGTCACTGCTTATGAATTAGACCATCCGACGCCAGGTGGTAATCCCTCGGTTTATACTTTCGCTGAACCCCAAAGTCTGAAAATGATGATCGAAGATATCGAGAAACTGCGCGTATTCTGTGATGTGCTGGTCGTCCATTTCCACAAAGGTATCGGTATGACGCCTGCCCTGCTGGCCATGTATGAGCAATCAGTATCGTATGCTGCCGTTGATGCCGGAGCTGATCTGATCATCAGCGAACACGCGCACATGCTGCGGGGGGTTGAATTGTATAAAGGTAAAAACATTTACCACGGCCTGGGGCATTTTGTTCCTTATGACCCGGATGCCAAAGCGGAGGAACGTCCTGAGTGGCTGGTTAAACAGCAGCAGCGGATATTCAATGCCGACTTTGGTGGCAATTTGACCGGGACTCAGCTCTGGCCCAAAGACCCATTATCCAACCTGACTATTATCGCTAAAGTCACAATCGCTAATAAGAAAATAACACGTGCAGGATTCTTGCCATGCCTGATCAACAACCGCGCCCAACCGGAAGTATTAAAACATGACGAACGCGGCCAGAATGTCGTAGACCATATGATAAGTATCACCGCAGTTGAGGGGCTGAATGCTAAATATGAGTGGGATGCGGATGAGATAATTATCACCGCATAATGCTGTCCAAGACAGTTATTGTGTTCGTATCTGCAATTGCTCCTGGTAGTACCACCCTAGGGCGCTCATTTTGCCCTTACGGACATTACTGATGGCAGTCTGGTTCATTATGCTGTTGTATTCTGTGGTCGTCAGATTGTTCGTTGTGTTGTTATAATCCAGATTGGAAAACAAATTTCGTGTCCAGAAGAACGAAACAAAATCCATGTTGGTCGCGTCCGCCAGGTTGACAATATCCCGGAAAAACCGTTCGTCCAGCGGCGTCCAGAAGCTGAAGACATCGCGGTTCATGATCTTGTCGGAGGAAGCAATGCCGCTGCCCAGTTCTTCCGGTGCGGCCTTCCATAGCCATGCTTCGCTCGCAGTTACGCGTTTCCCAACCGCCTTTGCCTCTTGAGCATAGGTCAAAGCCCGGTCCAACAATGTGGCATTTTTATTCATCGCGTAAATGTGCAGGTCGATGTAATCAAGGCCGCTCATATTAAAAAGAGTGTTAATATAGGCGGGGTCTTCCCATGTGCCGCAACCCGCTCCTACCAGTAGTCCATTCGATTTGTCGATTCTTTTCAGAGTGGCGGCGATAAAATTACTCCAAACCGCCGGGGTAATAATCAGTTTGGTTAACGATTCCTCTGTCTCCGGTTCGTTTGCCAGGGTGAGGTAATCCGGTTTGATTTCCTGCGCCACGAGCACCAGTTGGTCTGCTAATCCCTGCAAAAAGCTGTCCGTAGTATACTTCGACCAGTCTACCTGTACCGGTGAATAAGGCGTACCGGAAAAAATTGCCCCGCATTCCACCAGCACCTTCATTCCACGCTGATGACATTCCGCCATGATGTTCCGGAAAAATTGTAGATATTCCCCCGAATTTGGAAAATCCGGTTTAAGCAAAGGGAATTTTATTGCCAGCACTACACCTTTAACACCCATCGCCTGCAGCCGGTCGAGTATTATGCGGTTATTCTCCAGGTTGATTGCGGTCAGCAGCGCCGGTCCGACATTGCCGTTTGCGTAGGCTAACTCGGTGGCGATAATCGACTGCCCCTGTTTTCCTGTTGAGTTTTGCGCTAATGTAGTCTCAAAAGATGCCATCTCGGTATCGAGTTCATTATAGAGGGCCTGGTATAGTGCGGGTATGGTTGCTGTTGAATCTACGGTCGAAGTTGTTATTGGCGGCGGGACGGTTGTCGAAACGTTGGTAGTTTGGGTTTTACAACCTGTTAAAGAAATTGCCAATGCCAAAACCAGCGCGGGTGATAACCATTTTTTCACAGCAGGCAATTTTCTAACTCCTTTGGCGTCTACAGTTGTTTTAACAATCTTGCTGGCAAAAATAACACGGCAGGGACAATTATCTGGAATTTTATCCCCCGATAGGAATGGTCAGCAGCGCGATGTGGTCGCCGTCTTTTAATTGCAGGTCATTATCATCGTCATAGCCGTCGATGTAAAAGCGGCCATGAATGTTGAATGTATACCCTTCGATAATATGGTCTTGCCCCGGAACGATTATATTCCCTTCTAATGCCGGTACCTTTTGTCGGAGCGCAGCGATTACATCTTTCAACTTAGCCTTCTCTTTCACTTCAATATCAACTTTCAAATCGGTCGGATTAACCGGCACCCCGAAAAATTCAATAATGCATTTGGTCATTTTCATTCACCTGATCTTTCCTGTCTCCATTTTTCTTTATTATAAACGATTTTAACTCGTCCATATAATTCTTTTCTCTTTCTTGTCCATACCGCTTGAACGCCCATTCAATGAGGCTATCCAAACAAATGAGGTGAGAAATTAATAGACAAAGATGTATATTGGATCATGGGAGAATTTTGGCAGGAAGGTTACTGTTGCGAATGTGAGGTTGATCTTAAAGGACGAACTCAAACACAGCAAACAAATCAACATGAAAATGGCGAGTCGCCAAAACAGCGCAAACCTGCTTTAGTGCATTAACTGACCCATCGAACAGACGTTCGATTTCTCCTGCGGATGCAAGAATTAACGAATGACATGCTTGATGCGATAGACGTACTATTTCCAGTTATTCTTTTTAATAGCGTTCTCTAATGTATGTGTCAGATTGTCAAAGGATTTGTTGAATTTGTCAACACCTTCATCCTCAAGCTGTTGTGTAACCTGGTTGATATTTATGCCTAATGATGTCAATCGTTCTAACATCTGGAATACTTTTCCTGACTCTTGTTCAATGCGTTCTTCCGGTTCTCCGTGTTCGCAGTAAGCGTCCAGTGTTTCGACAGGAATTGTGTTGATTGTGTCCCGTCCGATAAGTGCTTCGATGTATTTTACATCACTATACTCAGGATTCTTAGTGCTGGTGCTGGCCCAGAGTAATCTTTGGGGACGAACGCCTTTGTCAGCTAATTTCTTGAACCGGTTGCCATTGAAGATCTCTTTATAAATCTGATATGCTGCTTTCGCACTGGCCGTGGCGGCTTGACCTCTTAATGCTTTCGCTGATTCCGCATCCTTACCGTCTTGCGTAATAATTTTTTCCAATAGAGGATCCACTGCCGTATCGATACGACTGATGAAAAAACTGGCTACTGAGGCGGGAATCTTCGCAGTATTTTGTTTGGTTAAGAACTCTTCGATGCCGGCCAGGTATGCTTCTACAACTTGTCGGTAGCGGGGAAGCCCGAAGAGCAACGTAACGTTTACATTGATTCCCTCGCTGAGAAGTTGCCGGATGACCGGTAATCCCTCCACGGTAGCCGGTACTTTGATCAAGACGTTAGGGCGGTTTAGCGCGGTCCACAGCCGGCGGGCTTCCTGAATTGTACCTTGGGTGTCGTGTGCCAGATGGGGATTGACTTCCAGACTCACATATCCGTCCATTCCTTCAGTTTTGGTATGAACAGGTCGAAACAGATCAGCGGCGCTCTGAACATCTCGCTGGCTGAGGGTTTCATAGATTGTCTGGACATCCTTACCTTCAAGCGCCATGGTTCGAATATCATCATTGTAATCATGACTGCCCGCAATCGCTTTTTCAAAGATAGAGGGATTGGAGGTTATTCCCCGAAGTCCAGCTTCATCAATCAGGGTACGCAGCTTGCCGTTGACAATGAGATCGCGGCAGATGTAATCGAGCCAAATTGACTGGCCGAGAGCCTCTAATTTCTTTATCCTGGTGTAATCCATAAATCTGCGTCCTCGTTTTTAGCAATGATATTATTTCAATTGGGCAGAGATTATGTTTAGTGATGACAATTCTATAACTTTTATTTAGTTAATACAACACACACCTGTAACTCAAAACTAGTCGGTTATCACCACAGCGTCTGCTTTTTTCGGCACGGTTATTGTATGCTGTTTCAGATGCGTCTTGATATCGATAAATGTTTTCAAGACAATCAAAAAGACTAACCCTACGACCGGCGAACCCAGCGCCATCATTAAGAACCCCCCGATCATAATCGTCAAGTGAAGAATGATTACCCGTCCGTACGGCTGCGCCATCAAATCGGACAAACTGGCCTGCTTGTATTCCCCATTGCCGATGTAATTCGTGATAAATGAGACGGTATGACTCAGCATCAATGCCAGCACCGCGCCCCCGATCTGCAGGCTGCCTATCAGATTTAAAAGATCTGAAATACCTGGCATTGGGCTTCCCGATTTCATATACCCGCCGAAGAAAACCAAAATAAAAATACCGTGTACCAGGGTAAACATCCCGTAGTGTACGCAGAAAAACGGGATCATGAAGAATTTAGCAACCCACTGTCCGGGGCTGCCCGGAGAAGACAGCAGCATCTTCAGCACATTTGATATACCGATGATTACGTTTTCTATCCAGTAAAGGAATATTACCGGAAAAACCTGCCAGCCCATGAACAACACCCCGTAAATGGGTATCAGGTTCGTAATGATTATTGCTATTACCGATATTCTTTTAAATTCGGCCGGACTTATTTTCAGGCGTGCCAGAAATGATACCACATTCTAAACCTTACACATATTGATTTCAGCATACTGTAATCTATGTATTTGATTCAATGGTACTTTGGGCTTTTAACGGGAAATAATACGTAGCCATTTTAACTAGCGATGGGCAATTTCCATTAATCATAAATGTTGCTCTATAATTGAAAGTGTATTAGGGTTTTAGTCAATAGAAGTTTCAACATTAACATCGAAAAGAGGCATAATTGCTCGAGATCTTGCCTGTCTTTCTTATTAATACTTGTATCAATATCCGGCGTGAGGTGAAGTAATGAAGCAATTTTTCCTGACCGTTGCAATGGGGAAACGTTTGATCGGAAAAGCTATGGCTGTCCATCCGTCAGTTACCAGCGCATTGAAGAACGGGACAGTTGTTATTGTGGCCGGGACTACCAATGGTTATGTCGCGGAAGAAATCCTTCATTCTATCGGCCAGGCTGCAAATTTTTCACCCAAACGGTTTATGCGTGGTATTACTCTCCCACCTGGCTACAAAACTACTGCTGCAGGCAGACTTTCCGATGAAAGCAAGTTTCCCGGCGATGTAGTTATTACCGGGGGTTTTCTGCAAGCCGGTAAAACTATCGATGATATCGTCGATTCTTTAAAAGAAGGAGACGTCATCATCAAGGGGGCAAATGCGCTTGATGTTCCCCACAAGCGGGCAGCTGTCTTAATCGGTAATCCACAAGGTGGCACTACCACTGTTGCGCTTTCTGCTGTTATTGGGCGCAGAGTGCAGCTGATATTACCAGTCGGGTTAGAAAAACGCATATCAGGTGATATTGACCAGATTGCCAATAAAGTAAATTCACCGGGGGCCGTAGGCTGCCGTCTGCTGCCTGTGCCCGGTGATGTGGTAACCGAAATTGATGCTTTGAAGATCTTAACCGGTGTAAGGGCAGAAATGGTTGCAGCCGGCGGCGTTAGCGGTGCGGAAGGCGGTGTCTGGTTGAATCTTGAAGGCTCACCTGAACAATTGCAGGAATCGGAAAAAATACTTCACTCAATCTCGTCTGAACCGCCTTTCACCATATAAATAATCGTTATTAATATTCTGGAGTATTGTTAGCAATTAGCTTTTTGACTATTTCGCATGCTGGTATATCTTGATAAACTGATGTTACTGACTTAGAATAGTTGTTTTGTTGAATCGCTATGTCTTTGATTTTTCTGAGAATTACCGCAGGAGTCGATTTGATTATTGTTATTCAATACGGGTAACTTCTTACTTAAAACCAGGCTTGTTTAGAAATTATTTAGATTTTAGATGTTGCTTTTTGTGTTGTTAAAATTGTAAAGTCCCACTTTACCTCTTCAAACCTCACAAATCCCCACAGCCAATAAGTACCTGTTACTCCCATCATATTACTAACGACTGATTGACGCCACTCCTGATTAACAATTAATATTGCTTCAGTTGAGTATGAGACATCAGTCACATTCCTTTGCCTTCGTTCAGGTTAAATTAATCTAAACGTTGTCCACCAGAGTCTCTTACGAAGTATAATAAGGAATCTGACAACTCGCCAGTAAAACGGAGACTTAAAATGACAACCGGAGTGGAAAAGACAATGGATGGGCTGCTATACGCCATTCGAATGGAAATAGACGGTAAAGAATTTTATTTGAAAGCTAGCCTTGAGAGCGAAAATGAAGTCGGTAAAAAACTGCTGGAATCGCTGGCTGTACAGGAAGATAATCACCGCAAAAAATTTCAGCAAATATTCGAAAATCTGCGCGAGTCCCGTCGGTGGCCTCTGGTGACCTTTAAAAATAATGCGACTACCGTGTTGCGCACTATTTTCTCCGAAGAAACTGCTCGCTTGAAAACCAGGGTCAGGCCCGAGTTTTCGGAAGTTGAAACTGTACGGGAAGCAATGCTGATGGAAGATAAATCTTATGACCTCTACCGCCAGCGTTACGAGCAGGCTGCCGACATTGATGAACGTCAGTTTTATGAGAAGATCGCCGCTGAAGAGCGGGAGCATAAATTGATTCTCCTTGATTACTTCGAGTTTATTAACGACCCGGTTTCGTGGTATGTTAAAGCTGAACGTCATTCCCTTGACGGCGGCAATTAGCTTCCCTTACCATCAAGCGGCTGTCGGTAAAATTACCGAAGAAGAGGTAGAATATCTGATGGCACGCGGTATGACCCGTGACGATGCCACATCTACCATTTTTCGCGGCTTCCTTAACGTCGATATCGAAGGTCTCCCACCGTTGCTTCATGCTGAATTGCAGCGCGCGGTAAAAAGCAGCGAAAAAGATTTCATGTAATTTTGCCTTTTTGTCATGTTGGTCTTTCTGCTCTATTAATAGTCACGCCCAAATAGCGAAGCGCCCATTATATTAATTAGCGGGTATTTGCCTTTTATTTAGCTGCGGGAAATCTTTAATTCATTTAATCATCTTCTGTATTCCTTATTTTCTTGATTATTACTAATAGTCTCAGAATTAAATGGAGACATTCTTTAGCCTCCGAATACACAATTTTAATCGTAAAATAAGGCGCTATCGAGAGTAATTTGTTAGTTCAGATGATATAAGACCATTAGTAACTTAAAACTGGTGACTCAAAATTCATTATTTGTTTTTATATTTCGATATAAAAATTTAATATTTTTAAGTTACCGGAATGCATTTTTGTAGTATAGTAATATTGATTGCCATATCAGCCTGAATCAAATAACGGTGGAGGATTATCATGAACCCGAAAGCTTTTTTCAAAATGAGCTATGGAATGTATGTAGTTTGCAGCAAAGATGGTGATAAAGTAAACGGGCAGATTGCTAATACTGTTACCCAGGTTGCCTCGGAACCAGCTCTGATTGCCGTCGCCATCAACAAAAAAAACCTGACTCATGAATACATCGATAAAAGTAAAGTTTTAACCGTTTCTATCCTGGCGCAGGACACACCGCTGTCCTTTATCGGTAATTTTGGTTTCAAATCCGGTCGGGATATCGATAAATTCAAGGGTATCGATTATACTACTCAGGAAACCGGTGTGCCCATTGTCACTGACAATGCCCTGGCCTATATGGAAGCGAAGGTCATCGGGCAGACCGATGCTGTTACTCATACCGTTTTTGTCTGCCAGGTTATCAGCGCAGAAGTTGTGAAAGAAGGCGAGCCGATGACCTATGCATATTACCATGAAGTAAAGCGCGGCAGTACTCCCAAATCCGCTCCCAGTTATGTCGAAATAAAAAAGGAGGAAAAACCCGTCATGTCTAAGTACGAATGCACCGTCTGCGGCTATATCTATGATCCCGAACTAGGCGACCCCGAAGGTAAAATCCCGCCCGGTACTCCTTTTGAGAAGATTCCCGATAATTGGGTTTGTCCTGTCTGCGGAGCTGCCAAAAGCGACTTCAAGAAAGTATAAGTAGGAGATACCTGAGAATGAAAGCCAGAGAATTTGCTCCCGGGATATTTTCTGTCGGCGTCGTGGATTGGGACCGTCGTTTGTTTGATTCACTGATCCCGTTACCGGACGGTACCAGCTACAATGCTTATCTGATCAAAGGCAGCGAAAAAACCGCACTAATCGATACTGTCGACCATAAAATGCCGGAGATATTACTTGATAATCTGGATTTATTAGGTATCAAACGCCTTGATTATGTTATCTCCAATCATTCAGAACCTGACCATTCCGGCGCGATTCCCCACGTCCTGGCCAAATATCCGGAAGCTCTGGTGATTTGTACTCCTAAAGCCAAAGATCTGCTCACCGACTTGTTCCATCTGGCGCCTGAAAAATTCAAGACGGTTAATGACCTGGAAACTCTTTCCCTTGGTGACCGCACTTTGGAATTCATTTATGCGCCGTGGGTACACTGGCCGGAAACCATGTTGACATACCTGCGCGAGGACAAAATCCTCTTCCCCTGCGATTTCTTTGGCTCGCACATCGCTACTACCGACCTATATGTCACGGATGAAGGGCGGGTGTACGAAGCCGCCAAACGCTATTACGCCGAAATTATGATGCCTTTCCGTGCGCAAATTAAAAATAACCTGGAAAAGATCAAAGGTTATGAATTCGAATTGATCGCCCCCAGCCACGGCCCGATGTATGGAGAACCGGATTTCATCATCAATGCCTACCACGAGTGGGTTTATGATGAACCGAAAAATGTTGTCGTAATACCTTATATCTCCATGCACGGCAGCACAAAGAAAATGGTGGATTACCTCGTCAGTTCCCTGGCGGTTAATGGGGTCACCGTCGAGCAGTTCGATATGTCTGTCGTGGATACAGGCAAGATGGCGATGGCCCTCGTCGACGCAGGTACCATTGTTATCGGCACGCCCACCGTCATGATTGGCCCCCATCCGCTCATCGCTTACGCCGCTTTCCTGGCCAATGCCCTCAAACCTAAGGCCAAATTTGCTTCCATCATTGGCTCTTACGGGTGGGGAACCAAAGCCGTGGATACGATTGTCGGCCTTGTGCCCAATCTCAAAGTGGAAATCATCCCGCCGGTAATTTGTAAAGGCCAGCCGCGAGACATCGATTATCAAGCCCTCGAAAAGCTTGCCGAAACTATCGTCCAAAAACATAAAGATGCCGGCTTTGTAGAAAAAGCTGAATAAAAAGGTAAGCATCAATAATCGATTGGCAATAATCAAGAAATGAGAAAGAAGGGGGAAATTCGTTCCCCCTCTTTTGTTTTTCCTCGCCCCTCGAGGGAGAGAATTACGGTCAGGGGTTTAACCAAAGAATCTACCATGCTCTAAAATTGAATGTCACTTCGAATTCTACATAAACTTGTATTCCGAGCATAACTGACCGCATAATATTAATTATATTGTCACAATTATAAAAATATCAGGAGCGTAACATGAGACCAAATAGACTTAGAGAACTACTTAAGGCGGGTAAACCAACACTGGGCATGCATTTGATCGATCCATGGCCGGGTATGGCAGAGGTGGTCGGGCATTCCGGCGGATTCGATTATATTGAGTATGTTGGTGAGTATTCCCCCTTCAGTCTGGAAGTGATGGATAATTTCTGCCGTTCTATTGAGCTTTTCCCCAACCTGAGCGCCATGATGAAGGTTGAAGAAAACGGCCGCGGTTTTATTACCCCCCGGGCAATTGATTCTGGATTCCAGAGCGTCCTTTTCACGGATATCCGCACTGTTGATGATGTCAAAGATTGCATCCGGGCGGTTCGTTCTGAAAGACCCGATGCCGGCGGAGTGCACGGCTACGGTATGCGCCGCAGCGTGGGTTATGTGGTGGATGGGCCGGAAGCCTGGGCAAAGGCGATGGATGATATTGTTATCGCGATCATGATCGAGAAAACCGGCGCCATGGATCACCTCGAAGAAATTCTCTCTGTTCCGGGCGTTGATATGGTGCAGTTCGGCCCCAGTGATTATTCCATCAGCTACGGCAAACCAGGCCAGAGCAGATCGCCGGAGATACTGGACACTCAGAAAAGAATGGTTGAAATGGCGCTGAAAAAGGGCGTTGCCCCCAGGGTTGAAGTCCCGTCTTTCGAGGCGGCAAAACCGTGGGTTGACTTGGGCATACGCCATTTTTGCATCGGATGGGATGTCACCATCATTTATGCCTGGTGTAACCAGAACAGCGAGGGGATGGGCAATCTCATTCCCGGACTGAAACGGCAAAAAACAGAATCCAAGGATGGCGGTTACGCGGGTATCAAGAAATAATAGAAGATTTATACTTTTCTAAAACAGAAGAAAAAAGAGAAGCGAGAGCATTGCCCTCGCTTCTCTTTCAATCAATTCAATTACGCAGGAAGCAGATTGTTGAAGACTGAAAGCACCCTCTATTATTTCCGGTACTTTCTTTTACCTTCGGTTACTATTAATCCTCTCGAGTTATTAGGTTCGTACCGAAATTCAATGGCCGTGTTGCTTTTTATCTTGTTCTCGTATTCAGGGTAACCCACTGCCCTCGCCAGTGCCATCACCATAAACTGGTTCAGGCTCACTTCTTCAATCATCGCTCTGTCTGATATAAAGCGGTGCAAAGTAGGCGGCATTCTCACCCGTATCTCTCCGCTAAAATTATGGTCAACGGGTTCCGGTATCGGATGGCCTTCTTCCAGATTCGACCGAATCCAATCCATTTTTATTTCTTCAATATCTTTCAGAGCTTCTCCAGGTGTATTCCCGTGTATCATACAAAATGGTAATTCGGCCACTCGAGCCACCCAATATCCACCCTGGTCATCATATTTTTCCAGAATAATGGTGTAAGGTAATCCAGCGTAGTACTCCAAATCTTTAATAACCTTATTCATATTTATTCTCCTGACAGCGATCGATAATTTTCAGCAGGTTCTTTACATAAGCGAACTTGATTGGATTTTCCCTTTTATAAGGTAATTTGTCCTCCCCGGTCATCGCTTTAAAATGTCTTCCGCAAGTTGTAATCTGACCATATTGAATAATTATATTTTCAAAATCCTGCAACGAAACATTCGTTGGATTCAGCCTGATTCTCTGCTCTCTTTTCTCTTGTTTGGTTATGACTTAATTCCTCTCTTATGGTATCACCGGTGACACCATAAGTCAATACTCGATGGGGCACAATTATGCTTATTATGTCATATGAGAAAATAACATTCAAGATGCACAGATGTGGTACTAACAATAAAGCGAGGGGAATTGCCCCTCGCTTTATTAAAAATCGTTTCTATATATTCAGTATTTAGAATTTATATGAATCTTGCCGAAGGTTGATTCTTGATTATTTCCCGTCAGGGGACGCTATTCCATATTTTTTCTTCAGGAAGGTTAATCCGGTGATTGGGTAAATGGCAGCGATCAAGATATCCCCTTCATCCTGCGTGAAATCTTTCACCAGTGCGCGTGCGGTTTCCATTTCCGGTGGCAGCAAATCAGCCGGACGACACTCGATGGTCTTGGCTACCTTCTTGTAATATTTCAATACCAGAGCCATTACCTCCGGGTCGATCGGCGCCGGCGGTTTGCCGTACAATCCGCAGCAGTATTCCATCACCTGCTTGGAAATCAACTTGTATCTACCCACCAGCACATTCTGGACGGCCTGCGTGCCGACGATCTGGCTGGTCGGGGTTACCAGCGGCGGATACCCCAAATCTTTTCTCACCCGCGGCATCTCTTCGTATACTTCCTTGATCCTGTGTAGAGCGTTCGACATCTTTAATTGCGAAACCAGATTAGAAATCATTCCGCCTGGAATCTGGTGCACCAGCACTCCAGCATCGATGATTGACAATGTGGTTTGATTCAGGAACTCTTTGTACTTTGGCGCAATCGACTCAAGGTAATCGCCAACTTTTAAAATCTGGGCTAAGTCCAGGCCGGTATCTCTATCCGTCCCTTCTAAAGCCACCAGCAGTGGCTCAATCGCCGGGTGGGAAGAACGCAAAGCAAACGGTGCCACGCAGGTATCGAGGATATCCACTCCGGCTTCCACCGCTTTCAAGCAGGACATCGACGCCATACCGCTGGAATAGTGGGTGTGCAACTGCAACGGTACATTCACAGCTTTTTTCAATGCGGAAACCAGTTTATAGGCGTCATACGGCGCGATCAGTCCGGCCATGTCCTTGATGGCGATGCTGTCAGCGCCCATTTGCTCCAGGATTTTCGCTTTATTTACATAATATTCGAGGTTGAAGACCGGACCGCCCATTTTACGCTCGGTCAACGAGTAACTGATGGCCAATTGTGCGTGTTTGCCGGCCTTTTTAATGGCTTTAACACTCGTTACCATGTTTCGCTCATCGTTTAAAGCATCGAAAACACGGAAGATATCGATCCCGACTTCGGCGGAATGCTTGACGAAAGCCTCGACAACATCATCGGCATAATGGCGGTAACCTACAAGGTTTTGCCCGCGCAATAACATCTGTAGGGGCGTATCCGTCATCAGCTTTTTGAGTATGCGTGGTCTGTCCCACGGGTCTTCATTTAAAAAGCGGGTGGCTACATCAAAGGTTGCGCCGCCCCAGACCTCCATCGAATGGAAGCCGATTTTATTCATCTCCGGCGCGATCGGTACCATGTCTTCAGTTTTCATTCGAGTGGCGAAGATGGATTGGTGCCCATCGCGGAACGTCACATCGGTAATTTTAACGGGATTCTTGCCTGTTGGATTCATCGTGCGGCACTCCCTGAGACTGTCGGTGTGGTTTGTACAAACACACTAGTCTGCTTTATTTTTTGTAAATTATAAGAACGCTCTTCACTTAGTATAAGAACTCCAGTAATTGATTGTCAAAGCCGATAAGGAATAATTAATCATTATTGTATTCGCTGGTGAAACCTGTCCTCGAACGCTTTTCACTTTACTGAACATTGTTGAAAAATTCTATTGGTACCGTCTGATAAACCAATCCTGCCTGGCTCCTACCGCAAAGAGCGGCGCCACGACCAGCCAGATTGTGATCGTCACCAGCATGGCCTGCGCATAATTGATCTTCGGTAACCCGATCTGCGGCGCGAACACACCCCACAATAGCATCAATATCAATGAACTGACAAAGAAACCGGGAATCGCTGCCAGAATTCTGAAACAACCGAACATATGAAACTCCTTTTCGGAAAATACCAATATTGAACATTTAAATTTTAAACAATTATTTGGACAAAATCCAAATAGCATTCCCCCGTGTATTTGCTGCGCAAAGTAAGAGTACCTTCGGGCTTTCAGCGCTCAGCAGTTAGTATCAGGCATGAGGGGTATTATGTATTAGGCTAACGGGTGAATTCATCAAATAAAGTGGGATGATTCTCTACTTATTCTTGCTCGCTTTCGCAATCACCTTTTCTACCAGCGGCATCAAACGGTTTTCTATATCTACCCAATCATATGACTGTACCGGGAATATTTCTTTTTCACTTTTACTCACTGTTTTCACTGGAAAGACCACACCCGTGAGCCATTTGTCATCCAACCCTACTATATCCATCATTACCGTTTGCAGTGCATTTGCGATCGTATCCAGCACCATCTCTTTATAGGAGTGTAACATCCATTCATCACTGCCGCCGCCATGGGCGATAATGCCCACCGGTTTCCGGTACACGACGGATTTATAGCTGTTGTCATGAAACCAATGCAAGAATACAGGTTGTTCCATTTTCTCCAGCAATATACTCAATTTGGCGGGGATTGGAGCGTAATGCGGGGACACAATGAAAACTGCGTCTGATTCGGCGATTTTGGTGTAAATATTGTTAAAATCATCAACTGCCGCACATCTATTTGTCTTGTAGCATTTTCCGCATCCGGTGCAGGGGCTTAATTCCGCATCCACCAGCCTGATAATCTCAATCTGTGCTTCGTTTCTTTTTAGCTTCGTTTTAATGATCTTCTCAATTATTTGACAGACCAAAAAAGACGTGCTTTTATTCCCGGCGTGTTTTATGTTAGAAGCAGAAATACAAACTAATTTCATCTTATTTACTTAAAACTCATCAATGGCTATATTTAGAATTTTGTAATTAGGATTTGTTTGATTATTGGCTATTTAATTTGGTATCCCACTTCTGATGCGCAAAGAAATCGATGTCCAGCCCCGCCTTTTCTATTGCCCGATGCCACTGCGCCAGCGAAAGTCTTTCAACATTCGCCAGAACAGCTGCCAGCCGCTCATCCCCGCGTGACAGCACTGCCTGCACCTCGCTCCATTCCAGGCTCTCATTTTTAACGCTGATGCCCCTTGCGGTCAGTTTGCTTTTCAGCAGCGATAATCGATGTTTCAATATTTCCAGCCCTGCCATACCTTCCTGTTGGAAAGGTGTGCCCGCCTTCGGCACAAACGGCGCAATTGTCAATGTGATTCTGCTCCAGGACTGATGTTGATCAAAAATATCTTTGCATTTTGTCACTAATAAAGCAATCGATTCGATATCCTCATCGGTCTCTTCCGGCAGGCCGATCATGAAATATAGTTTAAGCTGTTTGATTCCCTGTGCTGCCACTTTTTCCACTGCCTTTAAAATATCGTCCTCATTTATCCGCTTGCCGATAATATCTCGCAGCCTCTGTGACCCTGCTTCCGGCGCCAACGCGACGGTATTTGTGCCACTTTCGATTACTTCTCCGAGTACAATCGGCGATAGCGGTTTTATTCTTAATGAACTGACGGATAGCTCTGCTCCCATGTCGTGCAGTTTCCCTGCCAGTTCCTCGATCCGGGGGTGGTCGGTCACTGCCGGCCCCATTAATCCCAGCCGCTTACGGTATTTTAGCCCATTTTCCGCCTGGTCTAGAAGGCTTTCCACCGAGCGAAAACGCACCGGTTTATAGCAGTTACTGACCAGGCAAAATTTGCATCCCCAGTTGCAGCCGCGCTCCACTTCGACAAGGTACATGTTCCCCAGTTCCGTATCTCTGGTCAGCACTGTGGAATGCACCGGGAATTTGTCCAGATCTTTGACCCATTGCCGCACCGCCGGCTGTTGCGAAAAACCCGGCACATAAACTCCGGGTAGTTTCATCAATTTCTGCTTTAATTCCGCCCTGTTCTCAGAAGCACCTGCTTTTAATACGGGTAGCATTTCCGGTAGTATTGCTTCTGCTTCCCCGATGCAGCAACAATCGAAAAACGGCGCCAGCGGCATCGGATTAGTAGTAATGCACGGTCCACCGGCGATGAGCAGTGGATATGTTTCGTCGCGGTCTTTAGCGTATAAAGGAATGCCTGAGGCCTTTAAAATCGGCACTACATTAAAATAATCCAGTTCGTAACTTAAAGAAAAAGCCATCACGGCGAAATCGGTCAGCGGGCGCTGTGATTCCATTGCCAGCGGTAGCACATCGGTGGAGTCCTTTGGTTCCCAGAAAACCCGCTCGCAAACGACATCGGGCTGCTCATTAATAAAACGGTAAATCGCCTGGATGCCCAGGTTGGACATTCCGATTTTGTAGGAATTCGGATAAATTAGCGCAACAGGAAGTTTACCGCCCCAATCCTTAATGATCGTGCCCTGCTCGGCGTCAAGCCTTCTCCTGATTTCCTTCTCTGTTCGCCATGTCATAAACTACACGGCTACATCCTGAAATTTTGCCCCGGCGGCCGGGTCTCTCTTCCTTTGGTAGAAGACGGCGCGGTGACGTTGTAACCGGGGTCGAGTTTTACTGCTTCCTGGAAAGCCTTGGTCGATTCCTCATGCCGTCTTGCCTGATGATATGTCATGGAAAGGTTATACCAGGCTTTGGCGAATTTCGGGTCGATTTTGACCGATTTCTCATAAGCTGCAATGGCTTCCGTATATTTCCCGGTTTTAGCCAGGATTGCGCCCTTTTGGAACCAGGCGTCCGCGTAGCCGGGGTTTATTTCAGTTGCTTCAATGAAACACCGGTAGGCTGCCATCTGTTTGGCAGACTGGATTAAAGCCATTCCTTTGTAATACCACGCTTCCGAGTCATTCGGGTCGATTTTTATTGCTTCATCGAATATTTTTATCGCTTCGTCCTGCATTGCCAGGTCCATTAGCGCCACGCCTTTACTGGTCATTGCTTCGGTGAATTTCGAGTCGAGTTTGATCGCTTCATCATACGCTTTGATTGCATCGCCATGCTTCCCCATGTCGTCCAGCGAATTCCCCTTGTTATTCCAGGCTTTCACATAACCGGGGTTGAGTTTGATTGCTTCCTCGTAAGCTTTGACTGCTTCTTCGTATCTGTTGAGGTTGTGCAGCGCCACTCCCTTGTTGTTCCAGACCTGTGCCGCGTTTGGATTCAGTGCCAGCGACTCATCATAGACCTTGATTGCTTCTTCGAATTTTTCCTGTTTGTGCAGAACAATCCCTTTGTTGTACCAGACATCCGGATCCTTGGGATTCAGGCGTATTGCTTCGTCGAAAGCGGTAATTGCTTCATTGAGCATGTTCATATTGTTCAGCAGCACGCCCTTGTTCAACCAGGTTTCCCAGACAGAAGGGTTAGCTTTAATGGCTTCTTCGTAGGTCTTCAGCGCCTCTTCGAACTTACCAAGCACGATCAGTGCGTTCCCCTTGTTAGTCCATGCTTCGGCTAGACCGGGGTTTATTTTTATCGCCTCATTATATGCCATGATCGCTTCCTCGAACTTGTTGTTTTCAAAATACCCCACACCTTTTTCGAACCACTCTTTCGCAGAAACTGTTTCTGCCATATCTCTACCTCCCGCCGGAAACTACCTCAAAATTACTCGCCTGTTTTGAAATTATTCAATAACAGCCTGTAAATGTCAAGCTGTAGCCGCGACTAGAGTTCCTTTTAGTAACGGACTACGTTATGTGGTTATTTGAAATTAACGTACACATTTTTAATATTAATAGACACAAAAATATCAGTTCGACAAATTTAAAAAACCAACTCACCGCTAAAAACATGCTCAGTGTCTATGGCCACCACAAGAAGTTCAAGAAGGGCGCCAAGCCCGTCGTCTAACAAAAAATCCCCCTCGCCTTTTCGGGGAGAGGGGGATATGATGGTAAGGTTCTTATTTATTTAGTATTTTCCGTCCTTAAACTCTGTAAATCTGCACCCTTCTGTTCGGGTCTTTACCCGTACTGCGAGAAAACATCCCATGCCGCTCTGCCACCAGGTGCTGGAAACGCCGAATGTAAGCGCTCTGCGGACTCAATTCCACCGTGTTTTCGCCTTTCTTGATCATTTGTACGGCTTCGTTGGCGTCATCCAGCGCACTCTTGAATGATTCGTCTCTGCTTTCCGGGCGTTCCTGTTCATTTATTTCGATATGATACAGCGAACCCAGCAGCTGCTTGATCTGCACCGGTGTACCACCTTTCAGTACGTAGATCGGCAGATTCGTCGCCTCCGCGTCTCTGATTTTCTGCGGCTTCTGGCGGTAATATTTCTTCGAGGTCACGAGCAAAGTCGCTTCTCGCAGGTCTTCGACGACTTCTAAATTTACTCCCATTTCGCCTGCTACTTCTTCCATGCGCACACGGTTGACTCCGTACAGGAAAAGCTTCGCGCTCGTGCCGTTCTTCGGCGGTGCTTTGTTGCTGCGTACCGGTCTTCTATTGTTATCGCCCGTTTCCGGCTGTAAATGTTTGATAATCAGTTCGCTGGTCACTTCATCGATTTGCCGTACTTCCAGAGCCTGCGGTTCCCCGAGTAAAATTGCGTCGACTGCTGACGCAACATCGGCATGGATCGCAACGATGTCGCGTTCCTGAATTTCGACCAGAATATCAAAGGTCGGCGCAGACATCCGTTCCAGGATCGATTTCTGGGTGCCGCGTCGTTTGGCTTCTTCGTCTCCCAGCGTGACAGATTGAATTCCGCCGATCAGATCCGCGAGGGTTGGGTTCATCATCAGGTTTTCCAGGGTGTTGCCGTGGGCGGTCGCCACCAGTTGGACGCCTCTTTCCGCGATGGTGCGCGCGGCCTGTGTTTCCAGCTGCGTGCCGATTTCATCGATGACGATGACTTCCGGCATATGGTTTTCTACTGCCTCGATCATTACTGCATGCTGCATATTGGGTGTCGTCACCTGCATACGGCGGGCATGTCCGATCGCCGGGTGCGGGATATCGCCGTCGCCGGCAATTTCATTCGAGGTATCCACTATAATGACGCGTTTATTAAAATCATCTGCCAGTACCCGTGCCACTTCCCGCAGCATCGTGGTTTTGCCTACCCCCGGTCTGCCCAGCAACAGGATGCTTTTTCCTGTTTCTACCAGGTCTTCGATGATCTTGATCGTACCGAAAACAGCTCTGCCAACGCGGCAGGTTAACCCGACAATTCTACCTTTGCGGTTGCGGATTGCGGAAATACGGTGCAACGTGCGTTCGATGCCGGCTCGGTTATCATCGCCAAAACTGCCGATACGGGAGATGACATATTCGATGTCCTCTTCGCTCACTTCTCTTTCGTCGAGGATGACTTCCCGGTTCAAAAAACGGGCTTCCGGTACCCTCCCCAAATCCAGCACCACCTCGATCAGTTGTTTGAAATCTTCCTGTTCCTTCAGTTTCTGGCTGGTTTGCGGCGGCAGGATTTCCAGTAAGGCATCCAGGTCATCGGTAATTACTTTTTGCAAGATAACCTCCCCGTCTCCGGTCTATACTTTTCCGGAGACGATGTCAAGGAAATAATGATGGAATCGTGTATCATCTGTCAACTCAGGGTGAAAGGAGCAAACCAGCAGTTTTCCTTGACGCGCGGCCACGATCGTGCCGTCAGCGAGTCTGGCCAGCACTTCCGCTGCTTTTCCCACCGACTCAATTAACGGCGCCCTGATAAAAACTCCGGTAAGCGGCTTTTTACCGATTACCGGAATATTGATCTCCGCCTCGAAGCTGTCCACCTGTCTGCCGAAGGCATTGCGGTTTACTTTGATATCCATCACACCGGTGGGTTTGACGCCGCCGCTGCTGGATAGTTCACCCGCCAGAATAATCATTCCGGCACATGTTCCGAAGATGGGGAAGCCGTTCCTGGCCAGTTCGATGATTTTGTTCTTGAGTTTATAATGCACCATCAGTTTGGTGATAGTGGTACTTTCTCCGCCGGGAATAATTAACCCGTCCAATCCTTCCAGTTGCTGCGGAAGACGGACGGGTATGACTTCTATTTTCAGTCGTTCTAATATTGCAATGTGTTCGGCAAAGGCTCCCTGCAGTGCAAGGACACCGATTTTCATGCTACCATCCTCGACCCGCCATCAATTGGTCCGGCGGGATCTGTTTCGCGCTCAGCCCCGGCATCGCCTCGCCCAGATTCTTGGAAACTTTGGCAATGATCTTGGCGTCCTTATAATGAGTGGTTGCCTTGACGATCGCCTTGGCCATTATCGACGGTTTGCTCGATTTAAAAATTCCGGAGCCCACGAACACGCCGTCCGCGCCCAGCTGCATCATCAATGCGGCATCTGCGGGAGTGGCAATGCCGCCCGCGGCAAAATTAACTACCGGCAACTTTCCCGTTCTATGTATTTCAATCACTAATTCCAATGGAGCGCCCAGTTCTTTTGCTTCCGCCGGGAGTTCGTCTTCAGACATATTCACCAGCTTGCGGATTTCATCCTGCACGGTGCGCATGTGCCGCACTGCTTCCACGATGTCGCCGGTACCCGCTTCGCCCTTAGTGCGTATCATGGCCGCGCCTTCGCTGATGCGCCGCAGAGCCTCTCCCAAATTGCGGCAGCCGCAAACAAACGGCACTTTGAAATCGTGTTTCCAGACGTGATGAGATTCATCAGCCGGGGTTAAAACTTCAGACTCATCGATGTAATCCACACCTAATGCTTCCAATACCTGCGCTTCCACAAAATGCCCGATGCGGCACTTAGCCATTACCGGGATTGTCACTGCTTTCATGATTGCTTCGATTACGGTTGGGTCGGACATGCGTGCCACGCCACCGGCTTTTCTGATATCGGAAGGAACTCTCTCCAGTGCCATCACGGAACATGCCCCTGCGTCCTCCGCGATTTTTGCGTGTTCCGCGGTCACTACATCCATGATCACGCCGCCCTTTAACATCTGGGCCAGCCCGACTTTCACTCTAAATGTTCCGGTTTCCATTTCAATCTCCTACAAGCTCAGGAAAAGTGTTTGCCCCAATCGGGACCACACAGCTATTTTACAACTGTTTATGTGTGATTATCAAACGAGAAGTTGCATTCAGCTCTCAGCAAATAGCTTTCAGCGTAAAATCGGGAAGAAGAAACTAATTAGTTACTTATAACCGAGAGCTGACTGCTTCAATGGGATTTTATTCTTAGAATTTTGATATTATTTAGGATTTAGTGCTCACCCCATTACCCGGTCACATCCCTTTTCTTAAACAGGTAATAAGCGATTACAAGAAATACGACGCTGTAGATGCTCAAAACAATGAATGCATGAGCTGCCCCGGGGAATGTGACGGTGAAACCCCCGTTGCCACCTCCAGAGAAACCCTTCGGCAGCTTCGCCAGCGCTGTGATTGCCTGCTGATTGGCGTACAACAGGTAGTCAGGGATCTTGGCAATCCACCCCTTCGCGAGGTACATAAAACTAACAATAAACTGTTCCAGGAAAAATATGCCGATACCCGAGGCGATACCCGGCATTGCCGACCGGCCAAGTATCGCGAACATGAATCCCAGTAATGAATACGGCATTATCACAAAAAAAGTACGACAGAATTGCAGGAACTGGTCCCACAAATAACCGCCGGTCATGAAGTTGAAATCGAATTTATACCCGCCGATCGCGGTTGTAATCAGGCTCATAATAAAACCGACAACCAGTCCGATCGCCATCCCGATTAGAACATATATCGCCGCGGAAATCAATTTAGCGGTCAGTAATTTGAATCTGCTTTCACTGGAAACCACAGCTGACCGCATTGTGCGCCAGTTGTATTCGCTTCCCACCGAGCTGGCTGCCAGGATAATTGACAGTACACACCCGAAATAGGACAATATATACATAGTTACCGGGAGTGCGATGGGCAACCCAAGAACGTTCTGGATGGTCCCCGGGTGTACCCCTGTATTTGTCGGAAGGTTAACTTTGGATATCGCCAGCAACACAAGATAAAGCACGACGATAATAGCTACCAAAATATATAGAAGTATTCGCGTCATAGAGCGCTTCCGCATTTTAAACATTTCCGCGCCGATCAATCTAATCACCGCTGTTACCACCTGTTACTTGCAAGAATACATCTTCCAGACTGGCGGCTTTGTTCACCAGCTCGAAAGCGAATATTTTATTTTCCGCGAGCACTTGATTTACACGGGCCGCGCTGTCGCCGGGAGCATCCACGATCAGGTATCCATTCTCGGTTTTTACAGATTTTATCCACGGCTGGCTCTTCAATATAGATAATGCCGCCGTTTGATTTTCTACTTTAATGTAGAGCAGTTGTCCATGCGAAGTTAATTCCGCAACCGTGGAATTTGCCAGCATCACACCCTGCTTAATGATCGCCACTCTATTACAGACCAGTTCTACTTCGTGCAACAAGTGACTGCACAAGAAAACAGCCCGGCTTTCGTGCGCTAATTGTGGAATCAAGTCACGGACTTCTTTGGTGCCGGCGGGGTCAAGACCGCTCGTCGGTTCATCCAGGATAATTAATTCGGGATCGCGCAGCAGCGTCGAAGCAATCCCCAACCTTTGTTTCATTCCCATAGAGTAGTGGTCGTAACGGTCACCGGCACGCTCAAACAGATTAACGCGCTTTAATACTTCATCTATTCTTGTTTTAGGAACGTCGCCGATGGATCTAGATAATGTCTCCAGATTGTCGCGCCCGGACATATAAGGATAAAAGGCGGGTTCCTCGATGATTGCCCCTACGCGCCGCATTAATGGCCAGCTGTTGCCGTCCAGTTTGGTACCGAAAAGCTCGATGCTGCCTGCGCTTGGTGCGACTAATCCCAGTATCATGCCGACGGTGGTGCTTTTACCCGCGCCGTTAGGCCCCAGAAACCCGAAAACCTCGCCGCGGCGCAGTTCCAGGTTGAGATTATTTACAGCAGTCAATGCCCCGAACTTCTTGGTTAGACCGACTGTGCGCAGAATAACATCGTTATCTGTTTTAACCGTAGCTCGCGGTGTCAGAATAGCTTGTGTTGTCATACCGGAATTCTTCCCATTTATTGATTTAATACTATACTCAGGTTATCCTTACGTCAAACACCATCGCCATATCAGACGGATAACATTTTTATTACAATTTCACATTGTAATTTTGGGTTTTGATATTTGAAATTTGTATATTGGCACTCGATTATTTGTTAACTGAGGGGTCTTTTTACCGGCAGTCCCGACCCGCGTGGGTACTGCTCGGGTGTCGGTGCTATTTTTTCGATAATCACCAGTACCCGGTTGTCTGGAAACTCCGTCATCAATACCGGTTTTATATCGATCAATTTTCCTCCCATCGTAGAGATTGCCCGCTTGGCCAGATTCATTTCCTCTTTGATATCTCCTTTTTTATATGCCACGAATTTACCGGCGATCTTGCAGAAAGGAATCGTTAACTCTGCTAGCGTCGGCATCGGTGCCAGTCCTCTAGCCAGTACCAGGTCGTAACTCTCCCGGTAGATCTGGTGTCCCAGCTCTTCCGCCCGGCCGTTTATTATTTCAATGTCGTCCAGTCCCAGCTTTTGCTTCAGATGATTTAAAAATGTTATTTTCTTATTCGTCGAATCCATTAAGGACAGTTTTATCTGCGGGTATGCTATCTTCAACGGAATGCCCGGCACTCCGGCACCCGTCCCGATGTCAATTACCTTTGCATTTGGTCTATTCGTGGACGGTTTCCACGCAGACACCACCGTCAACGAGTCCAGAAAATGGTTGATTTGGACCTTATCGTATTCAATGATCGCGGTCAGGTTCATACGCTGATTCCAATCGATCAGCTCCTCATAATAGGTTTGAAAGAGTCCAAGCTCCCGTTCTCCCAGTTTCAAACCCAGCTTTTCAGTTCCTGCCGCCAATAATTCCATGACCATGACTTCATTATAGCAGGACGATAAATTACCCCCTTTTTTACAGGGAGATATAGAGGGATTGACTATTTTCCGGTAATTCGTTACTGAAACTCAAAATTGTTAAGCCCCGTGCCTGTAATTTGCTTTCTCTCATTGATTCTGTTATAATTAAAAATACAAACCTGAAAAATTGAATAGTAAATTATCCGCTAGGGGTGCTGTAAGCTGAGAGTTCTTTCATTGAAGAACGACCCTTAGAACCTGAACTCGGTAATGCGAGCGTAGGGATGCGGTCAAACAAACCAGGGAAATCGCACCCTGGTTTTATTGTTTTTGGAGGGGTCTATGACACAACTAGAACAGGCACAAAAGGGCATTATCTCCACGCAAATGAAAATAGTTGCCGAACAGGAACAACTTGATCCTGAATTTATCCGCGCCGGAATTGCGGCCGGTAATATCATTATCCCCGCCAATGTCAATCACAATAATTTCACTCCTTTCGGCATCGGCAAAGGCCTGCGTACCAAGGTTAACGCCAACCTTGGCACGTCTTCCGATTACGGTACGATTAAAACCGAGTTGGAAAAACTGAAAGCCGCCATCGAAGTCGGCGCTGATACCGTCATGGACTTATCCACCGGCGGCGATATTCCAGCCGTGCGCCATGCTGTTATGAAAGCCAGCACTATTCCTGTTGGCACTGTGCCCCTTTATCAGGCCTCGATTAAAGCCATCAAAGAATCCGGCGCTATCGTCAAGATGACCGCTGACGATATTTTCTCGGCCATCGAAGACAATGCCAAAGACGGTGTCGATTTTATCACCGTGCATTGCGGCGTCACGCGGTCTGCTATTGCCCGGCTGAAAGCACAGGGCAGGATCACCGACGTCGTTTCCCGCGGCGGCGCTTTTACCGTCGGCTGGATTTTACATAATGAGAAAGAAAATCCTCTTTATGAATATTACGACCGCCTGCTGGAAATTGCACGTCAGTATGATATGACATTAAGTCTCGGCGACGGTATGCGCCCCGGTTGTCTGGCCGATGCCACCGACCATGCCCAGGTAGAGGAATTACTGATTCTTGGCGAACTTGTTCAACGCGCCTGGAAGGCCGGTGTACAGGTCATGGTGGAAGGTCCTGGACATGTGCCCTTGAATCAGATCGAGACCAATGTCAAACTCCAGAAATCCATCTGTAAGGGGGCGCCTTTCTATGTGCTCGGCCCGCTCGTTACCGATATCGGCGCTGGTTACGATCATATCACCGGAGCCATTGGCGGCGCTATTGCCGCCATGCACGGGGCGGATTTTCTGTGCTACGTGACCCCGTCCGAACATCTCTCCCTGCCTGATGTCGAAGACGTCCGCCAGGGTGTTATTGCTTCCCGAATCGCTGGACATGCCGCCGATATTGCCAAAGGAGTCAAAGGCGCTATAGATTGGGACATCAAAATGGCCAAAGCCCGCAAAGCATTGGATTGGGAAGGTCAGGCCAAACTGACGCTAACCCCGGAATATTCTCGTAAAGTCCATGCCAAACATACCTCCGGCGGCGAAGCCTGCAGCATGTGCGGTGATTATTGCGCTATGAAAGTTGTCGGCGCATATCTGGGTGTAACTGCTCCGGCTTGCCAGGAATAGCAGTACTTGAAATACTGATATCAAAATTAGAAAAACTAAATAAATAAATGTGGTAAAGAACCGATCTGGTGTTCAGACTGTCTTATTAATTTCCTCTACAAATTAGCCTTAACCAGGTGTTTCGTGTTAAGCTAAATATTGGGGTTGTCTTCCAAGTTGTATGACTAGAAAAATCGATTCTTACGATGTGATTGTAGTTGGTGGCGGACCGTCAGGCAGCCAGGTGGCTTACAAATTGGCGGCGATGGGTTACATCGTTGCGGTGGTGGAAAAAAAAGCCTCTCTCAACGGTGTCGTCTGCTGTACCGGACTGGTCAGCCGCGAATGTGTCGAAAAATACTCTATCCCCGAAGGTGTAATTCACCGTTGGGTCAATGGCGCCAGCCTCTTCCCTCCAACCGGTAAACCGATTCATGTCCAGCGAGATTCTCCCCAGGTGGCAGTTCTAAACCGCTCTGCCTTCAACCAGATCTGGGCGCAAAGAGCCCAGAAAGCTAGTGTCGAATATCATTTTGGCTGTTATATAAAACGAATTACGCGCGAAAAAGGCAAGGTTACCGCTGAAGTCAACCGCCATGGAGAAATTATTACCCTGCAAAGTCGGGTTATCGTCATTGCCACCGGATTCGGCACGCAGCTTTTGGATAATCTTGGCCTAGGCGGTGCCGGTGATTTTGCTATGGGTGCTCAAGCAGAAGTAGAAACGAAAAATGTCAACGGCAGTATTTATGGCGTCGAGGTTTACTTCGGGAAAGAAGTAGCGCCGGGATTTTTTGCATGGATGGTTCCTTCCGCTCCGGGGAAAGCACTGGTCGGTCTGTTAGCCCGGCGTGACAATCCTTTCTACCTCCGGAAATTACTGGCATCTTTGGCCTCCGAAGGTAAAATTATTTCGACCGACGTTAAAATAACCTACGGTGGTGTTTCTCTCAAACCGCTGCCGCATACGCGCAGCGATAATTTACTGGTAGTCGGTACGGCGGCGGGGCAGGTGAAACCCATTACCGGCGGCGGTATCTATTTCGGTTTGATCTGTGCGGATATTGCGGCTAATACTCTTAAAACAGCTTTAGAGACCGGCAACCTTTCCGCGCATGCCCTGGCCGGTTACGAACGTGCCTGGCATAAAAAACTTAACCGTGAATTAAGAAGCGGCTATTGGGCCAGAAAAGCCTACGAAGTGCTCAGCGACCGGCAGGTGACCCGGGTTTTCGGCTTGCTCCAATCCACCGGCATCATCGCCGACTTAGAGCGAAATGAGGACATGTCCTTTGACTGGCATGCCGATGTCATCGCCAGGGTAATGGGACAGAAGTTCTTTACTAAAACCGTCGGCTCTATCAGAGACTCGTTTAAACGGGAAAAACCGTTGGGCGATGCCAAATAAATTGATAAGTTAAAAATGTAAAAAGGGGTGCAATGGCTACTAATAACAATATCGAGAGTATCAGTTTAGGGGATGCGGTCGGGAAATATCTGGCAATTTTGCCAGATGAGAAAAAGAATGCCGCGCAACAGGAAATTAACAATTTTATCCGCTGGTACGGTGGTCGTGAGAAAACCCTGGACAGCCTCGAAGGTTCTGCCGTCGGTAATTACGCTGAACGTCTGGCCAAAACAGATGCTGCTTGTATGCAAAAACTGGATCTGGTCCGTGGGTTTCTCACCTACGCGCATAAGCAGCGCTGGTGTCAGGAGAACCTTTCAGTCAGTATTCGTATCGTGAAAAAAACTCCATCTAAAACCGCTTCATCTTCGGCAAAAAAGAAGAATCAGAAGAAAAACGCGGTCTGCATGACCCAGAAAGCCTTTAATGAAATTGAAATTGAATTAAAAACCCTACAGGAAAAACGACTTGTGGTGATTGAAGATATTAAACGAGCCGCCGCGGATAAAGATTTTAAGGAAAATGCGCCTTATCATGCCGCGCGCGAACAAAAAAGTCTACTCGACGGCAAGATCATGGAACTCGATGAGATGGTTGCTAACTCGGTCATCATCGAAGAAAACCTCAATACCAATACCGCTGTCATCGGAAGCACCGTTCTCTTACAGAATCTGGATTCGGGTAAAGAATGCCGCTATACCCTGGTCGGCCCTCGTGAAGTCAACCCTGCTAAAGGTAAGATTTCAGCCGTTTCACCCGTCGGTAAGGCGGTCTTCGGTAAAGCCGCCGGCGATAAATTCGAGGTAAATGTCCCATCCGGTAAATTGCACTTTGAACTAAAAGTCATCGAACACTCTAAATAATATTTTCTAAACTCAAGAGAGAGGGTTATGTCGAAGGCGTAACCCTCTTTTGTTTATCCATTCTGGTGAAGCTACATCCTGTGTTTTTCGATAGTTAGAATCAATTTCATTAACATTACCATCTTAATCATAATTCCCATCCTTTCGTGAAATGGTGAGATAGTGGGATTTATAGACCAATGCTGTGAAAATAGGAGCCTCTTCCCTTGTGCTTCTGCCTCTGAAACGCATTAATAGCAAATTACAACTGAGAGCCGAACGCTGATTGCTGAATACCGATAGCTATGCTAATATTACAGCAATAATCACATCAAAGAAGGTCGGGGATGGCAGACTGGCAGGTAACCGCCGTTACAATCAATTGCCCCTCAGTGGCAGAAGAAGTGACTATCATTGTCAAAAGCGATTGGTCCGTTCAGTGCTCCGGTTTTGAAAAATATGCATCCTCCCGCCGTGCCCAGTTGGCTCTAGTTGACCGTAGTCTGACGATCAAACGCGTTCTCGAATGTAAAAGTGTAGAGTGTAACCAGATTACCGAATACGTCCAAAAATTACAGGCGGAAGAGAATCACAAAATTGAGCCCACCGGAGACAAGAAATGACAACCCCTGCCGAACGTCAGGTAAAAATAAAAATCGAGAATCTCTCACTTTCGATTGGCAGTGTGAAATTGCTGGATAATATCAATATCGATGTCTATGACAATGAAATCCTTGCCGTGATCGGCCCTGCTGGCGCCGGTAAAACTGCTCTGCTCAATTGTATCAATGGTTTTCTAAAACCGCAAAACGGCGATATCTTTTTCGAAGGAAAGAAAATTACCGGCATCCGTCCAGACAAAGCGGCGCAACTTGGCTTGGGGCGCACTTTCCAGAATAGTGAATTTTTTCCAGGATTAACAACACTCGATAACCTCATGGCTGCCCGCCATTTGCTTGTCGACCAGAATTTCCTTACCGGCGCTCTCTATGTTGGACCCGCTCACGGGGAGGAACTCGACCACCGCCGTGCTGTCGAAGATATCATCAGTTTTTTGGGACTGGAAGCAGTCCGAAAGAGCCTTGTCGGCACACTATCCGATTACCTGCGTAAAAAAGTCGAACTTGGCCGTGCACTAGCTACCGAACCGTCAGTCCTGTTGTTGGATGAACTGACAGCAGGTTTGAAACCGCAAGAACGAACTGATATTACCAATCTCATTTTGGATATTTTTAAAGGACAAGGTGACATCTATCCTCGCACGCCGGTATTACGCGATGGCGTCAAATGCATCGTGTTATTTGCGCGCGATTTGGCCTCCGTTTCATCTATTGCAAACCGTATCGTCGCCCTCGATTCCGGTAAAAAGATGGCCGAGGGCAAACCCGCTGAAATCAAAACAACCCACTGATCTTTCGTTCCCGCTTACTATGCGACTCTAAACACACTAATCCCATGGTGGGGAATGTGGCCTATCTTAAAACTCTCGATTGAGAGCTTTATTTTACTCCATTGTCTTTGACCACACCGCTTTAGATCGGAAACCCACTCTTTCCAGCAGCGCATCGCCCGTCATCATAAAGGTGAATATTATCAGTGAAAGACAGAATGCCGGCCAGAGCCCCAATCGAGGAGCTGTGAACAGATATTGTCGCCCTTCATTTGACAGCATTGTTCCCAGTTCCGGAACTCCCGGAGGCACGCCAAGACCGACATAACTGATTGCCGAGAAATAGATGATGACACTGGCGGTGGCGAATAAAAATACCACCGGTAGCGACCACAACACCCCTTGCAGACAGCTCTTTCCCTTCGGCGCTGAAAGGTAAGCTTCCTGAACCATGCCTGCAGCACGGGGCAGCATTACCAAGCCGCAGATCACCGCAGGAAAAACAGTGCTCATACTCAACGGGTTGAAGGATATTATGAGCCAGATCAACGCCAGCCATGGTAAAGCACAAACGATTTCTTTGGGTAGCATTACCAGGTCTTCCAATGTATCCCCTGTCCAATTATTCATCTTCCCGCAATAAGCTGCCAACATTCCCCAACCGGCAGCTGCGATGGTTACTACTGCTGCGCAGGCGATACCGATTAAAACATCGATTCTGATACCATAAAGCAGACGGCTGAAAATGTCTCTACCCAGTTGGTCGGTGCCCAATAGGTATTTTGCCGACGGCGGACTGAGCCTGTCTATCAGGTGGATCTCATTCATACCATAGGGCGCCAGCAGCGGTCCGATTATCGCTACCAATACGATCAGAACGACTAATGCCAATGAGAATATCAGCCACCACTGCGGTATGGCAAACCGTAACGGACTTTCCGACTTATCCTGTTCAATATTTGCCAGGGTTTTATTGGCATAGTTGTAGGCGATTTCTAATAAATTGGCGACCAGTTTCGCCGCGACCACGATCAGTACGAATATCCAGATTATACCGAAAACTACCGGGAAATCTCCGCTCAGAGTGGATTGCAGCAGTAAACTTCCAATGCCGATTTCCAGTGTTACCACTATGATAATACCGATCAATCTTAACAACCTGATTACCAATTTGATGATTCCGTGGTATGCCAGCGTCCTGAAAGGCGTATTTCCCGGCCATTTTGCCAATTCTCCATGTCCGGTCTGTGTCAGCAGACCCGCGGGCAGGATACACGCGCATAAAGCAGCCAGATATATTAAGGGAGATGAATTAGCGGGCAGCCACCAATTCCAACCGTAAAGATGAAAAATTACCATCATTCCTACTGATAAAGGTCCGAAAGTCAGGATAAGAATGCTCGAACTGCTGCTGACCAGCACCACCCGTAAAATACTTCTCAACCGCGCCAGCCAATTTGGTTTTTCAGTAAAACGACGGATAAAAAAACCGACAGATAGCGTGATTCCTGCAATTATTAGACTGAACAACCCTGTTAGCCCGATTAATTGCATTGTCAGACTTATGCGGGGATTGATATCTTGTGCCACAGTGTGACCTGTCCAAATAGATTTATTCCAGTCCCATGTAGCGGAATCACGGGAAACTGGGATTTTACGTCCTGTGTTTATCTGGTTGACTACATTTACGGGTATAGCATGCCTGAGGACCAGTAATATGAGCCACACGATGAGTAAAATCAACCCGGCAAATACTATTTTCCGCCCCGCCGCAATCAGCGCACGTTTGCCTTCTGTACTCATTTTCAGTGCTCCTTATATTAAACCACTGGTCATGAATTATTCATCTCCAAGGGCTTAATTTCCCACATTAGCACTTCATATACGGAAAGTCAATATACCACAGTCATGAAAAAACAACGAATCGTTAATCAGGGGGGTATTGAAAGCGAGCAACGAGTCGTATGTAATCTCAGAGAGTGGCGGTATCCATTATGACTGAAAACGGTAAACTTGTAATTGAAAACTGTTTAGCTATAGTAGAATTTATTATTTGCTTTAGTATTGTTTATAGAGTCTTGAATATTAACCGGTGTGCTGTTCTTCCACAAATACAGCGCTCAGTGGTATAAGATGCCATTGCGCCTGTGCCGAATCTTATCAAACCCCACACTTTGTTGTCGATCGGCGTCACCACTATTTCCCCTACCTCTCCCGGCTTCAACTGATTCCCGGTTGCCGGATCGACGATTTCCACTACATAGTCATCCGACATGTGGAAACCTGCCTTTTGCGGACATTCGTAGGTGATCGCACCGCCTGCCTCGGGCACTGTATAGGCTTGCCTTGTATCGATGCCGTAGTTCTCTTCCAGTTTCTTCCGGTCTTCGGGCAATAACATTTCGCTGGTAAACCAGGCGCGTTCCAGGTTAAAAGAGTTGCGGAAATCCAGTCCCATTTCTTCCGCCTTTGTGATCAGGCTCATCATCATTGAAGGCCTGCCGACAAAACCATTCACTTTGAGGTCGCGTATGACCGGTAATTGGGCCTCGGGATTATTTTCGCCGGCTGGAATGACAGTCGCGCCGCATTGTCTCAGTCCTTCATGGGCCAGCATACCTTCCGTACCGTGGTTGTAATCAAATGCATTAATTACAATATCGCTCTTTCTAAATCCGGCTGCCCACAATGCCCGGGCAAACCACTCGATTTTGGCGGAATGCGGCGGCAGGTAGAATGGGCCGGGAGCTATAAATACTCTCTCTACAACTTCCGGTTTTATCGCTAAAAATCCGCCGTAGGGCGGTTGCGCTTTTTGCCGCTCGACCAAATCGTTCCTGCGGATAATCGGCAGCCGCACCAGGCTTTTCATAGAGTGTATGTCACGCGGTTTTACGCGTGCTTTGTCCATCATTTCCTTTGCGGCCGGAGCATACTTATAAGCGTGACTGATTGAGGCACGCAACTTTCTTTCCAGGTAGATGTGCCTTGCGTTGACAGGGCGCTCTTCCAGGTCGTCAAAATAAATGTCTTTTCGGGTTGACTTTAATACCATTTTAATAGCCTCGAAATAGACTGCTTTCCGCTATCATTTTAATATCTTCCAACCGTATTTGCGCCGGTCCGGCAGTAGTGCCAGGAATACTATTGAAACAACCACCACTATTATCATTGCCAACCATGAAGGACCGTCCCCCGGTATTAGCTTTGTGCCCAGGATGGCGGGCGCCAGTTGATTACTGATTAGAACGACGATAATCGCTCCCAGTACCGGTCCCCACATCATGCCGAATCCGCCGATAACCAGAATACCGAGGTAAATAACCGATTGAGTAAAACCGAACATACCAACCATGCCGCTGTTAATCAATCCGGTTGAATGCGCTAAAAGAGCACCCGCCGTGCCTGCCATCGCGCAGCCGATACCGAAAGCCAGCAGTTTATAGCGGAATAGATTGACGCCCGTTGCTTCCGCCGCACGCTCGTTATCACGGATGCCAATAAAAGCTCTTCCCGTGCGAGTCCTGACCAGGTTGTTACCAAAAAATAGCGTTAAACCCATGATGATCATGATTAAATAGAACTGGCTGCCTGGTGTTATTACATCGATCGCGCCGACCTTCATGCCACTGACCTTCAGACCATCCGTGCCGCCGGTAACACTTGTCCAGTGGCCGATGACCCACAAAATGATGAATTGGACGGCGGCGGTGATCAGCGCCAGTTTCCAGCCTTTAACCTTCCAGGTTGGTAGCGCTGTTAGCATTCCCAGCACCCCTGCAATTAAACCCGCCGCGATCAGCCCGACAATAAATGACTGATTGAATTTGCCGGTCAATACCGCCGAAGTATATGCTCCCACAGCAATGAATCCCGCGTGCCCGATGGAAAGCTGGCCGCAGTAGCCGGTAATCAGATTGAGCCCGACGGCGGCGATCACCATGATGCCCATCAGGTTGAGCAAACCGAACCAGTAACCGGAAACCCATATCGGGGCGGTCACCAGTAATATCACGATGATCCACAGCAGCGCTTTTTGAGTTCGTGTGTGGAAGATTGCGGTGTCTTCGTCGTAAGTGTAATTTCGGAGTCCGGCGGGTAAAGCCATTTTAAGTTCCCTCCGTCTTTGCTGCCGCTTTATCAGTCAGGATTAATTGTCCCTTTTCGTCGATTTGAGCCGGGATGCCGGTATAGTACCAGCCGTCTATCAAGACCTGGCCGGTTTTAACCGGGTCTTTGTAGTAACCGCTGAACATGGC
The DNA here is from genome assembly GCA_003162335.1 of Dehalococcoidia bacterium. Classification (GTDB taxonomy): domain Bacteria; phylum Chloroflexota; class Dehalococcoidia; order Dehalococcoidales; family Fen-1064; genus Fen-1064. The sequence continues at coordinate 38,265 of PMMG01000139.1, forward strand.
GGTGCTTCTGACCAGCATTTCGCCGTTTTTCAGGATTCTGATTTCGGAGTTCATGGTTGGGCGACCGGCTGTTTTAAAATCGTTCTCTTCCAGACTTTGACTGGCAATCAGTCCGGTTTCCGCGATGGCGAAGGTTTGCCGGATTTCCACACCGAGCGTGTGCATTAAAAGAAGTGTCTCCATGGCGGGCGCCGTGCCGCCGAAGGATACCGCAAACCTGGTGCGGCTCAGTCCGGTTTTGTCCTTGAGCGGGCTGCGTATCCAATCGACTGGTAAATCCCAGAGCCGTTGGAAAATGTTGGGCTTTCTGCTTCTTATTTTCAACGAGGCTACTTTATTGCCGGTTGGGAGCAAAGTTTTATAAAAAAACCGTGCAATCGGGTTGCTGCCGCTTACTTGCGACTTGATCTCCGCGGCCAGGTTTTCCCATTGCCCGGCGCTACAGGCGACGAAGTCCGGGCCGGTTTCGCGGGTATCGGGGGCGGATGTTTCCGTGTTCTCCGGGTAGTTCAAAGTCGCGCCGGTGAGCAAATGCGGCATGGTCGCGAAAAGGCTGTTTTCTGCCGAAGCCGCCGGTAAACTCGCCATCAGGTGGTCTTCGGGTTGAACCGGGAAGCGCAATTGCAGACCTTCGGCAGAGCTAATGAGTGCCTTGTGAGTCATCACCGCGCCTTTGGGCTGCCCTTTGACATCGAGGGTATAAAAGATGAAGGCCGTGTCATCGCTACGCCCGCTATTGATGTTCTGTTCGAAAACGCCGGCATTGGCTTTCCCATAGTCTTCTCCCAATTTGAGCAGAGCGTTGAAGCCGATCAACCGCGGGTCGTCATAGTCTTTCAAACCTTTCGGGTTGAGGTAGATGATCTTTTGAACGGCGGGTATTTCCGGTGTGCCGGTGAGGAACTTTTCGGCCTGTTTATAATCGGTGACGAAGGCGAATTTCGCGCCCGACTGCCGGACGATATATTGTGCTTGTTCCGCGGTGGATTCGGCCGGGATGCCAGCAGCGATGCCGCCTGCAGTCTGCGCTGCGAATTCAGACCAGAGCCATTCCGGCTCGTTGTCCCCGAGCAGGCAAACGACATCGCCGTGCTGCAGACCCAGGCTGATGAATCCCAGCGAGAGCTGCCGGACAATTTCGTAGTACTTGCGCCAGGAATATTTTTGCCAGATGCCGTACTTTTTCTTGCAGAGTGCGGTCTCGATGGCCCACCTGTCGTAGTTGCGACGGACGAGCTTCGGGATGGTGTCATAAACCCTGGCGGGTCTTTTGGGTTCGATGTTTTTTGGCGTTACCATGATTTACTATTATACACACTTTTGGGTGAAGAGCGAACAGCGGTCAGTACGTTTTGACTTAAGGGAAGTATTTCGTCTGCGGCCTCAACTTTCAGCTCTCAGCTTTTTAATTTGCTTGCCGTGCATTCGGAGACAGGGAAACTTTTTTGTTAAAGTGCAGTGTGCTGTTGTATTCATTATGGTACCTCTCGGCCTACGGTCTATCGGCGATTCGTTTTTTTATTGGGGCAAAATTTCTGACCGGCGTGTTTGTTTTGGGTATGCGGAAGCACTCTCGTGTTTTCAGATG
>PMMG01000055.1 GCA_003162335.1 Dehalococcoidia bacterium
GCCGGTTATCTACTGAAAGATGTCAGCGGCGATGAGTTAGTCGGCGCCATCCGCGCGGTCTACCAGGGCGAACCGGTGCTGCATCCCACTGTCATGCGCAAGCTGATGGACCGATGCAAAACCGTCAGCCCCCGCCAGGCCGAATCCCCATCTGATGTGCTCAGCGAGCGTGAGATGGAAGTGTTAAAACTGGCGGTCAGCGGCAAGAGCAACAAAGACATCGCTGAAAGTCTGAATATCAGTTTACGCACCGTACAGGCACATATGCGCAGCATTTTCAATAANNAAGAAAGGCTGGTTCAGCCTGGAAGACATATCCTGAAAATTCAATCCGGGGAATTATGAAAACTCTGCGTAATCCTCATTTTTGGATCATATTAATCCTTTTTATCACCTTTGGGTTACTGCAATATACGATTGTTTCGGGGTTGGCCGGAACCGAATGGGAAACGATTCAAATCAGCTTCGGACGGCTCCTCCTTTTAATCCCGATCGTCTACGCAGACTGGGTTTTTGGCTTTACCGCCGGTCTGATCACCACCGCAGCCGCCGCGCTGGTCAGTATTCCGGGTATTTTTATTATCTCCACTGCCGCCGCAGCCATTCCTGAGACTATTATCGTCCCCGCTGCCGGAACCGCGTTGTGTTTTTTACTGCGTTCTAAAAACATCGAAAAAGCGCAGAGCGCCAAAATCGTAGCGGAACTGGAAAACACCCGGCAGAAACTGCAGCAAAATCTGGATAATCTTAACATTGTCGAGAAGCGGCTGGGGATGCTGAACTCCATTTCGGCGACTTTATACGGTTCACTCGAACTGGCCGGTGTTTTTGAAAAAGCGATCCACCTTGTCAGCGAGATGATGTCCGCCGGGGTTGCGTTGCTCTATACTACCGCAGAATCTAACAACGAGCTGGAACTGGTAGCCCATGAGGGCATTTCCGAAGAATTCGTGACGGCAATGAAACGCATCAAGATTGGCGAAGGGATTTACGGCGAAGTGGCGAAAACCGGTACGCTGATGATCATCGAAAATACCAAAAGCAGCCTGCAGAACCGTACTGATACTTTTCAGCAAGCCGGTATCCAGGTGCAAATGGTGGTTCCTTTGATTTTTCAGGAACGGGTCAGCGGCGTCATCAGCATCGGCGCAAGGCATCCGCGACAATTTAATAATTATGACACCGACCTGATGATATCGGTCGGACGGGAAATTGCCGTGGCGATCGAGAATGCCCGCCTCTACGGGGTTCAACAATCGATCACGCAGCAATTAAGCCTGTCCGAAGGTAAATACCGCCGCCTGTTTGAGTTGGCCAGCGATGCCATTTTTATTACCGATCTAAGTGGTAAATTGATCGAGGCTAATCGCGCTTCCGCGGAATTAATGGGAGATACATTAGAGGAGGTCATCGGGACCGACATCCGCCAATTCCTTTCGCCGTCGGAGCTGGAAACAGCCCGCCATGTGCGCAAACTCCTTTTACTGGGACAGCCGTTTCCACAGCCCTACGAACAAAAACTGATTAGAAACGACAAGACCGAAGTCATTTTGATGATATCCTCCAATTTGGTCAAGCACGGTGATGACCCGCCGGTGTTCGAGCACGTGGCACGGGATGTGACCAGAGAAAGGCGTATGCAGGATAACCTGCGGGCGTACGTCCAGCAGATCACGAAGATCCAGGAAGAGGAACGGAACAGGATCGCCCGCGACCTACACGACGATACGGCTCAGGCTCTTTACGTCTTAACCCGGCAAGTAGATAATTATATCCGCAGTTCACCCAATCTGACGCCGGATACCACCGTCTTTCTCAAGGGTCTGGTGGAACAAATCAAAACCGTTTCCCAGGGTGTGCGCCGCTTCAGCCAGGACCTGCGTCCGCCGCTGCTCGACGACCTGGGGCTGCTCTCGACTATCCGCTGGTTGACCGGCGACATGGAGCAGCGCACCCATATCATCGTTAAATTGACCGTAACCGGCAAAGAACGCCGCTTGGCGCAGCATGTCGAACTGGCGATCTTCCGCATCGTTCAGGAAGCCTTACGTAACGTGGAAAAACATGCATCCGCCACTACCGTCGACGTGAAGATCGAATATGCAGAAGGGAAAATCAATATTACCGTGACCGATAACGGCAAGGGTTTCAAACTCGCCGGAGAGGTTGGGGAATTGCCGCGCGAGGGACGTCTCGGTCTGATGGGCATGAAAGAGCGGGCGCATTTGCTGGGCGGCAACATCAATATCAAATCCGAAATCAACCACGGCACCGAAGTTTCGATCGAGTTACCGGGGTAAAAAAAGGAGTCCGCCTGAGGCGGGCTCCTGATTTATACTGATAACCGAAGCGTCCATGCTTTATTTAGTTTGCAGTTCTTTGATCTTGGCCTCAAATGCCGGAATGATCTTCTTCCAGTCCCCGACCACGCCAAAACGCGCTTCTTTGAAAATCTGTGCTTCCGCGTCGCGGTTAATGGCGATGATATTCTTGGATCCGGAGCACCCGGCCATGTGCTGACTGGCGCCCGAGATTGCCACCGCAATGTATACATACGGCGAAACGATCTTGCCGGTTAAGCCGATTTGAATGGTATCCGGCACCCAGCCGGCGTCACAGGGCGGACGCGTCGCGCCCACCGCCCCTTTCAATACTTTAGCCAGTTCTTCCAGTTGCTTGAAGCCTTCCGGCCCACCGATACCTCTGCCCCCGGCCACAACCACCGCTGCGTCTTCCAGTTTAGTGCCCTCTGCCTCATGCACCACTTTCTGTAAGACAGTGGTCTTGATGGCAGCCGGGTCTAATCCTGCATCAAGCGCTATAACCTGTCCCTTGCGGGCGCCGTCAGGCTCCAGGGCAGCCATTGCTTTGGCGCGCACCGTGGCTATCTGCGGTAGCGTTTCCATGGTATAAATCGCGCGCGCATTGCCGCCGTACACCGGCTTCGTCATCAGGAGCTGCTTTGTCGCGGCATCGATCTCCAGCGCAATACAGTCCAGCACAGCCGCAGTCGCCAATCTGAAAGCCGCGCGCGGCGCCAGGTCACGTCCGATCGTGGTCTGTCCCATCAGGACAATCCGGGGATTGGCCTGTTTGATCACCTTTTCAAGCACTGCCACATAGGCATCGGTGCGGTAGTCTTTCAATAACAGGGCATCCACTACATAAACTTTGTCGGCGCCAAAGCTGATCGCTTCCGCCGCTATATTTCCAACGCCGCTGCCAGCCACCAGTGCGCTGAGCTCTTCCTTGAGGTCATTCGCCAGCTTGCGGCCGGCGCCCAGCAGCTCTTTAGCAACGGCAGTCAGTTTGCCGTCGATTACCTCGGCAAATATCATCACGCCTTTATTATCGGCCATTATCTTTCTCCTTAATTCAAACTATTTCCACCTGCGCGCAGGTTATAGCAGTTTGACCTCCACCAGTTTCTTCGCCAGATTACCCGCGGCATCTTCGTCGTTTTCGCCGGTAATGATCTCACATTTACCCTCACGCACCGGCTGGAATAGTTTGACCGTCTTCGTGCGGCGTCCCTTCGCACCGATCTTCGCCGGATCCACGCCAATATCCGCCGGCTTCCAGATGATCGGCTCTTTCTTCTTGGACGCCATCGTCCCCTTGAAGGTGGCAAAACGCACTTCACCCAGCTCGTTGCTCACCGTAATCAGCGCCGGTGTGGGGACTTCAACTACCTCATATCCGTCCGCCGTCACTTTTTCTACCTTAACCTTGCCGTCCATTACCTCGATTTTCTTGGCCACGGTTACCTGCGGCAATCCCAGTATTTCGGCAATGCAGGAACCGGTCTGACCGGAATCCCAGTCGGCTGCCTGACGACCGCAGAAGATCAGGTCGAACTGGCCGACTTTTTTGATCGCCGCGGCCAGCGCGTAAGCAGTTGACCAGCTGTCCCCGCCGACAAAAGCCGGGTCCTCCAGCAGGATCAGCTCATCCGCACCTAGGGAAAGCGGTTTCTTCACGACATCCCGCAACAGGTTCACGCCCAGGCTGATGACCGTGATCTTCCCGCCTTTGGCGTCTTTGATCCGCAAGGCTGCTTCCACCGCCTGCTCATCGAAAGGACTGAGCACCGCGGGAACCGCAGTTTGCGGCACCAGGGTATTCGTCGCCGGGTCAATTCTGAAACTGGCCGGAGGCGCTTCCGGGTCCAATATCTGCTTTACGCAAACAATCATATTCATTTTGTGTTACTTCCTCTTTTGAATACCGAAAGGTAATGTCTGATTCAGGACTAAATGATCTCCTGAATCAGACTCTTTTCTTCAATTTGCGATAGGTTTAGGCAAGGGACTATTACATCCCCAGTTCTTTGGCCAATGCCTCACG
>PMMG01000015.1 GCA_003162335.1 Dehalococcoidia bacterium
AGAAGACATGTACCGGTTTATATCACGGAAAACATGGTAGGTCATAGACTGGGCGAGTTCGCTCCTACCCGCACCTTCAGAGGGCATACTATCAAGGAGGAAGAAGCTCCCAAGAAAGCCGCACCGGCGGCTGAAGCTACTACCTAGGAGATAAATGGAAGTAAAATCGGTTGCTAAAAATACAGGAACGTCACCGCGCAAGATGAGACTACTGATAGACATGGTCCGCGGTAAAAATGTCGATGAAGCATTAACTATTTTAAAGTTTGCTTCATCGCCGCACGCCCGCATTGTCGCCAAACTGATACAAACAGCAGTAGCTGATGCAGAGTCGGCGCACAATATGGAAGGCGCGCATTTAAAGGTTTTAAAGATCTCCTCCGATGAGGCGATGATTCTGAAAAGGTTTAAGGCGCGTTCTCGTCACCGCGTGAGCCCGATACAGAAGCGTTCCAGNNGTTCATCCGGTTGGTTTCAGACTTGGTATCATTAAAACTTGGGATTCCAAATGGTATTCTGACCGGCATTTTGTCACTTATTTACAGGAAGACCTGAAGATTCGAAAAGCCATCCGGTTAATGTACCCTGAAGCCGGTGTTTCTCTTGTTGAAATTGACCGCCAGGCGAATAATGTATCCCTTACCATTCACACTGCTCGTCCAGGTATTTTAATCGGACGCGGCGGACAGCGTGTGGATGAGATGAGAAAATCGTTAGAAAAATTGATTTCTAAAAAAGTACAATTAAATATCCGCGAAATTCAGCAGCCAGAATTTGATGCTTACTTAGTAGCAAAATCAATTGCTGAATCTATGGAACGGCGTGTCGCTTACCGGCGTGCTTTAAAGCAGGCATTACAGCGTTCAATTGTTGCCGGGGCAAAAGGGATGAGAATCCGCGCCGCCGGTCGTCTAGACGGCGCAGAAATTGCCCGCACAGTGACCATGCATGAAGGACGCGTACCTCTGCATACCATACGCGCTGATATCGATTATGGTTTTGTTGAAGCTAAAACTGTCATGGGCAGAATTGGCATTAAGGTTTGGATTTATAAGGGTGAAATTCTGCCGGTCAAAGAAGAAGCAGAACCTGCGGAAACAGCCGCTCAGCCAGGTGTTGTTCCCGCCGCTGAATTAAAACCGGTAGCGGTTGAACAACCGGTGGTGGAATCACCTGAAAAATTAGCAGCCGTAAAAGAAGCCGCGGCCCAAGCACTGGCAGAAAAACATACCGTAAGAAGGATCCGGAAACCCGCGGCAGAAACACCGGCGATTGTTGCCGAAGAAGTAAAAGCAGTAAAACAGGAAGTTAAAAAAATCCGTAAACCTGCCGTTGAAAAGGTAGAGAAACCTGCGGCTGAAGCAGAAACCGAAGAAAAACCTGCGGCAAAGAAAGCCAGTCCGGCAACCGGAGCGGCTAAACCGAAAACGGTAAAACCGAAGAAGCCCGCCTCCGATGTAACGGAAGAACCGACAGCGGAAAAGTAGGGAGATATTAATGTTACAGCCTAAGAGAGTAAAATTCCGCAANNCGCCGCGGCGGTAAAGTATATATCCGTATTTTCCCGGATAAATCTATTACCAAGAAGCCAGCCGAAACACGCATGGGTTCCGGTAAAGGCACCCCTGACCATTGGGTAGCAGTGGTCAAACGTGGGCGCATTATGTTTGAAATGGGTGGTGTCGATGAAGCAACCGCCAAAGAAGCAATGCGGTTGGCCGCCAATAAATTGCCGGTCGATGCCAAATTCGTTACCAGGAAGACAAGCGGTCTTGCCGGCATCACCAAGACCAGGGAGTTAGAGGCAGTTGAAAGTTAGTGAAGTTCGGGCGATGAGCTCTGAGGAATTGATCAAACAGCTACAGACGGCTAATCGGGAACTTTTTGACCTGCGTCTGAAAGCTACCACCAAACAATTAGTAAATCATCGGGAAATCCCCCGCACTAGAAGAAAGATTGCGGTAATCCAGACCATCATCCGGGAAAGAGAGTTAGAAGGGAAATAATTTCCCTCAAATTATAAAACACTGTCGGTTTTCGGCAGAAGAAAAGGGTTAATCTATGGCGATATTAGAGAAGAGCAAAGTAGGGCAGGTTTCCAGTAACAAGATGCAAAAAACCGTAGTTGTCCTGGTTGAGTCCCATCGAAACCATCCCTTGTACCACAAGACTATTAAAAAGGTAAAGCGCTATATGGTTCATGATGAAAATAATGAATGCAAGATAGGCGATACCGTGAAAATCGTAGAAACTCGGCCTCTTTCAAAAGAAAAACGGTGGCGTGTCGCGGAGATTATTATTAAAGCCGCGGCCATAGATGTTAAACCGCAAGAAATCGCCGCTCCTGCAGTGTTAACTGAAGCCAAAACGGGCGCTGATGCAGCGGTTAATGAAGTGGTTGCGGATACTACCGGAACGGCAACAGCGGAAGAAAAGAAAGAATAACACTTGGGGTAAAATGAAGTGATAGAAATATATACCAGATTAAAGGTAGCGGACAACACCGGCGCACGACAGGTAATGTGCGTAAATATTCTCGGCGGCAGCGGTCGTAGATATGCTCATGTTGGTGACGTCATTGTCGGCAGCGTAAAAAAGGCAGTTCCCGGCGGCTCGGTAAAAGCAGGAGATGTAGTTCGTGCTGTAGTTATTCGTACGACTAAACCCCAGCGCAGAGCAGATGGTACTTATATTAGATTCGATGATAACGCGGCGGTAATTCTTACAGAGAAGAATAACCCCAAAGGAACTCGTATTTTTGGCCCGGTTGCCAGGGAATTAAGAGAAAAATTATTCACCAAAATTTTATCTCTGGCACCTGAGGTATTATAAGGAGACAGGCGATGAAAATAAAAAAGGATGATAATGTCCTGGTTATCGCCGGCAAAGATAAGGGCAAAAAAGGCAAAGTTCGCTTTGTTTTTCCCAAAGACCACCAGGCTCTTATTGAAGGCGTCAACATGATCAAGACGCACAGCAAAGCGAAAGCACTGGTTAAACAGGCAGGAATTATTGAACGGGAAGCTCCGGTTGATTTATCGGACGTAATGCTGGTTTGCAAT
>PMMG01000110.1 GCA_003162335.1 Dehalococcoidia bacterium
ATTGGAGCGGAAGACGAGACTCGAACTCGCGACATCCTCCTTGGCAAGGAGGCATTCTACCACTGAATTACTTCCGCCCGTTCTATCAATTATATTATATGGTGCCGAAGGAGAGATTTGAACTCTCACAGGCTTGCGCCCACCACCCCCTCAAGATGGCGTGTCTACCATTCCACCACTTCGGCGACTACAAGGTATCCTTGAATTTTATGGCAGGAGTGGCAGGATTCGAACCCGCGACCGATGGTTTTGGAGACCATTGCTCTACCAACTGAGCTACACTCCTATCCGTATCAAATTTACCATACTTGAGCCCGAAAATAAAGTCCTGAATGCGTTTTGCCGTTTGCGGACTTCATTGGCATAGCGCCTCGTGGTAAAAATGTTTTCGGCAGACAAAACACCTTATTTTAATACGCCGGTGGGAATTTTACCAATTTGTCCGAATACTTAACATAAAGTAAGGGGTGACTTGTTTTTATTCACTGGTCTAATCGGATTTCGTATATAATTGAAAGTTGAATGAAATGGGATAGGGCTAGTGATGACACAAAATCAAAACACCGGCGGTATCGGCCCGGAAATGCTAATGGAACTGGTCACCGTGCGTATGCCGTATGGGAAATACCAGGGGCGGGTATTATGCGATCTTCCGGTACCTTATCTGGAATGGTTTAATCGCAAAGGCTTTCCATCGGGCAGAATTGGCGTATTGTTGTCCGCTCTTTATGAAATTAAGATGAATGGGTTGGAATACCTGCTCACACCGCTGCGTAAAAAACAGCCGTAATACCCGTCAATTGCCTTTTTCAGGAGAAGCTTTAACCTCCGTTTTCATCGATAACGAGATGCGTCTGCGTTCCGTGTCGACTGAGACCACTCTTACTGTCACCCTTTGATTGACGCTGACGATATCACCGGGGTTCTTCACGAATTTATCCGCCAGTTCGCTGATGTGTACCAGTCCGTCCTGGTGCACGCCAATGTCTACAAAAGCGCCGAAATTGGTGACATTAGTGACGATGCCCGGCAGCATCATCCCCGGAGTAAGTCGGTCTATTGACCTGATATCCGCGGCGAAAGCTATTGCCTCGAACTGTTGACGGGGATCGCGCCCCGGCTTGACCAGTTCAATCATAATATCCTGCAATGTCGGCAGCCCGTATTCTTCCCCCATGTAATGTTCCAGATTGATCTGATTTCTCAGTTCTTCCTTCCGTATCAGGTCGGCCAGGCTGCAGCCCATATCCTTAGCCATGCGGTCAACAATATGGTAGCTTTCCGGGTGCACGGCGCTGGCATCCAAAGGATTTTCCGCGTCATCGATACGCAGGAACCCGGCAGCCATCTCAAATGCCTTTGGGCCAAGCCGCGGGACCTTCTTCAGGTCGGAACGCTTGCGGAACGGTCCGTTCTCATTACGGTATGCAATGACATTTTTCGCCAGTGTGGGACCGAGTCCGGAAACATAGGTCAACAATTGCTGACTGGCCGTGTTTACCTTTACCCCGACCTCATTGACGCAGCTTATCACGGTCTCATCCAGGTTATTTCTCAGCCTGTTCTGGTCGACGTCGTGCTGGTATTGTCCGATGCCGATTGATTTGGGGTCGATCTTGACCAGCTCTGCTAACGGATCCATCAACCGCCGTCCGATCGAAACTGCCCCGCGCACCGTTATATCCTGGTCGGGAAACTCTTCCCGGGCGATCGTCGAAGCGGAATAAATTGATGCGCCGCTTTCATTGACCATCACCACCGGTATTTGCGCCGGTAGGTTTAATCCTCGGAAAAATTCTTCCGTTTCTCTTCCCGCGGTGCCGTTGCCGATGGCAATTGCTTCAATCCGGTATTTTTGGATGTAATCCAGTACCAGTTTTTTTGCTTCCTCATTGCGTGCCGCCGATTGTCCGATGTAAATCACCGCATTGGCCAATAGTTTTCCCTGCGGATCAAGGCAGACCACCTTGCAGCCTGTCCTGTAACCCGGGTCGACGGCTAAAACCGCCCGCTGTCCCAAAGGCGGCGCCATCAGTGTTTCGCGCAGGTTGCGCACAAAAACGCGTAAGGCTTCATCATCAGCCCTTTGCTTTATTTGCTGGCGGATATCCGTCTCGATGGAAGGGGCTAAAAGTCGGTTATAACTATCTTCAATTGCCAGGGTAACCTGTGCTGACGCCGCGCCGGCGCTTTTTACAAACAGCCTCTGCAGCAGCGCCAATGCCTTTTCGTGTTCAGGCCGGATGCTGATTTTCAAAAATCCCTCTTTTTCCCCGCGCAGCATCGCCAGTATGCGATGACCGGGCGCACGGGTTACCGGTTCCTGCCAGTCGAAATAGTTGCTGTACTTGATGCCTTCGCCTTCCTTGCCTTTTGCAACACTTGATCGAATCAAAGCCTCCATGTGAAAAAGCCGGCGGATAGTCCATCGTGCCTGCTTATCTTCGTTCACCCATTCGGCAATAATGTCGCGCGCTCCGGCCAGGGCATCTTCAACGGAACCGACTCCTTTTTCCACATTAACAAAGGTAATTGCGTCTACCAGTGGGTCCGTGAGTCCTTGCGCAAAAATCAGTTTCGCCAGCGGTTCCAGCCCTTTTTCTTTGGCGATTATCGCTCTGGTGCGCCGTTTCGGGCGGAAGGGCAGATAGATGTCCTCCAGTTCGGTCATCGTCGGCGCTGATTCGACGGCAATTTTTAATTCCGGCGTGAGTACATTTTGTTCTTCTAAAGATTCCAGTATTGCCTGACGCCGGGTATCCAGCGCGGCCAGCCGTTCCAGTCCATCCCGGATATTTCCGATGGCTACTTCATCCAGCGAACCCGTTTTTTCCTTGCGGTAGCGGGCGATAAAGGGAATAGTCGCGCCTTCATCCAGCAAGGATTTTACCGCCTCTACCTGCTGCAACGTGACTTTTACCTCATTGGCAATCATTGTGTCATTAGTATCTGGCATCGCGTTTATTCTCCGTATAACATCTGGATAATTTTACTATATAGTGCCCCCGGTCTGTACACAACCTTTAATCCGGCAATTCGTTATATTTTAAAGAAGTTGCCTCATTTGCAGAACTCTGACAATCGCATTGGGGTATAAATAGGGCACATCATTAACAAAATAAGGGAACAAATTATTGGAAATCCGTCTCAAGCCTCCTCTCCCTGCGGGAAGAGATTAGAGATGGGGCGTTGTGAGCTCATTTGTAGGGTAATCAATAATTCTATTGTTAAAAAATCTGGAGCCTTTACTTTCAACTGGAAAAAGTGCCGACAATGTCCCCGGTCTAACATCCGAACTATGTTTCAGTTTGCACATTGGGGAATACTAAAAAGGAATTACTGACTGCTCACGGCTTTTTCAGCGCATTTCTTAACCAATGTGATAAAATAATCACAAGCTTGTATTTGCGGGGGAGAAGATAGATTATGGCTAAAGCGTTATCGATTGTCGTTCCTGCCTACAAGGAAAAGGAAAATATTCAACCGTTGGTCGAGCGTATAAATAACAGCCTGTCAAAAACCGATTACGAAATAGTTATTGTCGATGATAACAGCGGCGACGGCAGCGAAGAACTGGTAGCCGCTTTAGCTAAAAAGTATCCTGTCCGAATTATTGTCCGCAAAAATAAAAGGGGGCTATCTTCTGCCGTTGTGGACGGTATCGCCAGTTCAACAAGCGAAAATGTCATCGTGATGGACGCCGACCTGCAGCATCCCCCGGAAGTTCTGCCGGATATCGTCAAAGCTCTGGAAAACCACGATTTTGTAATGGGTTCCCGTTATATTAAGGGCGGCAGTCCCGGTCAGTGGAAATTATCCCGCAAAATTATCTCGAAGGGCGCTACTTTGTTAGCGTTGTTTATTGCTCATGGCGTCAAAGACCCCATGAGCGGCTTCTTTGGTTTTAGACGCGCCGTGGTAGACACCTCTTCCCTCAGTCCGACCGGCTGGAAGATCGGCTTGGAAATCCTGGTACGCAGTAAATTCAAAGACGTCACCGAAGTGCCTTATACCTTTGTCCCCCGCGCCCGCGGCGAATCCAAACTATCCAGCCGCATCATGGGCGAGTACCTCAAGCAGTTAATGGAGTTGTATTCTTTTAAATACCAGATTTTGAACTTCATGGTGGTCGGCGGCATTGGTACCGTGATTAATCTTGGGTTGTACTGGCTTCTGCTGTTCATCCCGGCCCTTAAGGAAGTGCAGTGGAATTTCTTAGGCAAAGATCATACCAACTATGTATTGCCTTTTATTATCTCATCGCTGGTGGCGACTGTCAGTAATTACCTGATGAATCGGGTCTCGACCTTTAAAGGTTGGAAAGAGCAAAAGGGCGGCTTTACCCGTTATATCTCAATGGCTCTCGTTACATTAGCTCTCGACAATTTCCTTTTGTTCCTTCTCGTCCGGTATGGCAATTTACCTTACATGCTGGCGGCAGTTTTCGCTATACTTATTAATTTCATTTTAAGATATCTTATCGCCAGAAACTGGGTTTGGAATAAAAAAGCGCCTCTGAAGGCCTAGCGATTCACTCCTGATTTAGAAAATAATGGGAAAAAGAAATTGAAGCGATTGCTATCCCACCTGGGCCATTGGGAATATAAATGGCTTTGTTTGCTGGTTGTCGTTATCCTGATATTGCATTTCGCCATTATCAATATCCCCAATAAACCGGTTTTTGATGAAATGCATTATGTGACTGACGCACGTAGCGTTATTGCCGGTCAAGAAACTGCCCGCACGGAACATCCTTCGCTGGGTAAACTTTTCGTTATTGGCGGCATGGTCATTTTCGGCGATAATCCTTTCGGTTGGCGCTTTTTCTCTGTCATTCTGGGCGTGATCAGCATCATTCTTGTCTACCTGATTTGTCGTAATTTGTCGCTTTCACGGCGGACATCGCTGCTGGCAGCCGGCCTGCTNNGCGCTCAGCGCCCTGGCCAAACTGGGCGGCGCGCTGGCCATTATTGCCATTTTGCTGCATTGGCTGATTACCAGACGGGACAAGATCTGGGAGTTCTTCGGATTAATGGTTTTTGCCCCGGTATTTTTCGTGTTTTTAATGCCGTTAACCGACTATTTCCCATACCATAAATGGATGAATCCGCTGGACAGAATTTCGTTAATGCTGCGAGCGAGTTCCAGCCTGACATTCGCCAATGTCAGTGGCACCTATCCGGAGAAGCCGTGGGAATGGATTTTCCGCTGGGATCTGACACCGTATTATTTCCACCCTAATTACTTGGGCGTTGTCAGTTTTACGGTGGAGTTCTTAATTGTCCCTGTTTTAATTTACATGCTTTACAAAGCGATCAGGCGCAGTGACGCCGGCGTCTTTGGCTTATGCTGGTTTACGGCAACTTACCTTGCTTGGATACCGGGCGTGCTGCTCACCAACCGGGTGACCTACCCCTATTACATCTATCCGACCATCGGCGCATTCTGCCTCGGTCTGGGTATGGGTTTAAATGAGCTCATACGCCTTTTTGAAGTCAGGCGCACCGGAAAACTCCGGTGGGTAGCGATATCTGTGGTCGTGCTTTTCCTGCTTGCGCATCTGGTTTTCTTTGCGCTGGTATCCCCGTTGAGTTACTGGTGGGGAACTCCCATCTTCAGTGGATTGCAATCATAACAAATAAATCCTAATCTCTTATTTAATTATTAGGCCTAATGGTAATTTAATTAGGATTTAACCAGGAATTTCGGATTTTATTCTCTAGGGTGTATAATACGTTATTGTGAAAAATTTTAATCGTCAGGGGTGGCTTTCCAGGACGGCTGTTTCCAGCATCATTGCTGGCCTTTTTACTATCACGATTTTCACGCCGGAGATCAATACCGGCGGAATCGTCAGCCGCTACCTTGATTACTACACGGCAAATATTCGCAGCACACAGGCTGCTTTTAGCGCCAGCCCGGAATGTGTTTATATCACCGAGCCGGCGAATTCCAATTTCGCAAAAGTTCCGGATTCAACTCCAAACTTCATTCCGCTAGATTCTGCTTTTTTCGGTTTTCATACCGCTGGATTACATCAGAATAAAGGCATTTGCTTATCATTTAACATCCAGCGGCGTTCTTTTGGGCAGGTCTGTTTACTGCTGGATATACCACCTCCGGCCGTGTAAACAGTGGCTATTAGCAGACGTCTTATTCCGGACGTAAAACGGGGAAAAATACTAAATGTGAGGAATTATCAAGAAGGTGGTTAAGTTTATATGAGACGAGATAACTATCTGTTTATTTTGGTACTTGTATTACTGGTACTTGCTTTGTTAATTGTTTTCCCTGTCGACAAAGGGTTCATTGGCGGGAAAAAATTCCAGCAGGGCCTTGATCTGAAAGGTGGGTCTTACCTGCTGTATGAAGCAGATTTAACCAAGAAAGATCCCACACAAACCGATGCCCAGGTTATGGCTGCCGTGCAATCCAAGATCGAGAACCGTGTCAATAAATACGGCGTGACGGAGCCGATCATTCAGATACTAAAGCCGAACCGTATCCTCGTGCAGCTCCCTGATGTCAAGAATATCAATGATGCCATGAACCTCATCGGGCAAGTGGCTTTACTGGAATTTAAAGAACAAAAACTGGATGACTCCGGCAATGTTGTCAAAGATTCCAGCGGCAACCCGACCTGGATACCGTCAACTGCGCTCGGCACAGACGGCGTAACGACAGAAACCCTGACCGGTAAATACCTGAAACCTACCGCGGCCGTTACGTTGGATGCGCTAGGCAAAACTGAGGTTTCGTTCGAATGGAATACCGAAGGCGCTAAACTTTTCGGGGAAATAACGCAGCGGCTGCTTAATAAACCGCTGGGAATTTTCCTGGATAACGAACTTATCTCATCCCCCACTGTACAGGCCGTTATTACCGACAAAGGTGTAATTACCGGTGTGACGGTAGACGAGGCTAAAACATTGGTGCTTCAGCTGAATTCCGGCAGTCTGGACGTCCCTCTGACTCCGATCCAGCAAACGGATGTTGATGCTACCCTCGGCGCTGATTCGTTGCACAAGAGTCTTACCGCCGGGTTAATCGGTATTGCATGTGTGGCCTTTTTCATGATTGTCTACTACCGCCTTCCCGGTCTGGTGGCTACGGTTGCCCTGGGCATCTATGCGGCTATCTTGTTAGCTATCTTCAAAATCTTCAATATCACATTGACACTGCCTGGTATTGCCGGCTTCGTGATATCGACCGGTATGGCCGTCGACGCCAACGTGCTGATCTTCGAACGCATGAAAGAAGAGATGAAACGGGGATTGACCATGAAGATGGCACTGCAGGAGGGTTTCCACCGCGCTTGGCCGTCTATCCGCGATAGTAACATCTCCACTTTCATTACCTGTATTATCCTTTACTGGTTCGGCAACACTTTCGGTGCGTTTATGGTTAAAGGGTTTGCGCTGACCCTGTTCCTCGGTGTGGCGGTCAGTTTGTTCAGCGCCATTACCGTCACCAGAACGTTACTGATTCAATTAGTGAACAACGGTATGATGAAGACACTGACTCTCTACGGGGTGAAACATGATTAATATTATTAGTAAAAGATATTGGTTCTTTCTCATCTCGGCCCTTGTCATCGTACCGGGTCTAGTTTCGCTGATCGCCTTCGGACTCAAGCCGAGTAACGATTTTCAACCCGGTACCACCATGACATTACGCTTTAACCCGCCGGTAGACGAGAGTGCGGTACGCGCTGCTGTCGCCAGCGCGGGATACCAGGATTCCACCATCCAGCACAGTACTTCCACCGGAGATTATTATATCAGCCTTCGTGAACTACAGCCCGCGGAAAGGGTTAAATTGGAAAGCGATCTTGATGCTTCGTTGAAATCTACACTCACGGTAGAGAGTTACGCTTCGACTTCTGCATCTGTAGCATCGCAAACCGTACGTTACGCCATCATCGCGGTTATTGTCGCGGCTGTTTTCATCATGCTGTACATCTCTTACGCGTTCCGCAAGATGCCCAGGCCTACACGCTGGGGGATCTGTGCGGTCATCGCCCTGCTGCATGATCTGCTGGTGGTGGCAGGCATCTTTTCCATCCTCGGCTGGGCTATCGGTGTTAAGATCGATGCGCTGTTTATCACCGGCATGTTGACTGTTGCCGGTTACAGCGTGCACGACACTATCGTGGTCTTCGACCGCATCCGGGAAAACATGACCAAAGGCACCAACAAGGAATTCGAGAAGGTTGTCGATTTCAGCATCAACGAAACCTTTGTCCGGTCTTTGAATACCTCCCTCACCGTCACTTTCGTCCTCTTCGCCCTGTTCCTGTTGGGAGGTTCCACGATACATTATTTCGTCCTTGTGCTGCTCATCGGTGTCATTACCGGTACTTACAGTTCAATTTGCAATGCCAGCGCCTTGCTGGTGGTCTGGGAAAACCATGAGTGGCGCCGCTTCATCTCCTGGATACCCGGCGTTCCCAAATATAAAAAGCCGGAAGCAGCATAACCGGTTCGTAAACACATTATTATCGGCATCAAGAGAGGGGGTCACTTCAATCAGCCCCCTCTCTTTTTTAAGCATGCCAAATCCAGACCATGGACGACATCCATGTGGACGTGATCGAGGGTACATATTTGGTACATCAAAACAAATCTGGCACACGATTAATACCCGATAAAATAAGAGCTTTGGAATCCCAGTTTTAGCCAGGGCTTGAGTCGGTAGGTACTTTGCGAAACCAGCGAAGCAAATGTATACGAAGGGCGAGCCCCTCTAAGACTGAATACCCATAAACTGAGTTTTACAAAAACGTCTTTTATAAAGTAACCTATTCATCTTTTGTGACCTAACAATCTCAGGTAGCGCGATTTTAGATCGGCTAATTCCTTATTTCAATGGTGATGTTCATGTATATGCTGGTGACTGTGAACAAGCTGTTTATGCCTGTGAGAATGTTCATGAATCAAATTGGTCCGTACAAGAAAATCAGGGTCGAACAGAAAATCTTCCGGTTGACCGTCTGCTAGAATATTATGCTCCGGCCCCATAACAATGACGCGGGTGGCAATCTCTTCCACGATATCCAGATCCTGTGTACTGAACACCAAACATTTGTCATCCACCGCCCATTTAAGGAGGAAATCAATAAGATTTCCCTGGCTTGAAGGGTCTAACCCTGTAGTAGGCTCATCCAGGAGCAGTGCCCGCGGCTGGAGAGAAAGCACTGAAGCCAGAGAGACTTTTTTCTTCTCGCCTCCGGAGAGCATGTAAGGAGGCCGTTCCCGGAGGTGGGTTATCCCCATTAATTCCAGGACTGCGTGACCTCTGGCGATAACTTCCTCTTTTGATATCCCCAATTGCAGCGGTCCGAATATCACTTCATCCCAAACCGTGGGCGAAAAGAGCTGAACATCAGGGTCCTGAAAAACCATACCAACTTTGCGGCGAAATTCTCTAACGAATAGTTTATCCTTTAATCTTTCTTCAGATAGGGGCTTTCCCAGGGCAAGCAGTTCGCCGGACTTGGCGAAAATCAGACCGTCCATCAGTTTCAGCAATGTGCTTTTTCCCGATCCGTTGGCGCCTACCAGCGCAACCACTTCACCGGGTGTTATGTTAAAACTGACCTGTTTTAACGCCGGAATGTTTCCCGGATAATCATAGTCAAGTTTATTGGCTTCAAAAATATTTGGATTGTTCAACGCATTCATAAATGGCCCACCCAAAATAAAGTTACTATTGCGATTAATGAAAAGGTCATCCAGACATAGTCCCGGCGTTTCAAGCTGAATTCATTTAACACACGCACTTCACCCTGGTAGCCGCGGGAAAGCATTGCCAGATAAACATCTTCGCTCAAACGCTGTGATTTGGCCATGGTTGTGGCTAACGCCCGGCCAAGCCAACGCCTGTTTTCACTGCCGGAGAAACTGCCGATAACACGGCTGCGGCGTGCTAAAAACATGGAGT
This sequence comes from Dehalococcoidia bacterium, assembly GCA_003162335.1. GTDB lineage: Bacteria > Chloroflexota > Dehalococcoidia > Dehalococcoidales > Fen-1064 > Fen-1064. Next base: position 9,943 of record PMMG01000110.1, read on the forward strand.
TTGTAGAATGCAACAGCAGGAACATGTAGCGGTATGTCATACCCAGGATATCTACCAAGATTGCCGGTACACGAATCCATCGTAAAGCGACTAAAATATTAGACCATGGCGTAGTTAAGATGAGCAACACCCCTAATGAAAGCGAATTTGTCACGCGCAGAAGCAGAAAACCGGCAGAAAGCGCTCCTTGCTGGGTAATAGTGACTTTACCTGCCAGATTCATAAGCGGTTGCCCCGGTGTCAGGAAAAGCGCTGGTATAGCAATCAACAGCGTAAAAATCGGGACGAAAATCAGAACTCGTTTCAGGAAGAAACCGGGTGATACTTTTGATGCTGAACTTATAAGAAATATTAATACAAAAATAACACCAAGCACAGGTAGACTGTGTACCAGGCTGACCGTAATAATAAACAGCAGAAAAGAAACCAGCTTTATCCGGGGGTCCAAATTTTGTAATAAGCCCTTCCGATGACTAATGTCTTCCGTTGAAACCACAGTTTCCAGCAGACCGCTGAAGCCGGATATGCTCTTGGTAAGAAAATCATCTCCCTTCAATGTTCCAGAGGTCCCCCTTCTGTTGATACGTCAGATTTCTCCTGATTTTTTCTACTCAGCCAACGCCCGAGTAACCAAATTAGAAATGCAATTAAAACAATCCCAACAAATGCTGACAGGATATAGCCGATTACTGCCGCCATACGGGGAAGACCATAATCCGGCATGGGAGCCGGCCACCAACCGGCTAATTTTTGCATTCCTTCGGGTATGAAACCCAGTCCCAAAGTCTTAAGTTCATCCACTCCCCATTCTCCCCATGCAGTGCCGGAGGCCAGTAAGCCAATAGGCGTGGCTAGCGCTGCCACACCCAAAGCACCCCACAACAGCCAAACCTTTCCTTCTTTCTTTTGAGGGGCATCTGCTTTGATCAGGCTGGAATGTGTCCGCTGTAAATAGGCGACCACCCCGCCCGTGACGACAGCCTCAACTGGGCCCGCCACTGCCAGATGCGCAATTAACATTGCCGGCAAAGCTACGCCCAAAGCGTAAGGTGCGTATAATGGAGTGCCGTTAATCGAGTGAAAGAGGGTGGGCTGAAGTCCAAGTTCGATCCCCGCGCAGGTAGCAGCGGCTACAATACCAACATAACTTCCGATAATCGCACCGATTGTGCGGCGGGGCGACATTGCATCGGAATCACTTGATATTACTTTATAAATGAAATACCCTACCAGCGGCATGACGATGGCCATATTGAAGCAATTAGCGCCGAAGGTGAGCAGGCCGCCGTCACCGAAAAATAAAGCCTGAATCGCCAGTGCCGTGGAAACACCCAGTACCGCAGGCCAGGGGCCAAGTACAATAGCTAAAAGCGTGGCTCCGACTGCGTGCGCGGTCGTGCCTCCGGGGATAGGGACATTGAACATCATCAACACAAAACTGAAAGCCGAAAAGAGTGCCAACACCGGCACTGTACGATGGGTGAGAACGTTGCGGACACGGTTAACGGCCACAACCCAGAATGGGGTAGACGTTGCATACATGACTCCACAGGTGACAGGACTCAGATAACCGTCAGGTATGTGCATCGTTTATAGTTTCCTTTATCTAAATGCAACTAGTTGCATTGTATGATTAAAAAAATTTAATGGAAATTTACGGCTGTTTGCCGCAATTTTCACAAAGGCCGTTGATTACCTGATGCTTGAAATCCACACGGAAGGCATATTTATCTCGCAAGGTTTTTTCCACCGGCCAGAATAGCATTTCATCGCAATCCACATTTTTCCCGCACTTTATACACACCAGGTGATGATGGTGCCCTTCTTCGGTGTGGTGATATATGACATGGTTTCCGGATTCACTTTTCAGGACACAGCCGATGCTCTCAAAAATATCCAGATTGCGGTATATTGTGGATTTATTCACTCCGGGCATCTTTTCGTGAACGTGCGCAATTATCTCTTCTGCGGTAAGATGAGACCCTGAATCATGGAAATAATCCGCGATCAGTCTGCGCTGCGGAGTAAGTTTTAGTCCGTTTTCTTTTAGTGTTTCCAGGCAACTCATCGTTATTGCACCCAGTTGCAATTATACATGACGAAAAAAACCGCTGTCAATAGTGTTTAATAAACAAGTTTTATCCCTTGCCGTGTTCAGCCATGTAGTGCCGTGCTTCGATTTCCACAATACGTGAAACTTCGTGAAGGGGAAGATTGTGTTCTAATGCAAGCCGACGGCAGTCGTCGTATTCTGGTGATACGGCCAAAATATCCTGTCCAAAACGCTTGATTTTGGCATGGGCACGGCCCAGACTGGAATCAAATTCGATAATTTCCCGTTGCGCCATATGCCGGGAGACAGCGCGGGACCGGATACCAAGAGTTGAGGTCTCTTTCATAATGATTTCGGAGAGTTTGCCTTCCAAAGTGGACGGCGCAAGAACACTGAGCATAATAGCCGGGCGGTTCTTTTTCATTTGAATGGGTGTGAACCACACATCGGCAGCCTTTTCTGCAAAAAGTTTTTCCATCAGATAACCGTAAATCTGAGGATTCATATCGTCAATGTTTGTTTCCAGTAAAACCAGCCCGTCGTCATTGGCTGCATCATCCTCTTCACCAATCCAGATTCTGACCACATTCGGCCAGGTCGAAAACTGTTTATTACCTGCGCCGTACCCAACTTTTTCCAATTTCAGTTTCGGTTGCCGGAAGCCTGAGGCTAAATAGGTTATTAAAACCGCGCCGGTGGGGGTCAGCAGTTCGCCAGGCGGATTTTCCGAAGGAGGAGCATTAATGATCGGTGCACCCGCATTGGCCAGGATTTGCAAAGTCGCGGGGGCAGGTACAGGCAGAATGCCGTGAGCAGTTTTGACCGTACCGCTGCCAACTGCCAACGGAGAGGAGTACACCCGTTCGATTTTTAATGTTTCTAACGCAAACACCGTTCCCACGATATCAATGATGGTGTCTACCGCTCCGAGCTCATGGAAATGGACTTCTTCTAAAGGCACGCCGTGGATTCCGGCTTCCACTTGACCCAGTTTGCGGAAGATTTCACTGCTTTTTAGTTTTACGTTGTCCGGAATATTGCCCGTGTTAATTATATTCAGAATTTCAGACAAGCCCCTGTGATGGTGCAGGGATTCATGGCTGGGTTCATGTTCTTCTTCCACTAAAACTACATTGAATTTGGTCGCCGTAATTGACGAGCGCAAAACCTTTTCGGCGGTAAGTTCGTAGCCGTGGAAATCCAGTCCTGCCAGTCCTTTTTTCAATACTTCAAAATCAAGACCAGCGTCGAGTAAAGAACCAATAATCATGTCTCCGCTTGCTCCTGAGAAGCAATCGAAATAAGCGACTTTAGCCATTTTACCCATCCCGATTCGTGATATCTAATACTTCATTCAGACTGCCGATGCGGTACCCGGTTAAATCTAAGGCTACGTATTTGTATCCCAGCGCTTTGATATGCTCAACAATGCCCCGCCGGATATCCGCTTTTATTATTTTCTCCATATCCTCCGGGTCAAGTTCAATGCGGGCGATATCGCCGTGGTGACGTAACCGCAGCTGGCGCAAACCAAGGCTATGTAAGTATTTTTCCCCCTGAGCAATTTTCTTCAGGGTTTCTGCAGTAACGGGGATGCCGTAAGGAATGCGTGATGCCAGGCACGGTGAAGCAGGCCGGTCCCATGTGGGTAAGTTCTTTGCCCTGGAAAGCTGGCGGATTTCAGCTTTAGTCAGTCCGGCTTCCAGCAGCGGGCTGCGGATACCGGCTTCAGAAGAAGCTTTTCTCCCGGGGCGGAAATCGCTCAAATCATCGGCATTGGTGCCGTCGGCAATCCACTTCAGGCCTTCTGCTAAAGCAATAGGTTTTAATTCGGAGAACAATTCCCGTTTACAATAATAACAGCGTTCGGGTGGATTGGCGACAAAATCCGGGTTATCCATTTCATTACTTTCAATTATTTTAAAACGAAGTCCGATCTGGCGGGCTAGCGACTCGGCATCTTCTTTTTCCATGGGTGGCGCAACCGGTGAAAAGGCAAAAACCGCCAGCGAATTCTGTCCTAACTCCTCATGAGCGGTTACCGCCAGGAAAGTGCTGTCAACTCCGCCTGAATAAGCAACGAGAACCGATCCCATCTCTCCAAGTATTTTCTTTAATTGCCCTAACTTATCCTCAATGTTCATTTTCGCCACCGTTGTTTCCAGTTTTTCCAAGATTAATTAGTCCGGCTATATAACCTGCGCCAAAACCATTATCAATATTAACGACTGAGACGCCCGGGGCACAGCTATTAAGCATTGTCAGAAGCGCTGCTATACCGTTAAAACTGGCGCCGTATCCAACACTGGTAGGGACAGCGATAATCGGAGCTGAGACCAGCCCGCCGACCACACTGGGTAATGCCCCTTCCATTCCGGCAACGACGACAAGCACTTTCGCCTGGCGTATCTGTGGCAGTTTATCCAACAACCGATGCAGGCCTGCCACACCAACATCATTGATCATTTCCACTTTATTGCCCATTAACTCTGCGGTTACCGCCGCCTCTTCGGCGACCGGGATGTCTGATGTCCCGCCGGTAATCACCGCTACTCCCGGTTTCAGAACTGTCTTTTGCTGGCGATTCACTACAATTGTCCGGGATGCCGGATTATAAACCGCGTCTAAAATTTTCTCTCTCACTGCTTTGAAAGCTTCGGGGGAAGCACGCGTAACCAGGACTTTATTAGAACGGGCAGCCATGTGCTCAGCAATGATGGTAATTTGCTCAACTGTTTTCCCGCGCCCGAATATCACTTCAGGGAAGCCCACGCGCATATTACGGTGATGGTCGATTTTGGCAAAATTCAGGTCTTCATACGGCAGAACGCTCAGCTCCCGCAAAGCATCTTCAGTGGATAATGCGCCTGATTTTACTTTGTCCAGAGTATTGAGCAGCCACTCTCTGGTTCCCTGACTATCCGGGGAGTTATTATTTTTTTGCATTAGGCGATACCTTTAATATTATTTGAAACCGGAAATGCTTCGGTGAAAGTTTGTTAAAACAATTCTAACCGAATAATTTAATTATCACAACCATGTATTGAAATGGATTCGGCAGGCTGGTTGAATTTTAGCATTTGGCGCTTGGACATTGGAATTTGTTCTTAATTTAGATAGACATCCACGATGAAATTCCGATATAATTCAATCTATGCATCCAATGTTGTTTTTAATTGCCCTGATAACCTTCGCTTCTACCATGATCGGCGGACTCGTCGCGGTCAGGTTTAAAAATGTCTTACAGTATTTCTTCGCTTTTTCTTCCGGAGCATTGATCGCCATCACTTTCTTCGATGTTTTGCCGGAAAGTCTGGGCATCGCCGGTACGGTACCCGTCAGAACTCTGATGATCGCGGCGGTTGTCACCTTCCTGTTCTTCAGCCTGGTAGAAAGATTCTTCCTGACCCATCACCATCACGAAGGCGAAGAGCACGGTCATATCATGGGGCCCATCGGAGCCATCGGGCTGGTGATGCACAGCTTCCTCGACGGCGCGGCCATCGGCATCGCTTATCAGGCCAATGCATCGATGGGTTTTATCGTTGCGTTGGCTGTCATTTCCCATGACTTCACCGACGGCATCAATACGGTGGTCATCATGCTGAAAAACGAGCAAAGCGTGAAGCAAGCGCGTCTGTTTTTAATAATTGATGCGGTTGCCCCGGTTTTCGGTATCATCGTTGCGTCATTCTTCGTCATCCAGCCCTCGGTTTTATCGGTAATTTTAGCCGCCTTTGCCGGTCAATTCCTGTATATCGGCGCGGCCAATCTTTTGCCGGAGACTTACCGTCACAGCGCCTGGCGGATGGCTGTAGCCATGCTTATCGGCGTTCTGTTGATATTTGTGCTGACAACCATCATTTAGCGCAAAAATAGCCTGACTGACAAAAACGCTAATTACTTTTGCTTTCCCGTCAGCTGTTTGCCAAAACAAATACTATTTGGCATCCCTGCGTACTGGCCGTAATTCGCAATCCCGGAATAGCCTTTGTTCCTGTATAAGCCGATTGCTTCCGGTTGCTTCAGTCCGGTTTCAAGAACCAACCGGGAATACCTTGATTCACGTGCCCATTTTTCCAGTTCTACTAATATTTGTTTGGCTATCCCATTTCCACGGTTTTCCGGTTTTACATACATTCGTTTTATCTCGGCGGTTTGGTTATCGTATTCCTTGAAACAGCCGCAACCAACTCCAACCTTGCCAATATATGCCACCACGACTGTTTCGATATCGGGCAATTTGTTATATTTGTCATAGGACAATTGAACCGTCCCGTTTCTTTGCGACAAATCGGCATCCAGTTCTTTTGTCAAACTTAAAAAATCCGGTGATTTGCTGTTACAGCGAATCAGTTTCACCACGAAAATTCTCCTGTTAAATGAATGCCCGGATTATTTCAATTATTTTACCTGTATAAATCTGCACTTTGTCTTAATTTATTATTTATAGTTAACCCTGATATGTCAAGGTAAAAGAAATTTCAGCATTATTATATTTCACATAATTATCTTGATAACGGTATCATTTTGTAATAGAATGCCATTAATTCAAGGAGCGCAAAGATGGAAATAATCCCGGGCGTGCATAAAATTGAAGGGGTAAGCGGCGCTAACTGCTATCTGGTAACCTCCGGAACAGAGATGGTATTGATCGATACCGGCATGCGCGGCAGCAGTAAAAAAGTGGCAAGTTACTTGAAAACCCTGGGAAAAAATCCCTCCGATATTAAATACATCTTTATCACCCATGCAGACCCTGATCATATTAGCGGCGCCATGGAAATAAAGAAGCTGACGGGCGCGAAGCTTGTGATCCATAACGGAGAAATGCCTGCGCTCGCGGGAGACAGTTCAAGCAGACTCAGAAATAAGAGCCGAATTGTGAAAATATTGTCGCGGATGTTATCCGGTTTGATTCGTTTCCCCTCGGCTAGTCCGGATATTGTCTTAAAAGCAGATACAGAAATCGCCGGTTTTAAGATTATTAATACCCCCGGCCATTCCGACGGTAGCATCAGTATCTATCAACCCGGTACGGTCATATTTGTCGGTGATGCTTTGACCGCTGACGCTAATGGGAATCCGAAACGGCCTGTTAAAATGCTTGCCGCCGACATGGCTCAGGCCAAAGCCTCGGTAGAACTGATCGCCGGACTGAAATACAATACTCTCCTGGTCGGACACGGCGCCCCGGTTAAAGGTGATGCCGTCGCTAAGGTTAAAAAACTCCTGGCAGATTGGAAATAAATAGGAAACTTGGAGTTAAAAAATGATGGATCAACGTCAACCTTTCGTCAATGTTTTTGCGATGACACATCCGTTATGGGCGATTACACAAGATATTCAAGATGCACGCAGCGTGGCCCGGATCGAAGCCATTCAAACCATTACCTTTGTCGATGATGTCGGCAATGTCGAGAT
>PMMG01000049.1 GCA_003162335.1 Dehalococcoidia bacterium
GTATATGAAGCAGATCGGTTTAGCCTGAACAACATTATGAAAACGCTAATTAAAGGTACGGTGCAGTGTCATGAAAATGCCTGTCGTCTTCATCGGCCACGGCTCGCCGATGAACATTATTTCCGATAACGATTTTACCCGCAGCCTGGTGCGACTGGGCAAAGAACTCCCTCGTCCGAAAGCGATCCTGGTGGTTTCTGCGCATTGGTTAACGGATGGCACATTTGTAACCTGCGCGGAAAAACCGCAAACGATCCACGATTTCGGCGGTTTTCCGGAAGAGTTATACCGCATCAAATATCCCTGTCCGGGTGCTCCGGATACCGCCGGATTAATCACGGAACTGGTGAAAACACCGGCTGTAAAATGCGATTATCAGTGGGGACTGGATCATGCGTCGTGGGCCGTCTTGAAGCATATGTACCCGAAAGCCGATATCCCCGTCATCGAAATGAGCCTGGACTATTCACCCTACAACGGCTGGAATAAACAATCTCTCCAATACTTTTATGATCTGGCTAAGCAACTTGACCCATTAAGAGAAAAGAACATCTTGATTATGGGCAGCGGTAATATCGTGCACAATCTCCGTATCGCCGATTTTGAAAATACTGATGCCAAACCCTATGACTGGGCGATCGAATTTGACGAGAGGGTCAAACGCCATCTGCTGGCGCGCAACCACAAGGAGTTACTCGATTGCAAGAATATGAGCAAAGCAACCGCGCTTTCCGTGCCGACGCTGGACCATTACCTGCCGATGATTTTCACGATTGCCCTGCAGGAAAAAGATGAAAACCTGGAATTCATTTACGAGGGCTTTCAGAATAAATCGATCTCGATGCGGTGTTTTAAGATCGGCTGATGTAGTCTATACGTTATAATCGACAACTTTTCGTTCCAGACGCACTTTGCCGATAAATTCCGCTACTTTCTGGTGCTCGGGATGCTTTTGGTATGTATCCATATCTTTGGCGTCTTTAAACTCGGTGGTCAGTACAATATCATAGAAATCCGTAACGTCGCTGACACTCAGGCCGACCTCCAGGAACTTGATTTCCTTTATCTTTGGTTTGAGCGCTTCCAGCATCGATTTCATTTTTTGTAAATTTTCTTTTTTATTCGCGCCCTCGGCCGTATCTTTCAGCTTCCACATCACAATATGTTTGAACATCTATCTGAATCTCCTTTGTATTTCCAAATAATTATATGTCTAAATCCGGATTACATTATCCGCATTCAGCAGGGAATCGACGGTGTCATACATGTTGGTCACTTTACCGACCTTCAGCTTCTCTTTTAGTTGGTAATGATTCAAGCAGGTGCCGCAGGAGAATATTTGCACTCCGTTGCTCTCCAGCTTCTGCAGGGAATCCAGTACGCGTGAGCCTTCTGTTGTGAGCAGTACGCCGCGGTTAATGAAAAGCATTTTCATTGGTCGAGTTTTTGCCTCTGGCAACGTATTAATAAAAGCCGCGATCAATAACTGTCCCAGAGCTTCATCGCCCACGCCTAACTGGTCGCTGGCAATCAACATCACCACGGCCTTTGCTTGGCATATTTCCGGCGCTTGCCCTGTTTTATTGATTTCCAGTGTGAACACGCCGTTCTTTTCCGCCGCCTTCACGCTGCAGCCCTGATTTTTCGCAAACCTTTGCACGTTCTCATTCGCTTCGGTGCTGTTCACAATTACCGTCAGTTTGCCATCTTTGCTGTTTTCCAGCGCCTTTTTTGTCCTGATCACCGGTTCCGGGCAGGCCAGATCGCGGGCATCAATTGTCTCCATATAAATACCTCCAATCCAAATTTTCAAACACCATTTACTACGAGTGGGTGAATTGCCTCATAATTTGCTTTCTCTTTTTCCAACAATGCTTTAATTTGTGCATTTCGATCCCAATCAAACCTGATGGAAATACCGCAATCCGCGGAAAACTCCCTCGGCGTGGGGATCAGTTTAATCACAAAATCCGCCTTGAGCAGGATTTTCTCCGCTTGCATCACGCTCGTGGTGGTATTAAACAGGATTACACCATATTTCATGACCGGGTGACCTTTTGCACAGCTTTTAAGGTCTGCTTGACATTCTCCGTCGTGGTAAAAATACCGGGCGAAAACCGCACGGTGCCTTCCGGAAATGAGCCGATGGTGCGGTGCGCCGCCGGCGCACAGTGCAGTCCGACGCGGGCCATGATTTCAAACTCATCATCCAGGCGGAAGCCCACCTCGGACACCTTTTTACCCTTAATTGTAAATGAAACAATGGCCAGTGAATTCCCGGCATTGGGGGTGCCGTAAATCTTCACGCCGTTTATATTTGCTAAACCTTCAAGGAGCATCATAGTCAACTCTTTATTATGTTCGCCAATGGCAGCCAGTCCGCGCTGATTTATCCAACCCAACGCGGCTCTTAATCCGGCGATGCCTATCATGTTCGCAGTGCCGCTTTCAAATTTATCCGGCATGTCCTCCGGTTGCTCCTCCGAATCTGAGCGGCTCCCCGTGCCGCCAAACATCAACGGTGTGATTGTCCGCGCATCAACATTTTGACTGATTATCAGTCCGCCGATGCCGGTTGGCCCCAGTAATTCTTTATGGCCGGTAAACGCCAGAAAATCGACTCCGTTTTGTCGTAGATCGATAGGTATCGCACCGGCAGCCTGGGCGGCATCCGCCAGCACTAATGCACCAAACTGATGTGCAACCGCGGTAACTTCTGCCACCGGCAGGATCGTCCCCGTCACATTACTGGCGAGGCTGATCACCACCAGCCTGGTTTTATTGTCTATTAGTTTCGCTATTTCGCTGACATCCAGTGTGCCGTCCGCCGCGCATTGCGCTATTTTGATGACGATGCCCTGTTTTTCCAGAAAACACAATGGACGCATCACCGCGTTGTGCTCCATTGAGGAGGTTACTACATGATCGCCGGGTTTCAATATTCCCCTGAGAACAAGATTGATCGCCTGCGTTGCATTAGCGGTAAAAATGACCCGTTTAGGGTCGGATATATTGAAGAATTCCGTAACTTTTTCCCGGCATTCGTACACTACCCGGGCGGCAGCTACGGAAAAGCGGTGGCCGGAACGACCCGGGTTACCGCCAGCCTGCTCCATTACTTCGGTAATCGCTTTTAAAACTTCCGGCGGTTTGGGCCAGGAAGTCGCAGCATTATCCAGATAGATCATTTTTACACCGTTACTTTTCGTTTTAATTAATCTGTTAAAAAATATTATGTCAATAACAAGGACAACGATAATCATTCAATTAAAATAGTTACAAATGGTAAAATATACTCTTTAGCCTCCTCATATACCCATTCAATCTTAAAGTAAGGCTTAGTGAGAGTAATTTCCCGGTTCATCCTATTTTAAGAACATTAGTAATACAAATATAATACACTCCAGACTAAAAGCCAAAACTAAACGCTCATATTTTTTACATCATACGCTTTTCTGACCATACGCTCCAGGTCTTTTTCGGCAGTACCTCTCCCGGCCGCTACCACTTTATCATTGATCACAATCGCCGGTGTGAGGATGATGCTGTATTTCTCCCCTTCAGCGGAAAGTGACTCGTATTTTTGCACTTCTACTGCTCCCGTGGGGAATTTTTGCGCCACCCTTTGCGCCTTTGGTTCTTCCGATTCGCAGGAAGGGCAGGTAGGAGTAGATGTGAATATCTTTATAATAACTTTAGCCATTGCAATTACCTCCGTTAAAATAAACCGTAGATATAACCCATCAAAGTCGCCAACACAATTAGCAGCACGATGTATGTCAGTGACTTTTTTAGTCCGATTAGCTTCACCAGGACGATCATGCTGGGTAATGAAACCGCCGGACCGGTCAAAATGAAAGCCAGCGCCGGGCCCTTGCCCATGCCCAGATCGACAAAGGCTTTGGTAAATAATACCTCCGACGGTGGACACAAATAATTGACCGCCCCGAATAATGCGGCGATCAGGCTGGATAGGAAAGAATTGCCCCCTGCATACTGCGAGACGAAACCCGTTGGCACGAAGACATAAATCAACGTTGCGCCTATAGAACCGATCAGCAGCCACGGCAATATCGTGCGGACAAACTGCAGCGTGGCTCTCATCCAAATGCCGAAGTCGTCTTTAGTGTAAAAACGCCAGAAGAAAACAGCCAAAATAACTAATAAAGCAGCGGAAATCAGCCAGCTGTTGGCCGTAGTCAGAATCATCATGGCTATTAATAACCCGAAAAAAATAACCTGCATCCACCACGGTTTATTCTCTTCATTCTGCGGCAACCCCGCCGTCAAATCCGCATTAATGCCCGACTTTTCTTCCCGGAAAATGAGCGCCAGTAAAAGCCCGAGGATAACCGACAAACCCACCCCGCCAATTAGCCTCGCCCACCCGAACTGGTTACCGATCAAACGGAATGTATAGATAATCGGTAAAATATCCAGCGCTGGAGCAGCGCATAGAAAAGCGATCGCCGGGCCTAATCCTGCGCCTCTTTTACGAATACCGGCGAATAGCGGGATTGCAGTGCAGGAGCAGACCGAAAGCACGATACCGGCCACTGTCGCAATTGAATAGGACACGAATTTGTTTGTCTTCGCCCCCAGGTATTTTAACACCAGGGCTTGCGAGACAAATACCGCCAGTGCGCCAGCCAGCAAAAAAGCCGGTACCAATCCTGTCAGCACATTCAGGGAAAAACAGGTCAGCAGAAAGTCCCTGGCCCGCATGAATATTTCCGGCACACTCATCAGTTCTTTTTTCCTGATAAATTATTCGCGGCTTGAATTGCTGCACCCAGCGCGCCGACGATCTGCGGATCTGCCGGAACACTGACCGGTATTTTCAGTTCATGTTCGATCAGCTGACGCATGCAGGGATTGAGTGCCACCCCACCGGCAAAAACGAAACGCGGGTGATAACCGACCCGGCGTACCACCGCACACACGCGGTTAACAATAGACTGGTGAATACCCAGGGCAACGCTGTGGCTGTCCTCTCCCCGTCCGATTAAAGAAACGACCTCCGATTCCGCAAAGACCGTGCACATGCTGGACAGCACAACCCCTTTTCCTGAAGCTTCCAGTGCATGCGGCCCCAGCTGTTCGATGTTCAGATCCAGCGCCAGTGCCATATTTTCCAGAAAACGCCCGGTACCGGCTGCGCATTTATCGTTCATTTCGAAATTAGCCACCGCGCCGTCCGGTTTGACTTGTATCACTTTGCTGTCCTGACCGCCAATATCGAGGATGGTCCGGACATCGGGAAACAACTGGTGTGCGCCGACGGCATAAGCCTTGATTTCTGTAATTACACAGTTTGCCAGCGTATTTACAGAAGCCAGATGGCGTCCGTACCCCGTCGCAACGGATGCGTCATAATGCTTTCCCGCCATTAATTGCTGTGATTTTTTTAACGGGTCGATCCCGGTAAAAACCACCTCTTTGCGGACAATGTGCATGCCGTCCCATTCCACCAAAGCAATTGTGCGCGACCCGATGTCCAGACCTGCAGTTAACATGCTGCACTCTCCTCTTGGTTTATAATGTAATGACCTGGTCTACCCCCACCTTGCCCAGCGCGCCGTAGAGGTCGGGGAAACAACCCATGCCTGCTTTCGGTATCAGGCGTCCTTCCAGACTGCGCTGATAACAGCATTGATCGCAGGCCATCACCAGCATCCCGTTCTTTTCCGCCAGTTCATTGATTCTCCGCCCCACGCTGCTGCCTTTTTCCACCAGGAAAGTGTTATCGAACATGAAAAACATCCCGGCTACCTGCGCGCCGTGATTGCCTTTTTCCAACTGCGGCAGAATCATACTGTCCAGGATAAACAGGGCATGGTCACTTTCGAAAACATAAGCTACTTTCATTGGTTGTAATCTCCTTATTTTTTTAATTTTTTTGTCTAAGCATACTTGTTTCGCGGTTTTTAAGACGGTTAATTAATCATCTCCAGAAAGGCTTCGATGCGCACTCGCAGGGTTTCGACGTCTGATTGAGAATAGTCCGTTTCCAGATGCAAGAATGGTAATCCCATATCATCTTTGACGGCTTTAGCCACCATGTAAGACTCCAGATTATAGGTATGGCAGGCCTGCCAGGTTAGATCGATCACCCCGTCGATGTGAAAATCACGGATCATTTTTTTGATTAGATCTATCCTGTCATTATTCGGTGACATCACCGAACAGGGAATTTTCATATATTTACGCGCCATTAATAGCAGTGGGTCAATGGGGTCATTTTCATCAATGTGTAATCCAACATTCTTATAGCCGCCGCAGTTTTCCTGGGCGACAATGAGGGCGTTGCTTTCTTCCACCAGTTTAATGACCTTTTCGCTGCCGATGCCGACGGGTGTACCGGTCAACAATATACGCTTGGTTTTCAGGTCGCCCGCGGGAAATGCACGGTTGACTCCGTCCGCCACTTGCTCTATTAACCTGATCGCTTCCTTACGGTCCGGATGGAAGCCGATTCGGTAAGTAATTTTCAACATATCCATCCCGGAAATCAGGACAGGCTGCTGTTGATTTAAATCCAGAAGTTTCTGCAAGACGCGCTTTTCTTCATTGGTAATATGGATAGCTTCCCGCAATTTGGCATCGGTGATCTGGACATGGAATTTTTTTCCCAGGTAGTCTTTCAGCCGCCGTAATTCGCTCAACCAGAGATCTACCGAGACATTGTTATCCGGCATCTGCGGTAGATGCATGACATAGACATCCTTGATGTTCTTGCTCTCCATGATTTCGAACATCTTTTTCTTGCCGTCGCAGGTTGTTTCCCCGATGACCATATCGGAAAGGGCAAAATAGGGGCATTTATCGCTCACTGCCAGTCCATAAGAAGATTTCACCATCGGGCACAGGTTACGCGGCAGGTCTTTCTCCGCGTCCGGAATAGCGGATTCCACCGTGCCGCACAGTCCGATGGGAATTGCGCCGGCTGCCAGAATCAGCTCGCGCGGGCAATAAGCGCAGTACATGCCAATAATTCTGGAACCGCTATTTTTCGCAGCAATCAGAGCGTCCACATTTTTGGTTCTCAAGCTTTCAAAGACATCTGTATCGATTGATTTCAACATTTTATCCCCTTTGAGTATTTTCTCCGCTGCAGGTATCATGAATTTTTCCATTTGATTACTTTCCGGCTTAAAAGTAGCATCCCGCGGTCGATAGTAAAACCCACCAGGCCCGATAAAATCATCAGGGCAATCAACTTGTTCGTTTCTAACATTGTTTCGGCGTAAACCATCTCATGTCCAAATCCGGAACTGGTGGCGATGAATTCAGCACAGATGACCGACATCCAACCGCCGCCTAGACCGATCCGCATACCGGTGAGCACGCTGGGAAGAGAACCTGGTATCACAACATGGGTAAAAATGCTCAGACGTCCGGCGCCCATGCTGCGCGCGGCATTATAATAATCGGCTGAGATATCGTGCACGCCTGAAATCGTACTCAGCATGATAGAGAATAGTCCTGCAAAAGCAATCAGGAAGATTGTCGGACCGTCTCCCAATCCAAACCAAACTATCGTGAGCGGTACCCAGGCCATAATGGGAATCAGGCGCACCGAGTTGGTTAAAGGGTCAAGAAAACGCAAAATCGTTTTGGAATAACCCATCAGATAGCCTAGCGAGATTCCAATAAGACAAGCCACCGCGAAACCGATACCCACCCGTTTGAGAGTAATCAGCAAGGCTATTAATATTTTCGGATCTGCGACAGATTGAAGCAGCGCCTTGAATGTGGACCACGGCGAGGGCATCAGCAACGCAAAATGGATATGTACGGCAGCTAATTGCCAGATCCCGATCAGTAAGGCAAGCGTAATTATCCAGTAAAGCTGTGGGAAACGGTTCTTTTTACCTGACATATCTTTTCTAACATCATTGATCAGCTTCTCCCGCGTCACTTCGGCGCTATAAAGCGGACGTTGTGGTTTATCCATTGCGCAGCCTCCTCTCCCTCGGTTGGGTAGCTATTGTAGCTGACGATAGCCTGTTGCAGTTTTTCGGAGTTATTCAGGTCCGACGCAGCCTCTGAGAACGCAGTAACGAGTTTAGTAAGTCCGGGTAAATTTTTCCTGGCCACCAATACATACGTGATGACGTCCCCTTTGTTCCCCCCCGATGATAACTTTGTACCGGATATTTTTAATGCTTCTTCGATATCTGTTACAACGCCATCTACATCACCTTTCTCATACGCATAAGCCAGAGCTGCAGACGCCATCGGTATTGACTGGTGCCCGGTGCCAAGCAGGTTATCGATGATTGTCTCCTGATAAAGGTGGTCCTGACTGACACCGATTTTCTGAGTCTTGTCAGGGTTTCCGCGTACTACCAGCAAATCACTGTTAGCTAAGCAGGGGCCGATAGTAACATAACGATCGTCTTTCTCGATTAAAGATTTGGCAGCATCTACACAAACTACGGCTGCATCCACGCTCTGGCTGCTCAATGCCATTTGGGCGTAACTCGAACAGCAATCCCGGATTGGAGATATCTCTAAAAATGGCGTTATTTCCGTTTTACCAGCGATTTTAGCTGCCGCATAAGACACCAGTAGCCCGCCGGCTCCCTGCGGCGACCCTATTTTTATAGTTGAAGTATCCGCAGTTTGAGCAGTACGGCAGCCTGTGCAAGTCAGAAACAGCGCCGGCATGCTCAAAATGAGCAGCCAGCGTAATGTTCCAGCCAGTTTATTTTCCATCAACCTGCTGTGCTTTGGTGTACCAATCCTGATAGGTCATACCTACCGGGAAAACATTATCGACCTTGGTCTTAATAAACGTATCAAAATCATCTACTTTTGTTTGCTTCAGCAGAGAGAAATCCGTCCACTGGTCAACAGCATAATAAGTCTGATAGCTGGCCAGCCCCATTTTCTTCCCGGTTTCCATTTCATTGATTATGCCTTGCGTGTTGTCGTACCACACCAGTGTCCGGCCTTCAAAAGTTGTTTTCCTCCAGATAGTTTGTAAGGCAACTTCCACCGGCACCTGATATTCAGTGGCGAAAATATTGGCAGACTTGATCGGGTGAACGTAGATGTATTCCAATGCCCGCTCCTGGGCCAGTATCATCCTTTTCGCCAGCTCTGGATGGTCCGTCATAAATTTAGTGCTCATTGATAAATCGCAGCAATCGCCCCAGCCGTCAGGAAGCTTCGTGTATACAGTGAGGATATGTCCCACTTTGTTTACGACCGCCATAGACGCCCACGGGTCGCAGCAAAGATAACCGTCCAGCTGCCCGGCCGCCATTGCGGTGTACTTGGCTGAATCGGAAGCCATTGTGACATTATTGTAAGCGCTGCCGTCACGGGGAATGCCCAGCGCATCAGCCATCTCACACCAATGCAGACTTGTCTTCTCCGGGTCTGTACCTAATGAGACTCTTTTACCCACCAGGTCTTTGGCATCGGTGATGGCATTCGAAGCAACAAGATAATATGAACCGCCCAGGAAATTACCGGCGACTACTTTCACCGGAGCCCCTTTCTGCGCAGCATTCATTATAGTTGTAGTACCGACAAGGCCGACATCCATCTGCCCTGCAGTCATTGCCTGCGGCACTTGACCGTTACCGGTGACATTGACTTTGAGACCGAGGTCGCTGAAAATACCAGCGTCCTTCGCGATAACACCGGCTGTCATGTGGTCGCAGTTATAATAACCAAATTGTATGGTATAATTTTGGTCTTCCACGCTCAGCGTAGCGGTCGGAGTAGTCGTTGTCGTGGTTGTAGTAGTCGTGGAATTACTGCAACCGGCCAGCGTAAGGATAATAGATGAGACAACAAGCAGGGCACCGAAAATCATAATAAACTTTTTCATATCAACGAATTTTTTCCTCCTTTATTTTTTATTCGGGTTTATGATTATTTAGNNTTAAATATTTTAAAAAGGATGTTAGTCTTTGAGTTTTCCTTATTCGCAGCATTTATCATAACCATCTGCAAACAGGTTGACGATTTGCGCGTCTACCAGACGAAAAATCCCGATGCCGATAAAGCTGCCGCTTTTCCCGCTTATCACCACTTCCGTGGGGGGCTTATTATCAAAGTCCGTAAAGCTGATTTGCTGGCTGGAGACCGGCGCAGCTATCGGATCTGTAAAGCTGTATCCGTCCGGCAAGTTGATCGCAATAACCATCTTGCATTTGCTATCGTCCGCCTGTCGGTAAATGATCACTGCGTCTTTACGTTTATCGTTATTCAAATCGTTCTCAGCCCATTTGATTAACTGATTGTCCGGGAATTGTTTCTGCCAGTATTCCACCGCCGGCGGGATGGATTCCGTCGTGGACAATGCCGTCTGTGTTTTCCCGCTGCACCCGGACGCCATCAAAACACAACCCAGCAGCGTAATAAATAATGCGGCTTTTGCTTTATTGGTAACAGCCATCGAACAACTATTCAGCATTTAATTCAGACTCCTGCGGTTGCGGAATATCATCCAAAATGTCGTTGAGGTTGTTTACAATCCGGATATACTCAGTATTTTTACGATCGCGGGGTCGCGTCAAACTGACCGGCACATCCGCCGCAATCTTTCCCCGACCGGATAACACGATTACACGATCGCTCAGAAAAACAGCTTCATCAATGTCATGGGTGACCATTATTACGGTCGCGCTGTCTTTACGGAAGATCGCTTCTAATTCCAATTGCAGTTTATGACGCATCTGCGTGTCCACCGCTCCCAGCGGCTCATCCATCAGCAATAACCGGGGATGACATGCCAGCGCCCTGATCACGGCAACTCTCTGCTTCATTCCTCCCGATAAATGGTGCGGATACAGCGTTTCTTTCCCGCCCAGATGAGCCATCGTCAGCAATTCATTCAAGCGCGTTTCGCGGATCTGAATATCCACTTTCTGCATTTTCATGGGATAAAGAATATTATCTTTGACCGTCATCCAGGGGAAAAGTGCGTAATTTTGAAAAACGAAAGCCCGGTCCGGCCCCGGCCCGTTGACCGGTTTATCACCGGCAATCACCTGTCCGCTGCTCGTGGGGATAAATCCGGCGATAATATTTAGTAAAGTCGTTTTGCCGCAACCGGAAGGCCCGACGATCGATAAAAATTCGCCGTGATTCACCGCAAAATTAATATCGTCTAATACCTGATGAGTTTTCCGTCCGTTGGTGTAAGTTTTACTCAGGTTTATCACATTTAGTTCCGGCATATTATTACTCTTCGATCAATAATTTCTATGGATAATAAAAAAGCGATGTCCGAAAAAACTTCCGAACATCGCTTCAATAAAGCCGGATTGGATTATCAGCTATGTGAGCATGGATAAACCTGTCCCTGTTTCCTCGAAGGCTATAGCGGAGGTTTTTCGTACGATTGATTGATGCAAGACCTGCATCGAATCTGTATTAACGGTTCACATGGAATGGTTGATTATTACAGAAATCATCGCATTTACCTCCTTTTTAGACTCGATAACCCATTGATTCATTAAATAATATGACTCTTCCCCATGATAACAATATTGCGCAGGGTCTGTCAATTTAACCGGTTAACGGAACCGCCCTCTCTTTGCCCCTCATCATTATTCATTACTGGTAACGGCTCACCCCTAATAATTCTCTCCCAATAATTCATAATAAGAGTATGGGTGCTTACAGGCCGGGCATATCGCTGGAGCTTCAGTGCCTTCAAAGACATACGCGCAATTAATGCAGTGCCACTCAACGGGCGCCGCTCTTTTGAAAACCCTGCCGTTAGCAATGTTCTCCGCCAGCTTGCGGAATCTGGACTCGTGGAATTTTTCTGCTTTCGCAATCTGTTCGAAAGAGGTGGCAACCTCGGGAAAACCTTCTTCCCTGGCGGTTTTCGCGAAATTCTGATACAATGTCGTCCATTCAAATTTTTCCCTGTCAGCGGCCGCTTCCAGGTTTGTTTTAGTGTCTTTAACAATACCGGCGGGATATGATGCGGTAATTTCGACATCTCCCCCTTCCATGTATTTAAAAAACATCCTGGCATGTATTTTTTCGTTTTCCGCTGTATCCGTAAATATCTTCAAGATTTGTTCGTAACCGGGTTTTATTGCAGAACTGCGGGCGGCATGCGCAAACCACATGTAACGGTTACTGTCCATCGATTCTCCTGCAAAAGCGGCCACCAGGTTTTTTTCCGTTTTGGTGCCTTTGATTGATTTACCCATGATTTCATTCTCCTGTATTTTTCTGATTTAATTTATCCTGTTGGCAATTAGCGCTCAATTATTAGCTTTCTATTGTGATGCCTGAGGTCGGTGAATTGACTTACAATGCAGCGGTAGTTGCAGTAGTTAATCTCGAATCGCAGCAGGACCACAAAAGGACGGCCGTGACAATCAAGAAATTTAAAACTAATATGGAAACTTTTTCTCCAATTCCTGTTCCTCTTTTATAATTGACCCCGGGGTATAATACCGCCGGGGTCAATGTTCAAAACTGGAGCCGCGAATATTCTGTTAAAACAAACGTTTAAAAATCTATTTAAATCCTTTCAAATATTCTTTTTCCTCCGCGCACATCTCTTCAAACATCTGCTGCATTTCATCGATGGTACAGATTGAAGCAGTTAACGGGTCGAGCAGAATCGACTGAAAGAGTTTATTTTTATCCTTTTCCACGCTGCCTCTAACCGCCAGTTCCTGCACATAAATATTCGGCTGTATCAAGGCGGCGCATTGGGCCGGCAGGTCGCCGATATGGCAAGGGTGAATGCCTTCCTTGTCCACCATGCACGGCACCTCTACGCAGCATCCCTGTGTTACATTGGTGATCAAGCCGTCGTTCTTGACGTTACAATTCAATCGCCGCACTGTGCCGGTGGCGATCGAGTCGATGATATTCACCGCAAAAATCGTCCAGCGGTATTCGTCTGTCAGCGGAAATTTATAATCGCTGGCGATCTGCCGTTTTAGTTCCTCTTCCTCCGCCTTCCTCTTGCTGTTATCAAACGCTAAACCGGACACACTGCCCGTTTCTCCGCCCAATTTGTATGTTTCTTTCTGTTTTTCTGTTCGCATGAAATAGGGAACATACTTCGAAATATGTCCGGAACTGCCGGTGGTAAAATAACCGAATTTCTTGAACATTTCCACTTCCACCAGGTCAATTCCGACACGATTGCCGGGGGGATTTTCGTAGCGCCAGCCGGCATCGATTCCGGAATAAACCTTTTCCTTGTATTTCTCCCGGAATTTCGGGTAAAGATCCTGTCCGCGCCAGGTCAGCTCCAGATAAAAAGCGAAATGATTGATGCCTGCCAGCCAGTAAGATACTTCGTTAAACGGCACACCGGCATTTCTGGCCAGGTCTTCCGCGAGGTTGCGCTGGTTCGGACACAAACCGACATTCTTGATCTTGGTGTAGTCGTTTATTGCCCAGCAGATCATCGCCTGCGGGTTCGAATAATTCAGCAGCCAGGCATTCGGGCAGAGCTCTTCCATATCGCGGCAGATTTCCAGTATTGCCTGGATATGCCTGTGCCCGTAAAATACCCCGCACGGTCCCAGCGTATCATCCCATTCCACGCCGTATTTCCAGGTCACTTTGTGGTCCAGTTGTCCCAAACGCGCGCCGCCGACCTTGATGGCCACAATCACGTAATCGGCGTCTTTCAACACTTCCCGGCGATCAGTCGTAGCCTCGATACGGGTTTTAAAACCATGCTGCTTGATCAGTTTTCTGGCAAAAGCCGCGGTGAGATCCAACCGTTCTTTATCGATGTCTACTAAAGCGATCGTGCTGTCCCTGAGTTCCGGAAACATCAGGACATCCATAATAAAATTCCGCGCGAAGTGAAAACTTCCTGCGCCAACCAGTACCATTTTTGGCATAAAAATTCTCCTTTTTCTTATATTAATCGCACTGCCGATCTAATATCACTTCTATTGGTCTTCCCGACGGTATATGCTATGATATTCCTATTGGATTCCGCTAAATTAGGTTGAAGTATAACATTGGAGTTTTTACTTGTCAACCGGCTAACTTTCAACTACTTACATATTTTCATTAATTAAAAACTTACAAAAAGGAGAATAAAAAAATGTCCGTTGAACAATTAATGGTTGGCGCGATTGATTTACATTCTCATTGTTCGCCGAACGATATCGTCGGTTCCCGTGTGGACGCTGTCGAGTGCGCGCAGCAGGCCAAAGCCGCCGGTATGAAAGGCGTGGTCATTAAAAACCAGCTGTTCAGTTCGGCGCCGATAGCCTGGCTGGCGAATAAAATAGTTGATTGCCCGATTTTGATCGGCGGCCTGGTTTTGAACAACGCCTCTGGCGGACTGAACGCCGATGTCGTTGCAGCCCAGGCACGGATTGGCGCTAAGATTGTCTGGATGCCCACCATTTCCGCCGCAGAGCATCTTCGCACCAGAAAAACCAATACTGAAAGTCCCGACAAAGGCATCTCTATCATCGATAAAGACGGCAAACTGGTGCCGGAAGTTTTTAAAATTTTAGAAGTTATGAAGAAAAATAAAATGGTACTTGCCACCGGGCACATCTCCAAAGCCGAGGTTTTTGCCGTCGCGCCGGAAGCCTTGCGGCAGCATATCAATGTCATTATTACCCATCCGTTCGGGTCGGCTAACCTGCTGACATTGGAAGAAGCCCGAGAACTGATCCAAAAAGGCGCTTACATCGAATTTCTTTTTGCCCACTGCATGCCGCCGATGCTGATGCACCCCGAAAAAATGGCCGGTTTGATTAAAAACCTGGGCATTGATCACTGCTTTATCGGCACTGATATGGGCCAGGATTTCAATCCTCCCCCTGCTGAAAGTTTCCGTGTAATGTTAAGCATCATGCTCAAGTTCGGCCTTTCTGCAGACGACCTGACCACCATCGTCAAGATAAATCCGGCCAAAATACTTGGTATGACGTAAAGTGGCGTAGGCCTCCGTGCCTGTGCTTGGGCATAATCTTTCGCAACTCATCCGCAGAATGGCGCGGGAATAGGCGTGGGTATTTTGCGCCGGCGCGGTTTTTTTCAGGTAAATGACAACAAGCCTTCTACTTCTCCGGTGTTACTAACGCGGGTTTTTCCTTTTCGCCTCTTAGTAGCGAAGGAATAATCGCAAACAGGATGATTATGCCGAGTATTAGACAGGCGTGATTGATGGCGTGCAGGAAAACCGGCATTTCATTGGCATTATTAAGCTGCGTGCTGTTGACGATCACCGAAAGTTTGTTATATGGCATTACCAGTGTCATTAGCAATAAGGAAAAAGGTACGCTCAGCACGCCTCCTGTCATATTCAATGTCATTCTGATGCCGTTGGCCACACCGCGTTTGTCTGCAGGCACTGACCCCATGATCGAACTCGTATTCGGCGGCATAAATAACGCCCTGCCGAAACCGAATAGCATCAGGCTGATTAACACCGCGCTGTATGATGACGTGGCATTTAGGGTGGAAAACCAGATTAACGCCGAAGCATTCAAGGCTAAACCGACCGAACTTAAAATCCGCCCGCCGTACCGGTCTGATAGCCTGCCGCTGATAGGACTCAAGACAAAGACCACGATTTCCATCGGGATAAGAATGATACCTGCTTTAATCGCACTGTAACCCAGTATTAATTGTAAATATAGTGACCGTAAAAATGGTCCGCAGCTGAATGCCAGGGAATTTAAGAAACCGGCTAAATTACCCGCTGCAAAAAGTCTGATTTTAAAAAGTGCCAAATCAAGTGTAGGGAATTTCTGCCTTAGTTCGACGAAGATAACAACAATGAAAACCGCAACTCCTGCGGCCAGAATCGCGATATTCCGCGCGGAAAGAGGATCTCCTATCGTTAAAGCGAGCAGAATTATTGATAAACCGACGGCGTATAAGATTGTACCCGCGTAATCGAACTTTACCGCCTCCGCCTTATGGGCAATCTCCTTCAAGCGCAGATAACCCCATACCGTGCCGAAGATACCGATCGGGACATTCACATAGAAAATTGACCGCCAGTTAAAATAGGTGATCATCACTCCGCTGAGCGTGTACCCGACAATTGCACCCAGGTTTAAAGCCATCATGTTGGTGCCAAGCCCCATCCCCAGTTGCTCTTTCGGGAAAGCATCGGTAATGATCGCCACGCCGTTGGCAAATATAAAAGCGCCCCCGACGCCCTGGAGAAGCCGGAAAATGATCAGTTGTTCGCCGTTCTGCGATAAGGCGCACGCCAGCGAACCGACCGTAAATATCGCGAACCCAAGGTTATAAAGCCTGACTCTACCGTATAGATCTGCAATACGACCGAGGATGACAAGTAGGATAGTCGTCATTAATGTATATCCGGTAATGATCCAGATGCCGTGCACGATCGTTGCGTGTAAATCCTGTAATATCGTCGGCAACCCGATTATCACGATGCTCTGATCCACCGCGGCCATAAAGGTGCCGACAGTGGTCACGGATAAAACCACCCACTTGTAATCCATTTTCCAATTGAATTTCATGTAGTTTTATATCCTGAATTATGCTGTAGTTCTTGAGTAAAAAATATCGATAGGTACTTGTAATTCCTGCAATATATTAATTGATGCTTCCGCTTCTGTGAAATGATATTCACTTTATGAAAGATGAAGTAGTCAATGTATATTTAAGTATAATTCTTTCACGCTCGCTTTTACAAACAGTTTAGTTGTGTAGAGCCAGGTTTTCGAAGATAGCCATACTTTCCGCAATACAGATGTGATGTTCGAACTCGAACTGCCCTGTCTTTTTCTATTATTTTGCAGGGCAAACAAGTCAAAGAATAAGAAATGTTCGCTTCTCTCCCAAACTAAAGGAGACTACAATACTTTGCGAAACGTGCGAAACAAATGTAAACGGGAGTGAAGAAATGCACAGGCTAAATTCCTTTGTATTGTAAAAACATTTAGCGCCTGTTTTTTGTGCTTGAGATTACAATTCAACTTCGGTATGATAACCTTAAAGACAATCTAACGCAATGATGGAGGATTCTGAAAATGCCGCAATCAGAAATACCTTACCGCCCCCTCGGCCGCACCGGCGAGCAAGTTTCGATTATGGGCCTCGGTGGATTTCACCTCGGCATGCCGGAGGAAAAAGAGGCGATTAAAATAGTCCGTACCGCCGTCGATAACGGCATAAACTTCATGGATAACTGCTGGGACTATATGGCCGGAAAAAGTGAGATCCGCATGGGCAAAGCGCTGCGCGACGGCTACCGGCAGAAAGTTTTCCTGATGACTAAAATCGACGCTCACACCGGCCGGGCTGCCGTCCAACAGCTCGAAGAATCGCTGAAAAGACTGCAAACCGATAGCGTTGATCTCCTGCAATTCCACGAGGTTATCCGCATCACCGACCCAGAACAGATTTTCAGTCCCGGCGGCTCGCTGGAAGCGCTGCTGACTGCCCAAAAAGCCGGCAAGATCCGCTTTATCGGTTTCACCGGTCACAAGAGCCCGGCCGTCCATTTGGAGATGCTGCAAACAGCCAGAGAACACGGCTTTCTCTTCGACACCGTGCAAATGCCGCTCAATGTCCTGGACGCGCAATACGACAGTTTTGAAAAAAAGGTACTGCCGGTGGCGTTGGCCGATAAAATAGGCGTACTGGCCATGAAACCGATGTGCGCCGGAAATATCTTTAAAAGCAAGGCCGTCACCGCTGAAGAATGTCTCCGTTATGACATGAGCCTGCCGGTCAGCACCGTAATTACGGGCTGCGAATCTCTGGAAATCCTCAAGAAATCCCTGGAAACCGCCCGCAATTTCAAACCGTTAAGCGACGAAGAACGCACCGCGCTATTAATGAAAACAGCAAAGGCAGCAGCCAAAGGCGAATACGAACTGTATAAAACCGACACCGTCCATGATGGCACAACCTATCATCCACAGTGGCTGGGATAGTATGGTTACAAATATTGGTCAAGTGGCACAGGCGTCCTGCCTGTGTAACTTTTAGACAAAACGGTGAATAACTGATTGCTGATTCTGGGCATTATATTTTGAATTTGTTTGGGATTTGAAATTTGGAATTTAACACCGAAAGATAACTGCTTTTAATTCTTGTAACCCGGTTTTATCTTCAGCGGAATTCCCGCTACCATCAGATAAACTTCATCGGCGGTCTGCGCCAGTATCTGATTCGCCCGCCCCAAAATATCTCGGTACAGCCGTCCCATGCGGTTATCCGGCACCAACCCCAGACCAACTTCATTGCTGACGATCAGGAAAGAAGCGTTCACATTTTTCAAGCACTGCTGCAGTTGTTCGATCTCCGCCGCCACCGCCCGTTCCAGTATCTCATCCTCTAGCGTGTCAAACATTTTTTCGTCGTAACGGCTGAAAATATTGTTGACCAACAAAGTGATACAGTCAATAACAATCAGCTGTGCATCCCCGGCATTTGCTTCGATCTGCTTGCCTGTATCCGTTGAGGCTTCCAGGGTGCGCCAGTCTGCTGGTCTTTCCTGCTTATGCTTTTCGATCCGCCGCCGCATGTCTTCGTCACCCGCGGTCGCTGTCGCCACAAAAAGTACCCTTCCCTCGCTCCGGCGCGCATATTCCTGGGCAAAATGACTCTTGCCGCTGCGCGCGCCGCCTAAAACCAGTATTACTGATTTCAAACGGTTCCTCCGCCTGGTTTTTCAATCGGATCGATTTTTTTAATGTCCCAGAACCAGTGCCCGCCTCTTTTTTCCGCGGCGGCGTCACTGATTTCCAACCGTTTTTTGAAGATGGGCCCGTCAACGACCAGCGTGTGGAATTCCCCGGCTTCGCCGCAGGCTGTGATGCCCTTGTTCAAATTGGCAATATCCTTTAAAAATTCCCTGTCTACCAATCTTCCCAGCCATTCCTGCCCCAGCAAGTCGGCCCGTACAGCAATTACCCGTGCCTGAAAACCTAGTTCCAGGAACTCCGCGACGATTTCGTTCTGATTCCGTCCCCACAACGGTAGCATCGGGGTAATTCCGGCCGGCTTGCACACCTGCTCGATCCATTCCCGGTGCGGTTCAAAATCGATATCGCCGAAAACACCCGTCGAAATACCGTCATAATGTAACTCTTTCAAAGCATTTTTGAAAACGGTTTGATAGGTTTCACTGGTTGTCGGAAATTGCAGTAACGGAATACCGATTGCTTCCGCCTGTTGCCGGATCCATTCTGCACCGATGCCGTGACTGCAGGAACGCCGTTTATCCTCGGTCACCATATTCAGCAGGTAAACCGGATCGATCCCCTGTTGTTTGGCCTGATAAGCTGAGAGGCAGCAATCCTTGCCGCCGCTCCAGGAAATAAAAGCCTTTTCCAACTTTTTACACCTCAAGAATTGCGTTCCGCCATCAAGTGCGAAACGTCATTCAGCAGACATAGCATATTGATTTCCGGATAGGTCTCAATAATACTGAGCGATGCCAGATCAACCTTTAGGCTCCAGCGGCTTTTCATGTCTAATTCCAATAAGCGGCAGATCAGCGTGCGCAGTACACCGGCGTGCGCAACGATCAGCACTGTTTCTTCCGGTTTATGCTTTTGTAAACGGGCGTCAAATTGCGATACCCTGTTTTCGAAATCCAGCAGGCTCTCTCCCTCAGGATACACTAGCGCCGGATTGCGCGTGATCCACATTTGTTCGACATCCGGAAATTGCTGATGGATCTCATTAAATTCGAGACCTTCCAGCCGTCCGAAATCCACTTCTCTTAATTCCTGGCAGGTGATCACTTTCAGATTGTGCCGCGCGGCAATGATATTGGCGGTATCTGCCGCTCTTTTTAATTCGCTGGAGTAGACTGCGTCCAGCCGTTCCATCGCCAGCCGGTCCCGCAGTTGTTCCGCCTGGTGTAACCCGACTTCCCCCAACGTCACATCTGTTTTACCCCAGTATCTGAGGGAACTTTGTAATTCCGTCTCGCCGTGTCTCACTAATAATATCCGCGTCAAATCGCTACCCCTTTACAACAGCACGTTTTTATAATAGCCAATTTTTAAACGCCAGTACATTGACCGCTAGCAGTACAGTGACAAAGGCAATTTCATTGATCGCGCCGTAGGTATCTCCGGTCAGACCGCCGATCTGCCGCTTGAAGTAAAGCGCCGCCAGACTGCTGATTATCCATGCGCTCGCCATCATCACCGGCCCCGCCATTGGGAATAGTATAACAGCTAACAGTAAAGTGAGGAAAGAGGCGATAATAATTTCACTCCGGCCCACTGCTTCTTTAAAAGCCTTGCCCAGCCCTTCCGTCCTGGCGTAAGGATAACTGATTATCGCACTTACCATCGCCCAGCGGCTGATTGCCGGCGCCAATAACAAGGTGAATGGCACCCATTTATCAGGAAGGCTATTTAACGACACGTATTCGATAATTAAAAAGAGGGAAAGGCCTACCGCCCCAATTCCCCCGATCCGGCTATCGCGCATGATTTCTAACCGGCGCTCCGGTGTACGGTGCCCTGCCAGACCGTCTATGGTGTCCGCCAGACCGTCCAAATGCAATCCACCGCTTAAGATTACAAGCACTGCTAATAACAGTCCGTTAACCACACTGGAAGGCAGCACCAGGTTTAAAACATAGTATAACCCAAATAAAATCGCGCCGATGACCAGTCCGACTACCGGAAACCATGCAGCCGAACGTCCGGTTTGTTCGCTGGTGAAACCGCGCTTCACCGGCAGAATCGTCAGAAATTGAAAGGCTGCCAGTAAATTCAACTTTTATTCTCCCTTTTCTGAAGCTAATTCTCTCGCCCCTTGAGGGCGAGAGTCAGAGTGAGGGGTGACCTTTGTGAAACAATAATTTAGAGAGACCATTCTCCCCATCATATTTCCTTTATTCTCCTTTTTCCGCCACACCGGCTTCCGCGAAAGTAGCCATTTCGCCTAAAATCCGGACAGAGGTTTCTGCCAGCGCCATTGCCAGCGTTGCCCCGGTGCCCTCACCCAGTCGCATCTCCAGATCCAGCAGCGGTTTCAGCCCGAGGTGCTGCAGCAAGATCTTGTGACCGGGTTCGACCGAGCAGTGACCGGCGATCATATAGTCTTTAGCCTGCGGACAAATACCGGCGGCAATCAGGGCCGCAGCGCCGGAGATAAATCCATCGATGACTACCGGCACTCTACTGGCGGCTGCCCCAAGTATCACTCCCGCCAACCCTCCGATCTCAAACCCGCCTACTTTGGCTAGTACTTCCATCGATTTTCCGGCCTCCGGCTTGTTCAAGGCAATTGCTTCATTGATAATCTTGATTTTATTCGATAACTGCTTATCATCCAGCCCGGTGCCTCTGCCGGTTACTTCGGTAACCGACTTGCCGGTCATCACTGCGCAGATCGCCGAACTGGCCGTAGTATTACCGATCCCCATGTCTCCCGTCGCTACGATATCCAACCCTTTCTTGATTTCCATGGTGACAATTTCAATGCCGGTTTCCAGAGCTTGTTTGGCTTGCGCGGCTGTCATGGCCGGGCCTCTGCTCATATCCTGTGTCCCGGCTGCAATTCTGCGCGAGATCAATCCGGGATTAGCATCCAGTTTAGCGGCGACGCCCATATCCACGATCACCACCCGGGCGCCCACCTGACGGCTGATAACATTGATAGCCGCGCCGCCATGTAAAAAGTTCAGCACCATCTCCGCTGTCACTTCCTGCGGATAGGCGCTGGTGCCGTG
Source organism: Dehalococcoidia bacterium (assembly GCA_003162335.1). Taxonomy (GTDB): domain Bacteria; phylum Chloroflexota; class Dehalococcoidia; order Dehalococcoidales; family Fen-1064; genus Fen-1064. Next base: position 21,668 of record PMMG01000049.1, read on the forward strand.
CGCCGCTACGCCGTGGTCAGCCGCCATCACAATTACTGCTTTCTGCTTGGCCTGCGGCAGGGACTTCCCCTGTATCCCGGCTATTTGTACGGATAAAGCTTCCAGCCTTCCCATGCTGCCGGCAGGTTTGGTCAACGTATCCTGTCGGGCTTTGGCTTGCGCCATCGCCGCCGTGTCTAACGGTTTAATATTCGCGATCGTTTTTACTAGAATGTCTGTCAATTTCCCCTTCCTCAGATTCAATTTCCTGCCAGTTTTTAGTGTACTTTATTTGCCTGTTTTTCTTTATTACCGTTGCCTGAATGTCTGCAACCTGTATTAGGTAATACCATCGGTAAATTATTTTCCGGATGGGGATAAACGGTCGTGTCCGCCCCGAAAACCTCGCGCACATTTTCCGCGGTTACTACTTCTTTTGGCATTCCTTCGGCATGGATCTGCCCGTTTTTCAACATGATAATGCGGGTACAGTATTGCGCGGCAATATTCAAATCGTGGATAGCGATTAGACCGGCTGTATTTTTTTCCCGGCACATTCCGGTGATCAAGTCCAGAATATCCATTTGCTGGAAAATATCCAGATTGGCGGTCGGTTCGTCCATTAATATGACCTGCGGTTCCTGCGCTAGCACGCGTGCGATCGTCACCCGCTGTTTTTCGCCGCCGGAAAGTTCCCCGATCCTGCGTTTCGCCAGATGCGTAATGCCGGTTTTTTCCATCGCCTGCCAGACCACGGCCATATCGCGGGCAGTTTCTCCGCTTAACAATCCGAGGTGGGGATTACGGCCCAGGATCGCCACTTCAAAAACAGTGAAAGTATCCGGTAAAGATGGATTCTGCGGCACCACGCCGATCAACCGCGCCAGCTCAGTGCGTGAAATAGCGCCTAATTCTTGCCCATCCAATAATATTCGTCCGGCATCAGGAATTAATACGTGGCTTAGTGCTTTGATAATACTCGTCTTGCCGCAGCCGTTCGGCCCCACCAATCCCAGCAGTTCACCCGGATATATATGTAAACTTAATTCCCGGACTACCGAACGCTGTCCGTAAGTCAGCGTTACATTTTGCATTTCCATTTTAGCCATAATTTTCCACCTTAAAAAACAGCTTTTTTCGTGCGCCTGAGCAGGAACAGGAAAAACGGCGCGCCGATGAACGCCGTGATCACCCCGACCGGGATCTCGGACGGCGCCATTAATGTGCGGCTGGCGGTGTCCGCCAGGATCAATAAAATGGCTCCCATAATTGCGGAAAGGGGGAGCAGCAAACGGTGGTCCGGCCCCCAGATCAACCGGACAATATGCGGCACGATGATACCAACAAATCCGATCGTGCCCACGAAACAAACCGCCGCGGCGGTAATGAGCGTCGCCGCGCCCAGCAGGATGATCTTCGTGCGCTCGACATTGATACCCAGCTGCTCAGCTTGATCTTCATCAAGTTGCATTACGTTTAGCGGCCGGGCAAAAAGGAAAATGACTGCCAGCCCAACGACAATATAAGGGGTTATTATCCCGAGCTGATCCCAGCCTGCGTAAGATAAATTCCCCATCATCCAGGAAAGGATGCTCCGTACTTTGTCAGCAGAAATCATCGTGAAGTAAGAGGTAACCGACATCAGTAACGCGCCGATGGCTACTCCGGCCAGGATTAGCGTCGTAACCGGCGCTGTCTTACCTACACGGGCAATTAAATATACCACCGAAACAGCAGCCACCGCGCCGATAAATGCCATGACCGGAATCAAATAACTGCCGCCGAATGTCCACGGCACGATGAAACCTAACACCGCCCCTAACGCAGCTCCCTGCGCCACTCCGATGAGGTAAGGGTCGGCCAAAGGATTGCGGAAAAGTCCCTGATATGTCGCTCCCGCTGTTCCCAATGCCGTCCCCACCGCACCCGCCAGCAGAATGCGCGGCAGGCGTATTCCGGTAATGATCATATCTGTCACGGCCGACCAATTGGCCTGAGCATGAACAAAAGGCAAATGGGAAATCAGTACCTGCCATACGGTTTTAAAGGGAATTCCCACGCTGCCGACAGTCAACGCCAGCAGCGCGATAATTACACACGCCGCTAATAAGCCGCATATGGAAACGATCAACAGCAACCGGCGGGAAGAATAAGTGGCAAATTCCCGCGCCATGTTAGCTGCCTCACCTTCGCTGTTTTCCTTCGCCGGAATATCCAATTTTTTATCTGATTCCAGATTCTTCAATTTTTCCTCATTGTCACAAGTTAGTTCTCTTTGAGTCCCCTAAGGCGAAATGTACCGGTGAGAGTTAAAGAGACGAAGTCTAAAACGCTTTCCCTACTTCTCCAGTTCCGGGTGCAATAATTTCATCAGTGTCTCCAACCCATCCACAATTCTCGGCGTCGTACGTCCGAAAATATCGGCATCGATCTCATAAACCTTACCGTTCTTCACGGCGTCCGTTGCCTTAAACTGGTCGTTTGCTTTGATGTAATCTAATACAGTATGCTGGTCGCCCATGCTATTCGTCACGATGATCACCTGCGGGTTCCGCTGGATCACCGACTCCAGCGAGATGGTGGCATAACCATTTAGGTCTGCGGCAATATTTATGCCTCCCGCCCTATCTATCATGGATTGGATCATCGTATCGCTGCCGGCCGTCCATATAGGATCGTACCAGGTCACAAAAAGTACGCGCGGTTTTTCGGTCGCGGTCAGTTTGGCTGTTTTATCCGTCACTGCCTGCACTCTGGCCGTCAGACTGGCAACTAGCATATCTGCTTCTTTAATTTTTCCAGTGATCTGACCTAGGACCTTTAGATCATTGAAAACGCCATCCATGCTGGTCGGAGTCATTGCATAAACGGTAATCCCCATTTTTTCCAGTGCCGGAATCGTGTCTTTTTGTTGTATGCTGTCCGCCAGCACGATATCCGGCTTCGCATTAACGATTTTTTCCATGTCGATCGTGCTGAAATCAGAAACGACAGTTTTGTTTTTCGCTTCCGGCGGATAGTTATCGTAGCTGGTCACGCCTACCAGTTTGTCCTGCAGCCCCAGCGCATAGACCATTTCCGTATTGCTGGGAGAAAGCGAGATTATCCGCTGGGGGATCTCATTTATCTGCACCGTTCTGCCGATATCATCGCTGTAAATCGATGATGGCGCAGTTTTTTGCACAGACGGTTGAGAACAGGATGTGAACAAAAATAGACCAGGGATAATGATGGCCGGGAAAAGGCGCAGGAGTTTCATGCAAGCAACCTTATTATTATATTCCGCGCTCAGCCGAAAAAAGAAAATCCCCCTCAATTGACGACAGAGGGGGATTTGATCTGACATATATCCCACCTCCTTTCCCGCGGAGGAATTGGCGTACTCAGCGTTCTGGCTTTCCCGGAAAGCGGGATTACAGCAGGCGGTACTGCGCCGGATTTGCACCGGACTTGCACTCTGAGTCTCTTACAATATTCGGTTGTTTTAATACAATAACATAAAACAATTTAACTTGCAAATAGTAAACTATGCTTGCAAAATAATACTATTTGACCATATTGACAATATCGTTAGTGAGCACTATCCTAATTTTCTACATTCATGATTAAACACTGCCAGAGAAGAAGCGCCGGTTGAATTCAAACGCTTACTCTAGCCCCAAAGTCCTGATCGCCCATTGAGCCATTTCTCTCACTTTGGGCTGGGTATCACCCCGGGCGTTAAAGATACATTCCTGATATTTGTCCTTGTAGCTATTGACCATGGCGTTGATTGCGTTTACCTTCCATTTCCAGCCATCGTTTTGCCGGATGTACCAGAATTTGGGTTGAAGCGTATTTTCCAGGAAATCGTAGTCTGCTGACACAAGTTTTTCCAGCGAGATCTGTTGACTTAATTCGGCCAACCCTGGGAATTCCTCGGTTGCTGACCGAATATTCTTATTGAAGGGGCAGATATCCTGGCATACATCACAGCCGTAGACCCAGTTGCCGATCTGCGCACCAAATCTGTCTCTGGTTGAATTTAGTTCCCCAAACGTAGTTAGAAAGGAAACACAGCTAAAAGGATTCATCGTGTAGGGTTGCGACAGCGAGCAAGTGGGGCAATGATTCATACACAAAGTGCAGCCTTCGGGACATGGTTTGATCGTTGGCTTTTCAATGGCTTCCAGTTCCCGATCGATCAACCAGGCTTCCAAAGAGACCCAGGAGCCTGAATTCGTATAAAAGAAGTTGTTCTTGCGGATCAGACCAAGACCTGCCTGCGAAGCCGCCCGGCGAAGCGCGGTAATCCCGAATCTCCTCTCTGTAACCGCGTTGAGGCCGCAATCTTTAAGAAAGGCTTCAAATTTAAAGCTGTTTACGTAACCTGGCGATAGGGCATTCGTGCGACAGTCAAAGAGATAGCTCTTTCCTATCATACCTTCCAAACTATTGGGGACTTTATATTTGCCGTCACCTCTCACGCAGACGACGATAGACTTCGCCCATGGGTATGTTTCTTCGAGATGGGCAAACCGGTGATAATTTTGATAGAAAAGACCCGACCCGGAAATTCGCGTGATTCTCTCATTCAGTTCTTTTTCGAATCCGGCTACCGCAGAAATTTTAACAATGCCGCACGCCTCATATCCCGCAGTAAGCGCAGCCTGCTTTATTTTTTCTTCCAACTGCTCCATTTTACCTCCAAGACAATTCTCTCAGCGTTTTATCCCGGCTATTCAAGCGACTGGCGCTTGACCGCTCAGTCTTACTTTGCTACGCTTTTTCACCCAAAGCTCCAAACGTGTGCCAGAACTCTCCGATACTTTCGTGGGAACCGGCGATCTGCATGATTTGTGCGTACTGCTTACGCTCTCCCCGTTTTATGGACAGGAATGTTGCCCACGCTTCAGGGGAGGTTCCTATCGTGACATCGGGGTTTTCCGCATTACCCTCATTAGAAGCCCAGCGATTACCGTCAAACGACACGGTAAAAGAACTACCCGGCATGAAATTGAATAGCCAGTGTACAGGCTTGGCCATTTTCCAACCGCGCTTGTTAAACGAATCTGTTAACGTACGCAATACCCGGTCAGGCCGGACTACTTCTCCCGGTCGCGGCGGGCACATTGCGTATTGCAAACCCCAGTCCGACAGTGCCTCCACCACGGGACGGAGATCTTGTCCTGACGGTGTCAACCTGTACCAGACTTCACGCCGGTCGCTCTGTCTTTCCCGCTCAACTATCTTGGCTTGCTCCAATTCGCGAAGCCTGAGTGTAAGCCATTTAGGGGTAATATAGTTACAGTTGTGTAATAAGTCGGTGAATCGTTGCGGCTTTTGCAAAAGGTCTCGGACAATGAGTAAAGACCACCTGTCTCCAACAATCTCTAACGCGTGTGCCACCGGACAATAGTGAGCGTACATTTGTGCCATATTTTCACCTTTCTAAAAGAAAGTTTCTATTAGATACTATTTTTATATTTAGAGTATAACACGCTATTTTGAGATGTGCAACAATGATGGTTAGTATCGTTATATCGAATGATCAGACGTTTATGGGAACTCAGTTTAGCCGGATCTCTGAAATTGGCCGTGGAAATTACTAACTATTAATATTATTCATAATGTAGAGGAACTAAGGAGTGGCCAAATCATCCAATTCCGGATATCTATTTTTATTCGTATTTTTGAACTGGATACTGTAAACTTCCAACTTTCTGCTTATAACTCGCAACCGGCTACCTGAAACTCGGTTCTTTGACTTTTCTCCATATCAAAAATATAATACATTCAATTACATAATAATAAACGACAAGGAGAACCGTCTTTTGGAAAAAGTTGAATTCCTCGGGTTAAAAAATTGCCTGCGTATTGCTAATGACACCATTGATCTGGTCGCCACTACAGCTATCGGACCGAATGTTGTCCGCTTCGGCTTCGTCGGCGACCGCAACGAATTTTTCGGCGAACCCCCGCGTTTTTACGGCGGGCATGCCATGCGCCATGCCCCGGAAGCGCAGGAACGCAAATTCCCGGCGCTCGATCCCGTCGCGGTCACCGAACATGACACCTTCGTCCGTCTCACACAACCCACCGAAAAACCCACCGGCATCCAGAAAGAGATGGATATCCCGAAAACAATCAAAGACAACCATATCAGCATTGTTAACCGCCTCTACAACCGGGGACTGTGGCCGGTGGAATTAGCGCCGTGGGCTTATACCCTCATGCTCCCCGGCGGTAAAGGCATCATTCCCCTGCCGCCTTTCGTCCAGCAGAACGGGCCCGGTTCTTCCTTGCTGCCAACTACCGTCATGTCCATCTGGTGTTACTGCGACCTTACTGATTCCCGCCTGATACTGGGGAAAAAGTACGTTATGGTCAAACAGGATTCTCAAGCGCCCGGCTCCTATAAGATCGGTATGCTCGTGCCCGATGGCTGGACTGCTTATTATAATGACGGTCACCTTTTTGTGGTCACTTATGATTACAAAAAAGGCCGGACTTATCCTGACTATAATAATACGGTGCAATTCTGGACCGGCCGCGGATTTGAACTCGAAACACTTGCTCCGTTTAGCAAATTACAACCCGGCGAATCGGCGGAACACACCGAAAACTGGTTCCTGTTTAAAGATGTCCCCGAACCGAAAAATGACACCGACCTCGACCGGTATGTCCTGCCCCTGGTCCAGCAAGCCAAAAAAACGGTATAGGCAATTAAATCACAAAAAAGGGTGGATATAGTCTCGATTTCATCTCAACTATACCCACCCTTTTTATTTCTATCCGAGATATTAGAGTTTCGTATTTACTTGATTAATTGAGTATTTATCTGATATCTAGTTCTTCTCCGACGGATTGCCGCTAAGCCATCGGCGTTGCGAAGCATATACTGCGGCCTGGCTGCGGTTCTTCATATGCAGTTTGCTCAAAACATTGCGCAGGTGGGCCTTCACAGTCGGTTCGCTGATATTCAACTTCATGGCAATTTCTTTATTACTGGCGCCGTTTGCCACCAATGCCAGCACATCCGCTTCACGGCTGGTTAAATTAACATCATCGGTATTTTTGTTCAGGTCGGCTTTAAAATCATCCAGCAATTTGGCGGCAATTGACGGAGTGAAAATCGCGCCCCCGGCTGCCACTGTTCTCACCGCTGCCACCAGTTCATCTGCATCCATGCCTTTCAGCAGGTAACCGCGCGCGCCGGCTTTCACCGATTCCACCAGGTCTGCTTCAGTCTCGGACACGGTCAGGATTAATATCTTTGTCTCCGGCAGCGCCTGCATTATATCCATCGTGGCCTGCAAACCGCTGTACGGCATACGGACGTCCATTGTGACTACATCCGGATGTAATTTCATGGCCTTTTTCACGGCCTCGGAACCGTCGGAGGCTTCTCCTATAATATTAAAATCAGGCTGCCTGGCCAGTACGGCCTTCAATCCTTCTCGCATTATCGAGTGGTCGTCAACAATTAAAATATTAACCATTTATCCTCCTAACCGATGGACTATGTGCAGGAATGGATATTTCGATCGCCGTGCCCTTTCCGGGAGAACTGAAAACTTCCAGTTTGCCGCCGATCCCTTCCGCCCTTTCTTTCATTACTGTCAGACCATGTTGCCCTTTGACTGTATTCGGTATAAAACCCTTACCGTTATCTTTGATTATCACTTTCACCGCATCGCTGGCAGACTCGAATTTCACTTCTATCTGATTCGCGCCGCTGTGTTTTCTCACATTATTTAAAGCTTCCTGTACGATACGCAATATCTCGACGGTAGCTAACGGCTGTAATTCGGCATGTCCGTCTGCCAGATAAAGCTTACAATCGATGCCGGTATTCTGGGAAAATTCCTGGGTATATTGCGCCAATGTCGGTAATATCCGCAGGTCGTCGGGCATTTTGGTCCGCAGCTGGTCGATAACTTCCCTGATCTCCAGATACGTTTCCTGCATGTCATGTTTTATATTTGCGATTTGATTTAGCGCGTCCGCGGTATTGGCATCGCTCACCGTTCCCTTGAGCACATCGATTTTTAATATCAGACTGCCGATCCTTTGTGCCAGGCTATCATGCAGTTCGCGTGACAACCGGCTTCTTTCTTCGACGATCGTCTTTTTCTTGATATTCGCCGAAAGACTCAGGTTGGCGATGTAAGGCAGCCAGGCGATCAATAGAGCGATGATCGTATACATGGTCAGCAATGCGATGTAAACCGAAGACGGCAGATATTCCGCTCCGTGCAGGATACGCCAGGAGAAAATCTCACTGGCAATCACGGACGTAGCGGAAAAAAGCGCCACCGTATAGGCCAGCGATTGTTTAAAATACAAAGCGACAGACAGGATGGCGGTTAAAGGAAAGAGGATGAAGGGGCTGTGCAAGCCGCCGGTCACGAATGGCAGGAAACAACAGAAACCAACATCGACAACAACTATTGTATACGAAAGAAAACGGCTCTTGTACCAGTATGACGGGTAAAAAACACGCAATATCGAATAAATAACGACTGAACTGATGATGACCGGGTCAGGAACAATGAACGGCCTGACCTCAGAAAAAAGCAGAAAAAGCGCCAAAGCCAATATCAGGGCTAATATCCGGACTAACCCCAGCAGCAATTCCCCTTCATGCAATTGCTTTATTTTGTTTTTCATGTTTTCAACCGGTTTCAACCTATAAAAATGAAACAAACGTATTTAATATCTTGACAGTCTGGAGAGAGTACCGAGAATTTTTGAGGTTAGTGCTTGAGGTGATTTTGTTGCTAACAGTACGGAGATATACTCTCGGTGAACTCCGGGTGGTTATTTTTCATCTTTCTTTTTCCTTCTACTTGTATACACACCCTGAAGCATACTGACGAGTAATTATGACAATACACCCTCATCACAAAAAAAGCAAGCTAGGCTGATTCCACTTTTCCTTACTTTTCTTCACCAATCTTCTACTTTCATGTCTAGGACTATTTTCTTGTAAAACTAGTCCTTTTAGCTGATTGTCCCGGCATACCAGTGTAGGTTAATGTAAGTATTGTAATGTAAGATAGTCTCAGGATTAAAAACGAATGGATATTATTACAAATGAAGAAATGTCACCTATGTTGACCATCAAGCAAGTGGCAACATTACTTCACGTTCACGTAAATACTGTTCGGCGCTGGAGTGACCGCGGATTGATTAAGTCTTACCAGATAAACCACCGGGGCGACCGCCGGTTTTTACAGAAAGATGTCGCTACGTTCCTCGTTGAAATGAATACAAAATGCTGCGAACAAAATAACAGTCTGGTTGTTTAATTAACCGCGTTTGTGCCTGTAAACAACCAGGGTTTAACCCCCTTTGATATTATTTTCAACCGTATTCGTCTGTTTTTTCTGCCGGTTTTTATCGACCGGTCTTCTTACCACTAAAAACTGTCCCGAAACGTGTTTTCGGATAGTACCTTAGTCATAGTACTTTATATTTGCTTTATTCATCTTCTTTATATAAACAAAGTAGGCACAATCTACTGAAGGATAAAACTTTCCTGAAAAAGGCCCGAACGCTGATAACTGAGCATCCCTGCATTTTTACNNAAAAAATACAAATTGTAATCTAGATTGCTTTCCCTTTCCTGACCGGCTTGGTCTCCTTGAAACCAGGCGGTGGCTTAACCAGAAAAATCGGAATATCTGTAGAACGGAAGACTTTCTCCGCGGCGTTACCCACATCCCATCGTCTCAATGTCGTTCTTCCTTTGCTGGCCATCACTATCAAGTCGGCGTTTTCTGATTTGGCGAAACGGACAATTTCCTCAGCCACATTCCCGATTAAAACGGCAACGCTGACCTGAAGCCCTTTTTCCTGCAATTGCTGCGCTTGTCGCGCTAAATAATCGTAACCGGTCTTGGCCATTTTCCCGATGGTCACCGGCAAATCTTTCAAACTTCCCGGCACAACGATCCCGCTGGTAGTGGTGGAGACATTGCCATAATAAAGTATTTGACTTTGCATTCTTTCAGGCAGCCGTTCCAGACGCTCGCCAACAGGAGTCTTCACCTGCACAGGCTCGGTTATCGTAATCAGAATAACCTGCGGTATAGAACACCCCTTCGCAATTTTTTCTACATGCGGTAATACACTTTCCGCCAGTTTAGACCCGTCCAGCGGCACGATAACTTTGTTGTACTCCATCGCTCACCTCCCCGTAATTATTTCACATACTATCCGATTTGAGAATATATTTCAAGTACCATATATTTTCATTCTGCGCTACAACATACCTGAGAATCCAGTTTTTGTTTCTTTTACGAGCGAGGCTGGAATGAAAGAACAGATAATTTTCCTCACCCTGAAGTTTGTGAATCCACTCAATTTTTATTATTGGAATTTCAATATTGTTGAGAATTTCGGATTTACTTGATTATTGATTATTGTTCTTTGATTATCAGGCGGAACCACTAGATCTGTTCCTCAATGTACCGTTCTCTCAGCGTATTCAAAGCAGCGAAAAATTCCTTCTGCATCACGCACATTGAGTACATCCCTTGCGGCGTCACTTCGATTTGCTTATTATCCTTCACCAATCCACACAACCTGAAAAATGCCAGTTCCCAGAACAGTTTTCCATTTATATCCGCGCCGAATCTCGCACGGAATTTCTCCGGGTCCAGCGCCATACCGAATAATTTAGTGAGCATGTAGTAACGTAAGTGCTCACGCTCCGAGAGCTTGCGCCAGCTGACAATCGGTAATTTCCCGCCCGAAATCAATTCATCATACTTCTGCAGGGAAAAAGTATTCACAAAAAAATCGCCGTTCAGAAAACCCACCGAACCGGCCCCCACGCCTACGTAATCATCGTAGTCGATGATATATTCGTCGATCAGCCGGTCGCCGCGGGAAAAACACCAGGCAGTGGAAGCTTTGTATCCGCCTTCATATAATTCCCGCAATATCACATCGTAAAATACTTTTTCCCGGGAGGTATCTACTTTCTGGAAGCGTCTTTCCAGGCGGCTTTTCTTATGCGGTGAAGGCATTAGCGGATAAAAAGTGGCCTGGTCCAGTTTTAGCTCTTTAAAGGTAACCACATCTTTTTCGAATTGTGCGATTGTTTGTGTGGGGAAATTGAAGATAAAATCCGCGTTGACCGTATCGAATTGCCCCTGCGCCATTTTTAATTTTTCGACCGCTTCTTCGCCGCTGCCCACCAGCCTGCCCATCGCTTTCAACAAATCATTATCCAGGCTCTGCACGCCAATAGAAAGACGGTTGACGCCGGCTTTTTTCAAAGCTACAATCACTTCCGGCGTGATTTCCCGGTGGGTAGTCTCCATCGAGATCTGCCGCACGTTAAAATTCTTCTTCAGAAAATCAAGAAATCCCAGCAGTTCGTCCATCAGCACGGTGGGAGTTCCGCCGCCAAAATAAAAATCCGAGAACCGGAAGCCGCGCTCAGCATACAGTTCCACTTCTTTTTTCAGACTGACGAAATACCGGCGTGCCTGCACTTCGTCCAGCAGATAGCGGTTAAAGCAGCAGAACGGGCATAGCGTACGGCAAAACGGGATGTGTATGTAAAGCGATGCCCAATCGTCACGACCTGCTTTCCCTTGCGGTACCGACGGTTGTGGATAATTGTCGCTGAGCTGCAGGAACTTCCGCCCTTCCCGCCGTGTCACCCACCCCGCAAACCGCGCGCTGGTTATTGAGACTCGATTATTTGTCATGTTTTCTTACATTCTGCTATCTAAAAAAGGAATCGATAAAACACCGGCAATTAGAAAATGCCTTTGCGCAACCTTTCCGGATCTGCCTCAAATGGACGCGGCAATCTCAGGGTTACAGCCATCCTCTCATCATCCATTCCAGCGAAAGCTGGAATCCGGTACAAATATATTTATTTGAATTTAATTGGTATTTCGTCTTTAGTTCTTTCTTGATTATTGGCTATTGACTATTTTTTAGAATTATTTTTTTCGCTTCCAGCTCGTCCCGGTATTGGTATCTTCCAGGGTCAGCCCCATCTTTAACAGGGTCGTCCGGATTTCATCAGCCAGTTGGAATTGCCTGGCGTCACGCAGTTTCTTGCGGGTTGTCAACAATAACTCGATGAACGGCGCCGCGTCCGTAAAAGGCTTTTCTGTTGCCTTCAAAGTTAAACCCAGCACGCCCGCCAGTTCTTTCAAAGCATGCCTTGCTTCAGTGGTATCGGCGCCCGTTTCACCGGCGCGGTTAATCTCCCGCGCCAGATCGAATAGGATTGCCAGTGCCTGCGGGGTATTAAAATCATCGTCCATTACATCCATGAAGCGCTGCCGGACTGTGCGGGCATCCAACTTTTCGGCTCCCGGTTTGACAGGAACCGCGTCATTACTTAGCGCCTGCGTCAATCTCTCCAGACCGCGTTCGGCGGCCTCGATCGCCTCATTGGAAAAAGTCAGCGGATTGCGGTAGTGCGAGCCGAGCACAAACACCCGGAAACCNNTCGGCGCTGTGTTTTTCCAGCACCTGTTTAATGCCGACAATATTGCCGATCGATTTGCTCATCTTCTCGTCACCCAGCTGGAATAATCCGTTGTGCATCCAGATGCGGGCAAACGGCTTTTTACCGGTGAAGCACTCAGATTGGGCAATTTCATTCTCGTGGTGCGGGAAGATCAGGTCCTGACCGCCGCAATGGATGTCGATCGTTTCTCCCAGGTATTTGAGCGACATCGCGCTGCATTCTATATGCCAGCCGGGACGCCCTTGTCCCCATGGGCTTTCCCAGAACGGCTCTCCGGGTTTGGATGCTTTCCACAACGCAAAATCCATCGGGTCTTCTTTTTCTTCTCCGGGCTCGATGCGCGCCCCGGCCATCATCGAATCCAGTGTCCGGTGCGATAATTTGCCGTAATCCGGCATACTGCGTACGCGGAAGTAGACACTCCCTTTTGCTGCATAAGCATGTCCCTTGTCCACCAAACCCTTGATCACCTCCAGCATTTTCGGGATTTCTTCGGTCGCGTAAGGAATAACGTCTGGTTTCATCACATTTAACTCGGCCATATCTTCAAAATACCGGTTAGCGAACTTCTCCGCCAGTTCGCGCGGAGCGATCCCCAGTTTATTTGCGCGGTCGATGATTTTATCCTCGACATCCGTAATATTCTGCACGAATTTGACCTTGTAGCCGCGGAAGATCAGGTAGCGGCGAACAGTGTCAAAAATTACAGCGTTCATCGCGTGCCCGAGGTGTGATTCCGCGTAAGGCGTCACACCGCATGAATATATTTTCACCTCTTCACCTTGCGGCTGAAATTCTTCTTTTTGCCGTGAAAGTGTGCTGTAGATTTTCATTTTGGTGTCCTTTAGTTTATCTTCTCGATCGAAGCGATCGCCATCGTTGCGATTGCCTCTTCCTGCCCTAGCGGCCCCACCTGATTGGCGGTGCTGGCTTTGACGCTGACTTGAGCTAATGGTAAATCAAGCGTTCGGCTCAACCTTTCTCTCATTGTGTCAATATACTCGCGCAGGTGCGGCTTTTCCGCGATCACGGTCGCATCAATATTATTAATCTGCCAACCGGCAGCCGTCAATTTCTTTTTTATTTCTGTTAATAATTTCAAACTGCTGATATTTTTATACTCCGCTTTTCCGGGTGGAAAATGCATCCCGATATCCCCCATCGCCGCCGCTCCCAGCAAAGCATCGATAATGGCATGCGTTAATACATCTGCATCGCTCCAGCCGTCCAGACCGCGGTCAAAGGGAATTTCCATGCCGCCAAGCACTAATTTCCGCCCCGACACCAATGGATGAATATCAAACCCGATGCCGAATCGCATTTTACGCTTTTCGCCTCTTCCACAACGTCTCCGCCACCGCTAAATCCACCGGCGCGGTTATTTTTATATTATCATAGCTGCCCATATAGAGCTTAACCTTGCCGCCGGCCAATTCCACAATCTGGGCGTCATCGGTCACATCGGTATTCGCTTTGCTGTAGGCTTTTAACAACAGATCATATTCAAAAACCTGGGGTGTCTGACATAGCCATAAATTGTCGCGTTGCAGCGTCTGGCGGGCGATCATCGCTTTATCGGCAGACTTGATGGTATCCGTTGCCGGTACCGCCGCCACTGCCGCGCCTGTTTCTTTAGCCGCGGCCAGTCCGTCTTCAATTAAACCGACGGTTACAAACGGCCGGGCGCCGTCCTGGATCACTACCAGATCGCAATCCCCCAGCAACTTCAATCCTGCCAGCACCGAATCCTGCCGTCTCTTCCCGCCGATACAGACCGCCACTTCTTTTTCCCAGTTCTGTCCGACAATCAGATCTTTACCCTCATCGTAATTATTATTATTCAGCACAACCACCACACGGTCGACACTGTCACAATCAATAAAAGGTTGCAAAACACGCAAAAGTACCGGCTGTCCGGCTAACGGTGCAAATATCTTATCCGTGCCTGACATGCGCTGACTTTTCCCCGCCGCTACAATGATCGCCCCCACTTCCGGCTGCTCTGTATCTGCCATAATCCAAACTCCTTACCGACTGCCTTGAGTTTACCACATTTACGCACGCTTGGAAAACAATCACCCCGAAATCTCGTGGGTTGTCGAATTAAACCCATTCCCGAGGCTGTCCGAAAATGACTATTTGGAATTATTTATGTGGATTCCTCCCGCACTTCCTTGTGGAAAATAATAGAAGTGTGGGATCGGTGACGATCAGGTCTGGAATGAC
>PMMG01000099.1 GCA_003162335.1 Dehalococcoidia bacterium
GGGACTCTGGCTTTAATATCGTCAATGATCGGGGTTTTTCTAAGCATGGAAGTGCCCAGATCGCCGTGGATGAAAATTTGATCCAACCATGTTACATATTGGGTTAATACCGGTTTGTCCAGGCCAAGTTCGTGCCGNNTTTTGCAGCTGCAGTATTCTAGCATGTTCACTCAGGCGTGTCAATAGTAACTTAGTGGTAGTACATACATAAGATGTTACCATTACTTGAGAGATAAATGCTTACTGTTTTAAGGCAAACCGGCCGCTTTCAGACTGGTTAAGTTGCCTTATCTTAAATTGTAGTATAACACTAATAATCTTCTCAAGTATCTTGTTAATCTGCGATTCATTTCAAATGAATATCGTGTTACCAATANNAAATATTTTAACAAACATTTTACAAATATTAAAGTATGATTTAAGCGAAAGGGAATTCTACTAGTGAAATCCATTAGCACATGGAATAATACTGTAAACCGTTATTGTGGAAAAAACTCAGGCAATAAATCTCAGGCGGGCGGTACTAATTGCTTTATACGTCGGTGTGATATAATGACTCCGACAACACAAAAGGAGTGATAAATGTCTAAAAAAGTGATCATGGTGGCTGATCCATTCGGATTTCCTTTAAAGAAGGCGGTCAAAGAGCATTTGCAAAGTGAAGGTTATGAAATCATTGACCTCGGGACGGATTCTCCCGACCACTTTATCGATTANNGGGGTCTCCCTGACGGCGAATAAATTCAAAGGTATCCGCGCGGGTTTGTGCGAATCGGAGTTCACCGCGGAAATGTGCAAACTGATTAACGATTGCAATATCCTGGCGATGGGCTCCAAAGTGATATCGGAAACCCGGGCGAATAAAGCCGCCGACCTGTGGCTGACCAGAGAATTCGCGGAAGATGCTTCAGAGAGCGGGAAAAAGAAAAGAGCCGCGGCTTTAGCGGCACTGGCCAAGATCGAAGACGAGAATTTTAAATAACGAAGTTCTGAGTTGTAAGTAAAAAAAGGACAGGCATCGATGCCCGTCCTTTTTTATTATATTGTTTGCTT
The DNA here is from genome assembly GCA_003162335.1 of Dehalococcoidia bacterium. Classification (GTDB taxonomy): domain Bacteria; phylum Chloroflexota; class Dehalococcoidia; order Dehalococcoidales; family Fen-1064; genus Fen-1064. The sequence continues at coordinate 1,054 of PMMG01000099.1, forward strand.
CGGGATATTTATTCCGTTTTCGTAAGACCGGTGCCGTTGCAATCCGGGCACGGTAGGTAAATATTCCCGACCTGTTGTTTTTTTGCCGTACTTCCGGGTTTTACTCCGCTGCCCTTGCATTTCTTGCAGGAGCTGTAATCTTCCTGTTTGCCGGGAAGGGAATGTAACCCCGATTTGACAGCCCCGCAGCCGAACGCCGGACATGGTTTTTGCTGTGCATTTAGGTTACGGACGTCTCTGCCGGTACCGTGACAGTATTCACATTTTATGGTGAAAGATTTTGCCGGCGTGGCAAGTGTGGTTCCAGTATCCGGCACAGCATTTACTCGCGGTAGGGCATACCTGATTTCCATGCTGGCGCCTTTGCCTTTCGGGGGGAACTGCAGTATCTTGTCGACAGCCGGGTTGTAATTTTCATACATTACTTCGCAGCAGGTGGCCATACGGTGAAACGGCCCCGGATAATCGCCGATCCGTGCGTGTAAATCATCGGCGCGAATATCGACAAAAATGTTTTCTTCTTTTTCAGCCTCACGGAACCAGTCCGCGAGCGCTTTTTCAAAATCTGCTTTTTCGGGAATATCACCGGTCATCTTTTATTCTCCATTTTATTTAATGACTGTTAACCACATTTCCGCGGGTAATGAAATCGGTCCGCGATGGTAGTTCGCGGTTAACAACAATAATTTTAATCAGTATTTTACATAATATATTAGCCAAACCTTTTATTACCGCAACAGTGACGCGCCGACAATTGCTTTATTGATTTCCAGGCTGACGGAGATGACGACATTGCCGGGCTGGGCGCGGTAGAGCCGCTCTATTTTAAACTCTTTAGTGTAACCGTAAGCGCCGTGTAATCTTAATGACGCGGTAATAACATCATTTACCACCGGCTGGACGAATAGTTTGCAGGCGGCGGCTTCTGTCTGGAAGGATGGGTCGCCGGTTTCGTGCAGCATTGCCGTGCGGTAGGTCATCCAGCGGCAAGCCTCGATTTTCGCATGCATATCTGCCAATTCAAAACGGATCCCCTGCATATCTGACATCGGTTTTCCGGATACCAAGCGATTTTTAGTATATTTAATTGCTTCGTCCAGCGCCGCCTGAGCCAGCGCCGTCGCAACGATGCAGCCTTCCACTTTTTCGACTGCGATCCAGTAAAGTAATACTTCGGCGCCTTTCCCTTTCTTGTGAAACATCTGGTCTTTATGGACGCGCACGTCAGTATAATTAACGTCTGCCGGTTCGATGCCGCCGGTGCCCATCAGTTCCCAGATCTTCGGTGCGGAATAACCGGCGCAATTTTTGTCCACCAGGAAAGCGGTGCAGCCGCCTTCTTCGTCTTTAGTCCAGACGATGGCCGTACCGTTCCGCGCCCCGAAGGTGCTGAAGCGTTTTTGGCCGTTGATGATATAGTGATCACCGTCCGGGCGGGAGGTGGTTTTGAGCGCGCGGGTATCCGAACCGGTGTCCGGTTCGGTGAATTGAATGCTGAAGCACTTCACACCGTCGAACATCTGGCTGACAAACCGTTGTTTCTGTTCCGGCGTGCCGAATTT
>PMMG01000111.1 GCA_003162335.1 Dehalococcoidia bacterium
GGTGGGATGGAAGAAAAACCGGCGGATAAGGCCCCATAATGCCCCGATCAAAACGAACGGTGCGACAAAATCCATGATCCAGCAGTAAATCACGTAAACGGAACTATTTTCCATTTGCGGGACGCCGAAACCGGACGCAATGATGATAAAAAAGAAATAGTAGGTGACAAAGAACAGGAAGCCCCACATCATGAACAAATGCCCGATGCCGGCCCGGTCTTTTTTGCGAATGTTTTTAAACTGGCAGGTCTGCGCAATAAAGTGGCCGATCGCGCCCAGTATTTTCTTCATGGTCCGGGCGGGTTTTTCACCCTCCCGTCCCAGCGAAATCAGCTTCGTGATCTGGATAAAACGCTGGAAAAAGATGCCCGCCGCTAAGGCTGTCAAACCCCAGAATAAGACATAACCCCAAACGCCGCTAACTGGTTCCATTTGTCTTATCCTCCGGTACGCACGCGGTATTTTCGGCGCTGGGTGTATTGCGTTTTGCTTTACGCAGTTCGCGGATGCGGTTCGTGATCCCCGGTACTACCTGAAATAAATCACCGACAATGCCGTACGTCGCCACTTCGAAAATCGGGGCGCTGGCATCACGGTTGACCGCGATAATTACGTCTGAATCCTGCATTCCGACCAGATGCTGTATCGCGCCGCTGATTCCACAGGCAAAATAGATCTTGGGACGGACGGTTTTCCCTGTCTGCCCTACCTGGCGTTCTACCGGCAGCCAACCAGCCTCGATGGTGGCTCTGGAACCGCCCACCACGCCGCCCAGTTCATCTGCCAGTTCCTGTAATATCTTGAAGTTTTCTTTGTTCAGCATGCCGCGCCCGCCGGAGACGATAACCTCCGCGCCGGCAATATCGACATCGCCCGCGCCTTTGCGGTCATCGATGACTTCCAGCACTTTCACCAGAATATCTTTTTCATTCAGCGGGAAAGATTCTACAACAACTTGGCCTTTGCATGCAGGATCTTTCTTCGGCAGCGGCATCACATGCGGACGGACTGTAGACATTTGCGGCCTTGTGCGCTCGGTTTTGATCGTCGCCATGATATTGCCGCCAAAGGCCGGACGGGTCTGCAGCAGGAAACCGTTTTCATCGATGCTCAAGCCGGTACAGTCTGCGGTCAGACCGGTTGCCATATCCGTCGCCACCGCGCCCGCCAGGTCCCTGCCCAGACCGGTCGCGCCGATGAGCACAATCTCCGGTTTGTATTTATTTATCAGATAGCATACCGCTTTGTAGTACGGCTCAGTGCGGTAGTGCAAAAAAACGGGGGAATCGATTAGATAGGCTTTGGTAGCGCCGTAAGAAAACGCGTCCTGACAGATATCTTTAACTTTATCGCCGATAACGACGGCGCATAATTCAACATTGCGTGTTTTGGCCAGATCTTTGCCGACACCCAGCAGTTCCCAGGAGACTTCCGCAGGAACCCCCTCGCTCTGTTCGACAAAAACCCACACGCCTTTGTACTCTTTTAATTTGGCTGCCAGTTTAACCGCCGCTTCGTCGACGGGTTCCACAACAGGTGCGGCCGGTTTCTCGCCGGTCTGTTGTTTGGCCAACTCATCCAGAATTTTCTGTTCTTCCGGCGTGAAATAAATTTCAATTGCTTCAGCCGGACAAATCCGTATACAGCGTCGGCATCCGGTGCATTTCCCCAGATTGATTACCGGTTCGCCCTTGTCGTTCATCTCGACGGCTTCAACCTTGCATTCGCTCTGGCAGCGGGCGCCGCAGGCAATGCATTTGCCGGGTTTCAAACGGGCATGACCGAGGGGACGCTTTACTTTTTTCTTTTCTTCTTCCGCCATCTCTATTCCCTGTTTCGCAAACTATAAAGAAACGATGTCTTTCTGTACCAGTTTATCCACCAGCATGTTGGCCGTTTCCGCGGGTTTATTGACACCGTCGCCGATAATTTCACCCTTCGCTCTTTCCGGAGAGAATATCCGGCGCACCTGCGTCGGCGAACCCTTTAAGCCAATCGTATTTTCATCCAGCTTTAAAACTTTGTTATCCCAGACAGCGACCGTCGCTGTTTCTGCGGCCAGGCGCATCGGTACTGTGGGATAACGCGGATGGTTGATTTCCCGTACAACGGTCAACAACACCGGCATCGCTGCTTCGACAATTTCATGCCGGCCTTCCAGCTTGCGCCGCACTATGACTTTCTTGGTTTTCAGGTCGACGCTCTGGATCTGATCGACCAGTGTCAATTGGGCGTATTTCAAACGGGAAGCAATACCGGGACCGACCTGCGCGGTGTCTCCGTCGATCGTCTGTTTGCCGCAGATCACCAGCCCCACTTCTTCTTTTTGGTTCAGTTGGCTGATCGTCTCTGCCAGCACTTTGCTGGTCGCCAGTGTATCCGCTCCGCCGAAAACGCGGTCGCTCAGCAGCACTGTCTGATCGGCGCCGACAGCCAGCGCTTTCTTTAATGTCACAACAGTATTGGGCGGCCCCATGGAGATCACCGCGACATGGAATCCATAACGGTCTTTTAGCCGCAAACTCTCTTCCAGCGCATGGATATCAAATGGGTTCATGATAAAAGGCACGCCTTCACGGACAAGGGTGCCGGTATTCGGGTCGATTTTAACCTGGGTGGTATCGGGGACCTGTTTGATGCAGGCGACAACTAACACTTTTTAATCTTCTCTTTTGTTTTAAAATTTAATAACTTTGCGATTTAACTACACGCAACGTTCTGTCAAAAATGCAACCGTTGTTTTAATAGGATAACACCATTTTCGCCGGTTGTCACCTGCTTACCAGTAAAGAACCGGTTACAAACTGGTTAAATATTTATCGATGTCCGCCGCGGCACGCTTACCGGCCCCCATGGCGCTGATCACGGTGGCAGCGCCGGTGACAATGTCGCCGCCCGCCCAGACCTTATCTTTGACGGTTTTTCCAGTATGTTCGTCCGCAATGACGGTGCCATGGCTCGTTGTATTTAGGCCATCGGTGGTTGCGGCGATCAGAGGATTGGGCGTCGTGCCCAAAGCCACCACAACGGTATTGATGTTCATCACAAATTCACTGCCCTTTTTCACGATCGGGCGCCGGCGGCCGCTGGCATCCGGCTCACCCAGTTCCATCTCCACGCACTCCATGCCGGTCACCCAACCCTTGCCGTCATCCAGGAATCGGGTAGGATTGGTCAGGAATTTAAAAATAATGCCTTCTTCCATGGCATTTTCCACTTCTTCTCTACGGGCCGGTAATTCCGCCTCGGAACGGCGGTAAACAATATAGACTTCTTCCGCGCCTAACCGCAGCGCGCAGCGTGCCCCGTCCATCGCGACATTGCCGCCGCCGATGACCGCCACCTTCTTCCCGACATGCAAAGGAGTATCGTACGTGGGGAAGAGATAGGCTTTCATCAAGTTGGTACGGGTCAGCCATTCATTGGCCGAATAGATTCCGTTGGCATTTTCACCGGGGACCCCCAGGAACATCGGCAGGCCTGCACCGGTGCCGAGGAAAACAGCATCGTAACCGCTATTTAAAAGCTCATCGATGGTATCGGTTTTACCGATCACCGCGTCTAAAACCAGCTCCACACCCAGCGATTTCACAAAATTTATCTCATTTTGCACGATCTCTTTGGGTAATCTGAATTCGGGGATGCCGTACATCAGCACGCCGCCGCCGACATGCAAAGCTTCGAAGATGGTCACGCGGTGACCTTTCTTGGCCAGGTCGGCTGCCGCGGTCAAACCGGCCGGGCCGGAACCGATGACCGCCACTTTCTTGCCGGTGGGCGGCGGTAATGGCGCGCCGGGAGGCATCGAGGCTTTATTCTTTGTCTCCCAATCGGCGACATAGCGTTCCAAACGCCCGATGGCGACCGGGGCTTTTTGTTTCAATAGTGTGCATTTGGCTTCGCACTGGCTTTCCTGGGGACAAACACGCCCGCAGACGCCGGGCAGTGCGTTTTTATTTTTCAACACGGTGACCGCGTCGGCCATTTTACCTTCGCGCACCGCTTTAATAAATTCGGGGATATCGACATTAACCGGACAGCCCTCGACACAGGGACGTTTCGGGCATTGAATGCAACGGCTGGCTTCTTCCGCCGCCATTTCCGGCGTATAACCGGTGGCAACTTCTTTGAAATTTTTCGCGCGGACCGCAGCGTCCTGCCGGGGCATCTGGACTCGATTCAGATTTAACTTAGCGATGGCAATCCTCCCTGTTTCAAGTTAGGAATGTTTGCCGCACTGGCACTGCCAGTTTTCCATAGCTTGTTTTTCTTCTTCCACATAGGTGCGCTGCCGGGCAGCCAGCAAATCCCAATCGACCTGGTGCGCATCGAAGTCAGGGCCGTCGACACAGGCGAATTTGGTTTGGCCGCCGACTGAGACGCGGCAGCACCCGCACATGCCGGTGCCGTCGACCATGATCGGATTCAGACTGACTATTGTTTTTACACCGAATGGCTGGGTTGTTTTGGCGCAGAATTTCATCATGATGCTCGGCCCGATGGCCACTACCAGACTGATCTTTTCCCCGTTCTCCAGGATCTCTTTCAGCGGTTCCGTGACCAACGCTTTCCGTCCGTAGCTGCCGTCATCCGTCGTCACGATCAATTTGTCGCTGACGTTGCGCAGTTCATCTTCCCAGAAGATCAATTCTTTGTTGCGCGCGCCGAGGATGGAAATGACCTTGTTACCCGCCTGTTTCAGGGCTCGGGCGATCGGCATCACCGGCGCCACCGCAAAACCGCCGGCGACACAAACTACTGTGCCGTAATTTTCAATATGTGTTGGCAATCCAAGCGGGCCGGTCAGACTCATGATCGAATCGCCGGTTTTTAATAAACCAAGCTCACGGGTAGTTTTACCCACTTCCATAAAAACAATGGTTACCGTACCGGCTTTGGCATCGCTATCGGCAATCGTCAGCGGGATGCGTTCGCCTTTCTCATCCTTAGTCAGGACGACAAATTGGCCGGCTTTGGCTTTACGGGCAATACGCGGGGCATCGAACAGGAAAAGATGGATGTTGGGCACCAGAGTTTTCGCTGTTAATATCTTGTACAGTTTGGTCACCCCAAAATTCGGTCAGGGTTACTGTCCCACTTTCCGCCGCCACCCGATTGACCGATACTTCGTTATTAATTATCGAGTATTTACTTATCTGGAGTCAAGTCAAAGTCAACGGCAGTTAAGAGTTATAAGTGATTTGGATATTATCGTCTGGAATTTATTTTGGATTTCGGTATTCGTATTTCGAATTTTACGATCTGACCGCTGATTGTTGAATCCGTAGATGAAATACTTTTGATCTTGAGTTCAATAAGTACTGACAGCTGATAGCTCCACCGCAGTTGTTTCCAGTTTGTAAAGAGTATATGATAGCAATAGTAATTTTCTCTGCCCCCCAAAGGCAGATTTTGAGGTGAATATATGGGAATTGAACTGGTCCATATCGGATTTAACAATATGCTGGCGATGAACAGGGTGATCGCCATCGCCTCCCCCAACTCCGCACCGACCAAACGCACGGTGCAGGACGGCAGAACTAAGGGGTTGCTCATCGATATGACCAACGGCAGACGCACCAAAGCGGTCATTATCGCCGATAGTGGGCATGTCATCCTGGCCGCTCTGGCCCCGGATACCATTGCAGGCAGACTGCAAACAGGCTCACCCAAACCAACTGCAGAGGAAGAATAGCTATCGATGAGCGCAGATTCAAATACAGGTAATCCCGCCGCCGTAATAATAAAAAAACCTCTGCTCATTGTGCTTTCCGGACCGTCCGGCGTCGGCAAGGACGCTGTACTTAACTATCTGAAAAATTCCGATTGCGGACTAAATTTCGTCATCACGACGACCACCCGTCCGCGCCGTCCTAATGAAAAAGATGGCGTTGACTATCATTTCGTGACTAAAGAAGTATTCCGGAAAATGCGGGACAACAACGAACTCCTGGAATGGGCACAAGTCTACGATAACTGGTACGGCGTTCCCAAGGAGACCGTGCTGCGGTCACTGAAACAAGGCAATGACGTAATTGTCAAAGTGGATATTCAAGGTGCGTCCACCTATAAAAAATTCGCGCCGGAAGCTGTGACGATTTTTTTGGCGCCGCCGTCCTTTGACGAACTGGCAAACAGATTAAAACTGCGCTACACTGAAACACCCGCTTCGTTGTCCACCCGGTTGCAGGCTTGTGACTACGAAATGAAACAGATTGAGCAGTTTGATTACGTCGTAGTTAACCACAGCAACCAGATCGAATGCGCCGTTAATGAGATCAAAGCGATCATCACTGCCGAAAAATGCCGCGTCAAACAAAGAGAAATTAAATTATGAAGATTATACGTTTTTCAACAGATAAAAAGCCCTTTTACGGGGTGCTCGATAAAGACACCATTAAAGTCATCAAAGGCAATCCCTTTTTGTATATTCGCTATACGGGAATTACCTTTAATCTCAAAGATGTGAAACTGCTGGCGCCGTGCGTCCCCTCTAAAATTGTTTGCCTGGGCGTAAATTACCGCAGTCACGCCGGAGAGATGAGTTCGCAGATCCCCCAATCGCCGTTAATTTTCCTCAAACCGCCGTCAGCGATTATTAACCCGGAGGAAAAGATCATCTACCCGGAGATGCCTCACCGTGTTGATTACGAGGGCGAACTGGGCGTCGTCATTAAAAAGAAAGCCTCACATATCTCTGCTGCGTCAGCATTGGGCTATGTGCTGGGCTACACCTGTTTCAATGATGTCACCGCCCGCGACCTGCAAAAACTGGACGGACAATGGACACGGGCGAAGGGATTTGACACATTTGCTCCGTTTGGCCCCTGTATTGAGACGGAAATCGACCCCACCGATGTGCCGATCGAAACATATCTTAATGGCGAATTAAAGCAAAAGAGCAGCACTACCGACCTGATTTTTTCCGTAAAAGAAGTAATCAGCTTTATCTCGCACGTGATGACACTCTTGCCGGGTGATGTCATCGCCACCGGCACGCCTGCCGGCATCGGTCCGATGAATCCCGGCGATACCATCGAGGTTAAGATCGCCCCGATCGGTGTACTGCGAAACTACGTGGCTAAACCTTCGGCGGTGGCGGAATAAAATAATCCTTCGTTTCCTGCTTGGTCAAATATACGATCGATAATACACCAATGACCGTGCCGATCGGGAACCAAAAAAGGCTCAGGCCGCTGTGCACAAGCGCGATGATCCGCCCCCATTCTTTTCCGATCAACACTCCGATGCCGCCCAGAATCGCCAGCACCATGATGCAAAAAATCACAAAAATCGCGACGCTCAAACCAAAGATGGCTCCCACTCTCGGTATATCCCCGAAACCCCACATCATCCCATTGTTGTATCCCCAGTCCAAAGTTCCCAGGACAACAGGGAAAGCCAGCACCCCGATGGCGGCAATTCCGATCAACGCGGCAAAAGCAGTAAAAAATTCCCAGATAGCGATTAATATCAATAAATCAGGCTTCTTCATTCCCTCTTATCCTCCGCTAATGAATAAATCAATTCTAAACTTCTGATAATCAGGAGTCAAGAAATAGTTCGAAGCAATAACGGTACAGGGAAAATAGAGAGTCTCCTCTCCCTTTTCGAGTCAGTCTGAGGGAGTCGGCTTTGTGTAAACCCCCGCTGTGCTGGAAGGGTCACTGTTCTTAAACTTATCCAAAAGCGGATAACAAATAGTATTTTTTATTTTGAATTTATTTGGGATTTGGATCTTGGAATTTAGTCAGCTATCTTCTATTTCCCGTAAGCGGCCTGGTAATAATGAATCTCTCCGGATAACCGTTGCGGTTCAGCCAGTCCAACGCTTTCTTGGTATCGCTGGCGACGCGCGACTTATCGTTGTGGGTAATGCGGTATTTGAAAAGCCAGTAGGTGAATTCTTTCAGTTCGCTGAGACTGATCGACCGCAGGCGGCGGTAATGTTTCGCCTTGCGGAAATGCTCCAGCAAAACAGGCTGGGTCTCACCGTAGATCCGCCGGAAAGCCTCGGCGGCGGTATCCTCTTCCTTCACATTTGCAGATAATAGACGTTCTTTGCGCACCTCTTCTTTTACTGCAAATAAAATCGCCTCTTCCACTGTGACGCCGTAAAAATAATTCAGATACTGCCTGTATTTGACCGCCCCGATCAATTCCTGAAACTGTTCTTTGGTGACGTCCAGCGGTGGTTGGCCTTTCAGTAAGAAATCGGCCTTCTCTTTCTCCGGCAGCAATCCGTTAACCGCTTCACAAAGCCGTTCGGCCAGCAGTTGCCAATCAAAGGCCGAACCTTCGATCAGGTACTGGTAATGCCGCTCCTGAAATGTTTCTTCGGGCGAACTCCACCACCCCACCGCTTCCAATAATGCCAGATACCAGTGCATGCCGGAGGCAATCGCGTTACGGAAATGCCTGATGGCTTCATCATCGACGGAAGTCATCTGGTTTATTGTATCGTTATTGTCGGATTTGCTCACTGGTATTCACTTCTGCTTTCAATTTTTCGAGTTTCTCTAATTTGCCGGTTTCGAGCATCTCTGTGATCTTCTTTTCGATCACTTCCCCCACGCCCGGGATTTCTCTGAGTTTTCCCGCCGCCGCGATTTGCGATAGCGGTGCCGTTAATTTCTCAATTTCTTCCGCTGCTTTTTTGTATGCGCGGACTTTAAACCAGTTTTCCTTCTTTTTCTCGGTCAAACCGGCTAACTCACGGAAAACGGAGGCAATTTCCAGATTCGTCATCATCTATTACTGTCCGCAGCAGTGCTTATACTTCTTACCGCTGCCGCAAGGGCAGGGGTCGTTTCTACCGATTTTTTTACCTTCGACCTTTTCAGCCTGTTTTTTGGCATCGCCGCCGCGGGTGGCATTGGCAACCTTAGCCATAGGTGAGGCGGTCTGCTTGGGCGCCGGTCCCCTCGTAATATTCAAATTGAAAATGTTATGCACGAGGTCGTGACGGACGCCGTCCATCATGTTCTGGAAAAGCTCGTGGCCTTCATTCTTGTATACAGCCAGCGGGTCGCGCTGCGCCACTGCATGCAGGCCAACGCCCTGCCGCATGTTATCCATATTCGTCAGGTGCTCCACCCAATACTGGTCGATCACGCGCAGCATTAATAGCCGTTCCAGTATCCGCATACTCTCTGAGCCTAATTCAGTTTCTCTTTTCTCGTAGAGCTCCTCGGCCTGCTGGGTTAACCGGTCTTGAATTTCAGCGGGTTTGAGATCCACCAGCGATTCGGCCGTAAAATCTTTCGGTAAAGGCATGATCGTCCCGGCTTCAGTCACTACCGTCGCCAGGTTCCCGTCGGTATTTTCACCGACATGAGATTTGATAATATCTCCCATTTCTTCTTTGACCATGTTGAGCACATTAGTCTTGAGGTCGGCGCCGCTCAGGATCTTCCGGCGTTCGCCGTAAATGATTTTACGCTGGTTATTCACCACATCGTCATATTCAACCAGGTGTTTACGAATATCAAAATGATAGCCCTCAACCCTGATTTGCGCTTGCTCAATTGTTTTATTGACGATGGAATTTTCGATCGGGACATCTTCGCCCATACCGGCCCATTCCATAAATTTACCAACACGGTCACCGCCGAAACGCCGCATAATATCGTCTTCCAGCGAAACATAGAAACGCGTGCTGCCCGGATCGCCCTGACGCCCGGCTCTGCCGCGCAATTGGTTATCGATACGGCGAGCCTCGTGGCGTTCCGTGCCGATGATATGCAGCCCGCCCGCCTGGATCACCTCATCATGTTCTTTCTGCCATTCCTTGGGGTTTAAACCGTCAGGCTTGCCGCCTAAAACAATGTCAAC
>PMMG01000085.1:0-7252 GCA_003162335.1 Dehalococcoidia bacterium
GTGGAGGTGACCGGCGACGAGGACAAGCTCAACTCGTTGCTGAAACTTCTGGCCAGCTTTGGCGTAAAAGAAGTTTGCCGCACAGGACGCATCGCTATGACGCGCGGTGTGATTAATGAAACAGGGCACCGGATGTCAAAACATCCGGAAGCCGCTGAGGAGAAAAAGCATGAGTAATGATAAAGTAATTATTTTCGATACTACATTAAGAGACGGCGAGCAGGCCGCCGGTGGGACATTAAACATACAGGAAAAATTGGAGATTGCCCGGCAACTGGAAAATCTCGGCGTAGATGTGATAGAAGCCGGTTTCCCTGCCGCCTCCCCCGGTGATTTTGCGGCCGTTAGCGCGATTGCCAATGAGGTCCGCAAACCGGTCATCTGCGCGCTTTCGCATGCCAGCGCGACCGCAGTTGACAGTGCCGCCGACGCGATCAAAAAAGCGGCGCACCCGCGCATCCATATTTTCCTGTCGTCTTCCGAAATTCATTTGGTGCATCAATTGAAGAAGAGCCGCGATGAAATCATCGAAATGGCTTGCAACAATGTGACCCGCGCTAAAAAACTGGTAGATGATATCGAGTTTTCCCCCATGGATGCCAGTCGCACGGAACCGGCCTACCTGTATAAGATCATCGAAGAAGTGATCAAGTGCGGCGCTACGACGATCAACGTGCCGGATACTGTCGGCTATGCGATTCCTGGGGAATTCGGCGATTTGATCGCAGGTATTTTCAAGAATGTGCCGAGCATCAAGAAAGCAATTATCAGCGTGCATTGTCACAATGATCTGGGTATGGCTACCGCCAACAGCTTGCAGGCTGTGAAAAATGGCGCCCGCCAGGTGGAATGCACCATCAACGGCATCGGCGAAAGAGCCGGCAATGCCGCACTGGAAGAAATTGTAATGGCCATCAAAACCCGCAGCGATTTCTTTAACCTGACCACCGGTATCGATACTACGCAGATTTATAAAACCAGCCGCCTGGTCAGTGAAATGACCGGCTTTATCGTACAGCCGAACAAGGCCATTGTTGGAGCGAACGCGTTCCGCCACGAATCCGGTATTCACCAGGACGGCGTGATTAAAATGGCGCGCACTTATGAGATCATCGACCCTCGTGTTATCGGTTTACCGGCCAGCAGTTTAATATTGGGTAAACTCTCCGGACGCCATGCTTTCAAAGAGCGTCTGGCGGAATTGGGCTATGCCTTGGATGAGCCAGCTTTCCAGCGCGCCTTCAATGCCTTCATTGCGCTGGCGGATAAAAAGCGAGAAGTTACCGATAAGGATATAGAATCATTACTGGCAGAAGATAAGCGCGTTGTTGCCGATACCTATCATCTGGACCGCATCCAGGTCACCTGCGGTGACCGTGGTATCCCCACCGCTGCTGTCAGACTGATCGCCCCCAACGGCGAGGTCAAGTCCGATGCGGCCATCGGCACTGGCCCCGTGGATGCTGTCTGTGAAGTGATTGATAAAATTATCCAGATTCCTGATGTCAAGCTCACCGAATTCACCGTGAAATCGGTCACCGAAGGCATCGATGCCATCGGCGAAGTGCTTATCCGTGTGGAAAGCAAGGGAATCACCTATACCGGCCGCGGCGCGGATACGGATATTATAGTTGCCAGCGCTAAAGCCTATGTCAATGCGCTCAACCGACTGATCGCTGCCGGAAAAACCACGAAATAATTGCGGGAGTATTTAGATGGTTCCTCAATGGGAATATGTGTTACGCCTGCTGTTAGCGGCCGTGCTTGGTGGGATTATCGGCTTCCAACGCGAATTGTACGGCAAACCGGCCGGCGCCCGGACGCTGGCGCTGATCGGTATCGGCGCCGGAATGTTTGGCGTGATGTCCCTTACCGGTTTTTTGGGGAATAACACCGCGGCGATAGCCGCCGCAGTGGTGACCGGCGTCGGTTTCCTTGGCGCCGGCGCTATCCTTCACCGTCACGGCGGCGTCGAAGGTTTAACCACCGCAGCCACTATCTGGGTGGCGGCGGGTGTCGGTCTGGCGGCCAGCGCCGGTCTCTATGTCCTGGCTCCGGCAGTCACCGCCATGTCAGTCATTATTCTTTTCCTCCCGCAAAGAAAACAGAAATAGTTTGACATAAAGTAAATTTAGTCTATAAAACTGAAAGGAAATTGAAATGAATTTATCAGAAAAAATACTGGCCGCGCATTGCGGTAAAAAGTCCGTCGTTCCCGGCGAATTTATCAATTGTAAGGTTGATGTTGTTCTCAGTAATGACATCACTGCGCCCATCGCCATCACCGAATTTCGCAAGATTGGCGTGAAAAAAGTATTTGACCCCAAGAAAATTGTCATGGTCGCCGACCATTTTGTCCCGAACAAGGATATCACATCTGCCGAACAGAGCAAATACATGCGGGAGTTCGCACTGGAGCAGGGGATCATGCACTTCGATGTCGGACAGATGGGCATCGAGCACTGCCTGCTGCCGGAAAAGGGCATTGTTTTGCCTGGTGACGTGGTCATCGGCGCGGATTCGCATACATGCACCTATGGCGCAGTCGGCGCTTTTGCCACCGGCATGGGTTCCACCGATATTGCCACCGCCATGGCTACCGGTGATATCTGGATGAAAGTGCCCACCACCATCAAGTTTGTCTACAACGGCAAACTGGGCAAGTGGGTCAGCGGCAAGGACTTGATACTGTACACCATCGGCCAGATTGGCGTCGACGGCGCGCTCTACTCCGCCATGGAATTTACCGGCGAAGTCATCGACGATCTATCGATGGACAGCCGCTTCACCATGGCCAATATGGCTATTGAAGCCGGCGGTAAAGCGGGCATTTTCCGTGTCGACCAGAAGACTTTGGATTACATCAAACCGCGCGCCAAACGTCCTTATAAGGTCTATGAACCGGACGCAGATGCCGAATACGCCAAAGTGATCGAATGGGATGTGACCAAAATGGAGCCTCAGGTATCTTTGCCCCATCTGCCTTCGAATGCCAAGCCGGTCAGTCAGGTCGGCAAGATTGAGATTGACCAGTCGGTCATCGGCAGCTGCACCAACGGCAGGATTAGCGACCTGCGCATTGCTGCCGAGATATTGAAAGGTAAAAAAGTCCATCCAAGGGTACGCACCATCGTCATTCCCGGCACCCAGCAGATTTATCTGGATGCCATGCACGAAGGCTTATTGGAGATCTTCATTAATGCCGGTGCGGTCGTCAGCACACCTACTTGCGGGCCTTGTCTGGGCGGCTACATGGGTATCCTGGCCGCGGGAGAAAAAGCTATTTCCACCACTAACCGCAATTTCGTCGGCAGAATGGGCAGCACCAAAGCCGAGGTCTATCTGGCCAATCCGGCCGTCGCTGCCGCCAGTGCCATTACCGGTCGAATTTCCAGCCCGGAGGAAGTGACTACGAAGTAGTCATCCCGATGAAAATCGGGATCCGTATCAACATCGTCATTGCGAGTCCGTCTCCCCTCCCTGAGATAGCTTCGAGTACTTCGTAAGCTCGCAATGACAAACAGTTGGTGATATTGATTTAAAAGAGAGACAGTATTACGTTTATATCATGGGAAACAAATCTGACACCGTATTTTATACTGGAGTAACCAACGATCTGTTGTTAAGAGTAAGCGAACATAAAGAAAAAGTAAATGAAGGTTTTACGAAAAGATATCGAGTTTCAAAGTTGTTATACTACGAAGCAGGTGAGACCATAGAAGGGGCAATTCTCAGGGAAAAACAGATCAAAGCAGGTTCAAGACAAAAGAAAATCGATTTGATAATCAGTATGAATCCTGGCTGGAATGATTTATACGATGAGTTAACCAAATAGGTTAGCTTCGTCATTGCGAGGAACGAAGCAATCTCAGGGTGGAGGGGGAATATCTTTAATGAGTTTACACGGTAAAGGTAAAAAGATGCCGAAAATACAGGATTGAGAGAAGAAGCTCATAAAGTATAATGGGAAAAAAGGTATGCCCGAAAAATTTACAGTTACACCGATTACAAAAAATGACGTTGAATGGGTAAAAAATCTCTTTATCCAATATTGGGGTGGAGATATCTGTGTCAGTCGGGGGAAAGTCCAAAAAGTCGATGATTTTACCGGCGGATTTATTGCAAAAATTCCGAAGCAAAATGCCGGATTTATTACTTATACAATTACCGGCATGGAGCTGGAAATAACTAATTTAATCAGCTTGAAGGAGAATCTGGGGATTGGCTCGGCGCTAGTTAAGAGTGTGATTGACCAGGCAAAAGAGAGGGTTCAAATTAGTAAGAGTATATCCAAATGCGATGGAATACACGCGTAAACTGAAACCGGCGGTGCCTCTCCTCGGAGAAAACGGTATTCCGTTGAGAGATGAACTAGAATTAGAGATGATTTTATAACAGCGGGATTTTAAACGTGATTCAAATGTGTATTACTCTCTGGCAGAACTTATGAAAGTACGTGATATAATCAAACTGATTGAAGCTAACGGTTGGTATCTGGTGACTACCAAGGGTAGTCATCGTCAGTACAAACACGCTGCTAAATCAGGGAGAGTGACCGTTGCCGGTAATCAGAATCATGATATCGCTCCGGGTACGCTAATTAGTATCCTGAAGCAAGCAGGTCTAAAGGAGCATTAAGATGAAAAAGTATCTCATCGTCTTTGAAAAAACAGCAAATAATTTTTCAGCATATCTGCCGGATTTACCCGGGTGTATTGCTACCGGTAAAACCCGCGCTGAGGTGGAAAAGAATATCAAAGCGGCAGTTGAGCTTCATCTTCAGGGAATGAGAGAAGACGGAGAAATCCTTCCTGAACCGTCCTCATTTACCGAGCTTGTCGAAGTATAAAAAGGAGTTAAAATGTTAAAAGGTAAAGTGCACAAATATGGTTCTAATGTCGATACGGACGCCATTATCCCCGCCCGCTATCTGAATGTTTCCGAGGCGGCGCTGCTGGCCAAGCACTGCATGGAAGATATTGACCTGGATTTCGTGAAAACCGTGAAGCCAGGTGATATAATTGTAGCGGATACCAATTTCGGCTGCGGTTCCTCGAGAGAACATGCGCCTCTGGCAATCAAGACTTCAGGTGTTTCCTGCGTTATTGCCAAGAGTTTCGCCCGTATCTTTTTCCGTAACGCCATTAATATCGGTCTGCCGTTGTTGGAAAGCCCGGAAGCGGTCGACGGCATCTCGAATGGGGATGTGGTGGAAGTCGACCTCGAAAAAGGTCTGATTAAGAACGTAACAACCGGCAAGCAATTCTCGGCCAAGCCGTATCCGGAATTCATGAGCCAGCTGGTCAAGACCGGCGGCTTGATTGAATATACGAAAAAGAGACTGGCCGCTGCGAAATAGGGATTTTTTCACCCTCACCCTTTACAACTGGGAAGACAACGGGTGATAAGAAGATAAAATAGGAGTATAAACAAATGGCAAAATTCAAGATCGTAGTTACCGCCGGCGACGGCATCGGGCCGGAAGTCATTGACGAAGCAGTCAAGGTATTGAAGGCAATCGGCAAGAAATATAATCATACCTTCGACTTCCGCAACGAGCTGATCGGCGGTGTGGCAATTGATGCAACCGGCGAAGCATTAACCAAAGAAACCCTGAAAGAGTGCATCAAAGCGGATGCCGTGCTTTTAGGTGCTGTCGGTTCCCCTAAATATGATAACCCGCTTAATAAAGTCCGCCCGGAGGACGGCTTACTGGCGCTGCGCAAGGGTATGGGCCTGTATGCTAACCTGCGCCCCGTCAAGGTGCTCCCGATGCTGACGAACGGCACTAACCTCAAGCCGGATGTCATTCGTGGTGTAGACCTCATTGTAGTTCGCGAATTGACAGGCGGCTTGTATTACGGCCGTCCCAAGAGACGTTATACTACCACCCGCGGCCGCCGTGCCGTAGATTCGATGGTTTATTCCGAACAGGAGATCGCTCGTATCGCAAAAGTGGGTTTTGAACTGGCCCGAAGCCGCGGCAAGAAACTGATGTCTGTCGATAAAGCCAATGTACTGGAAACCTCCCGGTTGTGGCGGCAGGTTGTTTCCGAAGTCGCCAAAGAATACCCCGATGTTGAAGTGGAAAACCAGCTGGTCGATTCCTGCGCCATGCGTTTGATCCAGAATCCGCGTTCCATAGATGTCGCTGTCATGGAAAATACCTTCGGCGATATTCTCACCGACGAAGCCTCGATGCTCGCCGGTTCATTGGGCATGTTACCCTCCGCCAGCTTGGCCGGAGCTCCGAAAGAAGGAACAAAAGTATCCGGTATGTACGAGCCGATTCACGGCAGTGCTCCCAAGCGCGCCGGGCTAAATATGGCTAATCCCATTGCTACAATAGGTAGCGCGGCCTTGATGCTGCGTTATTCCTTGGGTCTTTCCCACGAAGCGAAGGCCGTGGAAGATGCTATCCTCGCAGTGCTAAATGACGGCTACCGTACTTACGATATCATGTCGGAAGGCATGACAAAGGTCGGCACCAGGGAAATGGGCGACCTGATCGTCGCAAAAGTTTAATTAATTGTCATTGCGAGCGAAGCGCGGCAATCTCAGGGTGGGCTGGTTGTCCTGGATATTTAGTGTGATTGCAATACTAAAGGGAAAGAACTAAAAAATGGGTAAAATCTATCTCTACGACACCACCTTGAGGGACGGGGCGCAGAAAGAAGGCGTCTCCTTCTCTGTTGTCGATAAATTGGAGATTGCCTCCCGTCTGGATGATATGGGCATTACCTTCATCGAGGGCGGTTGGCCCGGTTCTAACCCCCGCGACGCTGAATTCTTCCAGAAGGCCACAGTCGTTAAAGCTGAAAAATGCCGAAATTGTTGTTTTCGGCAGTACCCGCCGCGCTAATATCCGCGCGGAGGAAGATACTAATCTGCAGGTCATGTTGGAAACCGGATTCAAATATGCCTGCCTTGTGGGTAAAACCTCCGATCTGCAGGTGACGCAGGTGCTGGAAACCACGCTCGCCGAAAACCTGAAGATGATCGCCGATTCCATCATTTTTCTGAAAAATAAAGGCATGACCGTCTTTCTCGATGCGGAGCATTTTTTTGACGGTTATAAACATAATCCCGAATACAGTTTGCAATGCCTGACCATCGCCGCCGAAGCTGGAGCTGCATGTATCGTGCTTTGCGATACCAACGGCGGCGCCATGCCCGATGAAGTAACTACGGCTGTGAAAGCGGCGAAAAAAGTAACATCGGTGCCGCTGGGCATCCACGCCCATAACGACAG
>PMMG01000085.1:7339-8231 GCA_003162335.1 Dehalococcoidia bacterium
TGGCTGGATTCTTATCAGCACATCGATCCGGCGAAGGTCGGTAATCGCCTGAAAGTGGTGGTTTCCGAATTGTCCGGCAAAGGCAATATCATCTATAAAGCAAAAGAACGCGGCCTTAATGTGCCGCTGCAGGGCAAAGAAGCGAAAAAGCTGCTGGAACAGATCAAACAGCTGGAAAGCCGCGGTTTTCAATTTGATAACGCCGAAGCCTCGTTCGATATGCTCGTGCAGCGCGCTATGCCGGATTATAAGCCCCTGTTCGAACTGGTTGATTTCATGGTCGTCGTCGAAAAACGGCGGCGGCCGTCCACCCGCAAAGACACCGGCGAGATGCTCTCCGAAGCCATGGTCAAAGTTAAAGTTGATGGTAAACTGATGCACACTGCCGCCGAGGGCAACGGCCCGGTCAATGCGCTCGATGCCGCGCTGCGGCAGGCGCTTTTGCAGTTCTACCCCGACCTTGCTGTTGTCAAACTCATCGATTATAAAGTACGTATCCTGGCCGAAAGCACCGGCACCGAATCGCTGGTTCGCGTGCTTATCGAATCCACTGACGGCAACGAAGAATGGCGCACCGTCGGCAGTTCTACCGATATCATCGAAGCCAGTTGGCTGGCTCTCGCCGACGGCCTCGAATACTGGCTGCTCAAGCATAATAAAAAATAGCATTAAGCCTTCAGCGGTCAGCTATCAGCTTTTAAATGTGTCTAAACAGACAATTCAGAAGAGGGAGTGCTTTGAACTGCCCTCCCTCTCGTTTTAATTAATTTCCTCGCCCCCTGAGGCTTGCAAGCCGAAGTACTTTTGATCAAGCCACTTCGCCCAGCTGGTCTTTCCCCTTTCGAAAAACGGCTAACCTGGAAGCCTCCCTCCCTTTCGCGAAAGGCCGTTA
>PMMG01000085.1:8244-8396 GCA_003162335.1 Dehalococcoidia bacterium
AAAAGTTTTGCGAATTTGGTCGGTATCCTGGTATCGAAAGCCGCAACATTTTTTCCTTTAACCGCGTCGTCCGGGATTTTCCCCAGGAAATCTGCTACCGTCGGCATCGGCCTGCCGCCGTAAGTCGGTGATCCGATCACCAGCAGGTCGTA
>PMMG01000144.1 GCA_003162335.1 Dehalococcoidia bacterium
ATTTGTAAATGGAAAATTGAAAGTTCTATACTCAAGATATGCACACTAGCTGTTTGACTCCATGCATGGGGACATGGATAGCCTTTTAAAGTGAACCGGTATTCCATCAGGTTTTAATCGACACAACGCTGATTCTCTTATGAGAATATTAATATCCAATTATCACTCAATACGAAAATAGCCAGGATACCCCCCTGACAGGCATATCTAATTTTGTCTTGCACCAGTCGCGGAGAAAACAAGATTTGGAAAGTGAGATTACGTGAAAAAACCGTTAGATTATAAATGGACAGCCTTAATGGCTGCCAGTGTGGGAACTTTCATGGCAAACCTGGATGCCAGCATCGTGGTAATCGGATTGCCGACGATTTTAGCGCATTTACATGCCAGCATCGTTCACGGTATATGGATTATCACCGGATATACGCTGATGATGGTAATTCTTTTTGTTTTGCTCGGGCGGCTTGGAGATTTGTACGGCAGGGTCAGACTTTATAATATGGGGTTTGCGATATTTACGGTGGGTTCACTGATGTGCGCTTTTTCCCAAACAGGTCTCCAACTGGTAATGTTCCGGTTCATCCAGGGCGCCGGAGCGGCTTTACTCTTCGCGAACAGTGCGGCAATAATTACGGATGCTTTTCCAAAAGAACAACTGGGAATGGGGATGGGGATAAATATGGCGGCAACCAACCTGGGGTCGGTGGCCGGATACACACTCAGCGGAATAATGATCACCTATTTTTCCTGGCGGGCAATGTTTTTGATCAATATTCCCATCGGTATTATCGGAACATATTTAGGTTACACGCGTTTGAAAGAGATCAGCGCGCGACCTATCGGTGAAAAATTCGATTATGCCGGTTCAATTTTATACTGCATCGCCCTTTCGACGGTGCTGCTGGCCCTGACGATCGGAAATCCGGCATCAAGAAACAATCTGGCCATTCTGGCCGGGGGGTTGGCGCTATTTTTAGTTATGATAATCATTGAACTGAAGCAAAAATATCCAACACTCGATTTAAAGCTGTTTAGGATCAGGGTATTCGCGGCGGGCAATATAGCCACTTTTCTGAACACGATCGCGTTCAATTGCGGCCCTTTTCTGCGATCTTTGTACTTGCAACTAATCCTCGGCTACAGCGCATTAAAAACAGGGGTGCTGCTGATCCCGATGGAAATAATAATTTTTGTTTTGAACCCGATTAGCGGCAGATTATCCGACCGGTACGGCAGCCGTCTGTTGACAACCATTGGCTTATCTGCGAACGCAATAGCTTTATTCTGGTTTTCAACATTGAATCAAAAATCACCTTATTGGTTTGTCTTAATCAGTCTGGTACTTTTCGGATTTGGCAGCGCATTATTTTCCCCCCCGAACGCCAGTTCGATCATGGGTTCGGTGCCGCCGGAAAAAAGGGGTGTGGCGAACGGCATCCGGATGGCCATAAACCAGACCGCAGTATCTTTGAGCGTGCCGTTTTCACTGCTGCTGATGACGCTGGTGATGCCTTATGATAAACTGAACCAGATCGTCAGTACTTCAAGTCTTGGCAACGCCGGTGAAATCCCGGTATTTCTGAAAGCAATAAATCACGCCTGTTTTATACTCGGGATCGTTGTGCTGCTGGCCATTATTCCTACAATGTTGCGCGGGCCGCAAGAAAATATTTCGGCAAAAATTCAAAAGAATAAATGATAAAGAAAAAGGAGTGTGCCCAACGGATGCACTCCTTTTCAGCTATTAATTAAATAATTGATATCTTACGATACCATTTTCTTGAGGCCGAGACTAGCGAGTACAAGAAACAATACTGTGGCAGCGGCAATCACCAGAAAATCAAGCGGTAATGTATGCAGATTCCCTGTCGCCAGCAGGTCACGCATGGCCTCGACGACGTAGGTCAGCGGGTTGACATAAGCGAGAGGTTTAATCCAGGCCGGCATAATTGCGATCGGATAGATAGCACTGCTGGCGAAGAACAAAGGCATGGTCATTACCTGTCCGAAGCCCATCATGCGTTCCCTGGTCTTAACCAAAGATGCTATTGCCATACTCAAGCAGGCAAAACACATGCTTACCAGGACGATGATGACAAACACACCGATGATAGAGAGGGGGGTCATGATAAGATGAACCTTTAATATTAAAGCCAGAATAATTACCGCGACTGCCTGGAACATGCCGCGGACGCCAGCAGAAAGTGCCTTACCCAGGATAATAGAAGAGCGTGATGCCGGAGTGGATAGTAATTTGTTGAGTAAACCCAGATCCCGTTCCCAAACGACGTTAATGCCGAAAAAGATGGCGACGAACAAAGCAGATTGCGCCAAAACGCCTGGAGTCATAAATTGCAGGTAAGTGAGATTTGCCGGGATAAAGCTGCTCATGCCGCTGAGCTTGCTCATCGTCAATCCGTAGATGGCCAGCCAAAGCGCGGGCTGTACCATTCTCACCCAGATTTGAGTCTGGTCATGTCTGATCTTACGTAACTCTAACTCAGTGATTATTAATGCGTTGGAAAAGTATTTTCCTACTGCTTTAAGAGCTTTCATTTTGTTCTCCTTGTGAATGCGCGGCGCGAGCGGCGGGTTTCCGCATATGTATCGCCTTCTTCAATACGTGCGCCGGTGTATTTCAGAAAAACATCGTCCAGTGTAGGCTTTTTGAGTGATACTGATTCCACCTGAATACCTCTGGCCTTTAGGCCGTCCAATAGTTGGGGGATAAGCGTCTCGCCATTATTGACAATCAAATCACAATGGCCGTCCGGTGAATTTGTAATTGTGGAAAAACCCAACTCTTTCACTTTCTGGAAACAGTTCGGGTTGCTGGAATTAATAGTGATGATATCGCCGCCAACAGCCGATTTCAGTTCTGCCGGTTTGCCTATGGTCGCCAGGTGGCCCCGGTTCATAATGCCGATTCGGTCGCAAAGAATATCTGCCTCACCCATATCGTGGGTGGTCATCATAATGGTGGTGTTGTATTCATCGCGCAGTTTTTTAATAAGTCCCCAGATGATACGCCGTGCATTGGGGTCGAGGCCGATGCTTGGTTCATCCAGAAAAAGCACTTTTGGCCGGTTGACCAGGGCCTGGGCGATTTCCAAACGCCGCATCATACCACCCGAAAAAGTGTTGACCATATCATGAGCCCGTTCTGTTAGCTCTAAGAAATTTAGTACCTCTTGAATTCTCGACTTCCTTTCTTTGGCAGGCATACCGTACAGCTTGGCGGAAATCAAGACGTTTTCATAAGCGGTCAAGTCTCCATCTGCTGAAACGTCCTGCGGCACGTAGCCGCACATACGCCTTACGTCTTCGCTGTTTTTAGCGGTATTGATGTTGTAAATAAGAGTTTCCCCTGATGTCGGTTGAATAAGCGTTAACAGAATGCGGATAGTGGTCGTTTTGCCGGCGCCGTTCGGGCCGAGGAGACCGAAAATTTCCCCTTTATCGACAGTAAAGGATACATTGTCCACAGCCTTGACATGGGGATATTGCTTGCCAAGGTTCTGAACAACAATGGCTTTTTCTTCCATTTAATAACCTCCATTGCATATACCGGCAGTTTTCTGTTAATATTTGGTTAATCTAATATAATAATAGTTAATATAATAATAGTCAATGTTACATTCACTATTATTTTGAGTTAAAATATATGGTCAAGAAAGAAATAATTGAAGAAATGATCGAATTACAGCGGCGCGTTGACCGCGACCGCCGGCAATATGAACTGGATGCCTGGATGCATCTTAATTTGAGTATCGGGCAATTAAAAAGTCTGTTTTTTATCAGTAACCGCGGGACGACGAGTCTGGGGAAATTAGCGGGGGCTCTGAAAGTCACGCCTACTAATACAACGGGTATTGTTGACCGCCTGATGAAACGCGGATTGATCACGCGGACCGAGAATCCTGAGGATCGGCGCATGTTGTTTTTGCGCACCACACCCCTCGGCGACGAGCTGATCGGCGAATTGAGGCAAAAACGGAAAGAACATATGGTGGAGTTGTTCAACCGGTTGACTGATGATGAAGCTGCTGCCGTGACGAAATCCTTGAAAATAATGGTTAAGATAATAGAAAGTCAGCGTGAAGATACCACAAAATAAATTCCACCATATAGCGCCTTGACATTTCTTTAAAGCAAAAGGTTCGTCAGTCGTCTGTGAAATACCTGCATTGATGTGTTAGCATAGTTTCAGTATCTTCGGAACTGCCTTGGTTATTGATATTTTCCGGAGAGTTCGACGATGATTTTCCTCGCGGTCGCGATTGTTGTCGCAGCCTTAGTCGTGATTTAATTAATTCTTTGTTACGTTATTACTTATTTTGTTACACCGGTTCGAATCATACAACTACTTTGCAGACAAACCGGAAAAGATGGTGGAATGGTTGCAAAAGTGGGTGTAGTTTGGTACCGGTCCGTCAGGCTATAACTTTAATAATGAGTAGGAGATTTTATTTTACTATTCTCTTCTACAAAAAGCTTGGGATTTTTTTTAATCACCTGTTCGACATCGCGGGTGGTCATACGGACGTTAAATCGTTTATTGACTGCTTCACCGATCTGCATTAAAAACATGCCGTCTTTATTTTCATAGACGACTTCTACAATCATATCTCGGGTTTCCATTAAAGGTTCACCTCTTCGTTCAATGTATATGCTTATATCTTTATTTTACATCGATTTTTCTGAGGCGCAAGAAGCCGCCTGAAATTCCAATTGCAAATAGCAAATTACAAACAAAACTAAACTATAAAAATGAAAAGAAGTACCCAATTTTCAGTGCCAAGTAAGCAGATTGGTGTCATGAGTAAAGAATACTAAAACGATAAAGGCTAAATATTTCGCATATAGTTGAGCCAAATATTAACAAGAAGGGCACAGTTTGACAAGCGGTGCTTTGAGTTTTCAAGTGTGAAGATAACTCCAAGTGATTACGCACGGTAAAATTTAAATTTACGATCCCCAAAATCAATGTTGGATGAGATAACTGAGCGAACCTCCTGTTGTCGTCACACTGCGGAAGGAAATAATTATNNCCGTAAGACGTACTGTTGAAAGCATTGTCAGGATCGGTTTTGGTATTTTCATTGTTATTGATACTGTACCCGTCATTATAAGAAGTCGTTGTACCCTCCCATAACTTTGTCCCATTCAACACTAAATAATCGCCGCCGAACCAAATGTCTCCTTCGCCGACAAATGTTGTTATCTTACCGACA
>PMMG01000115.1 GCA_003162335.1 Dehalococcoidia bacterium
CCGTACGAACTTACCTCAGATTAATATAATAAAAGTATATGAAGATATTTCAGTGTAAACGGTGCGGCCACGAATGGGCCAGTAAGCAAAATAAACCGGTAGTATGCTCTAAATGCAAGTCCCCCTATTGGGACAAACCGCGGCAAAGAATAAAGTGCGGAAATTAATATGAAGAAAATAATTATCGCGATTTTGCTATCTATTTTACTGATTTTTACGTCTTGTATAAAAAAACCGGTCGCATCCCCTGCTGTGACAACTACGCCCTCGATACAGCAACTCAAAGCGCAAATTGACGATATATCAACGCACATATCTGCACAATACAGTCTTCTATCCACGTTACAGGCACAATTAAAGAAAAACTCCGAATTAAGCCTAAAACCGGTTGCCACGACAACAACAATAATAACGACGGTACCGGCAATTACCACAACGCCGCCGATACCACAAGGGCCGACTACGGCAGAAATTGCCGATCAAGTTGATTTTCTGAGGACGAACATCCAAAATCTGGGAGATAAAATGAGCGCACTGGAGGACCAGATGCAGACTCTGCAGGATAATCTGGCGGGAAATGCNNGACGGCAAATTCAGCCCAATTCGCTTTGAAAATCACTAATAATACCAGTGGTGTAATCTCTAATCTTGATGTTACCGGATTGATCACTACCGCGGTGCCTTTCGGCGGAATCCTGGCAACAGGCTATCCGCAAGTAATAGATGGGGGTGGAACCGCCATTGTTACTTCGGCCTATGCAGGAGATAAAATAGTAACGTTCGAAGCTTACACAAGCGGTAAGACTACAACCATTCCGGCGGGAGCATCGATTACGATCAGACCGAAGATTTCCATCGCGGCTTCCGCTAATAACAGAGTTGCACCTACGACCTTTACTTTATCCATTAATGCGATTACTTACGATAGGCAATAAACCGGGTTGACCTAGCCAGCAGGAACTGTATAATGAAAGAGATGAAATTAATCTGCTGGAACGTGAATGGTGTCAGAGCTGTAGCCAAAAA
This sequence comes from Dehalococcoidia bacterium, assembly GCA_003162335.1. Lineage (GTDB taxonomy): Bacteria > Chloroflexota > Dehalococcoidia > Dehalococcoidales > Fen-1064 > Fen-1064. The sequence goes on from PMMG01000115.1 coordinate 1,027, forward strand.
AGGGTTTTTCGAGTGGTTAAAAAAAGAATCGCCGGATATCCTGTGTTTGCAGGAGACCAAAGCGAGCCCGGATAATCTGACCAACGAACTGCTGGAACCACCCGGTTACCAGACATTCTGGGATTATGGGGAGAGAAAAGGCTATTCCGGTGTGGCTACTTTCAGCAAAGAGAAGCCGCTAAAGGTACACAAGAGTTTCGGCGTACCTGCGTTCGATACCGAAGGACGAATCCTGATAGCCGAGTATCAGGAATTCACGCTATGCAATATTTATTTTCCGAACGGGAAGCAGGGTGATGCAAGGCTGAAATACAAAATGGATTTTTATGAGGCCTTTTTTAATTATCTGGAAGCGCGGCGGCGCAAGGGCGATAAAATAGTTATCTGCGGCGATGTGAACACAGCACACGAAGAAATAGATTTGGCGCATCCCAAGGAAAACTCGAAGGTTTCCGGGTTTTTACCCATGGAACGGGCATGGCTGGACAAACTGGTGGCGCACGGCTATATCGATACCTTTCGTTATTTTCATAAAGAACCGGGACAATACAGCTGGTGGGATATGAAAACAGGCGCACGGGCACGGAATGTCGGCTGGAGAATCGATTACTTTTTCATCACTGAGAATCTGGTTGGTAATATGGAAAAGGCATATATTGTGACCGAGGTTACCGGCTCGGATCATTGCCCGATCGGGCTGGAACTCAATATTTAATTCACTCTTATACCTGTCTACAAAAACGGTCGAATTCCAATTTTAACCTTATCCAGTTAAAATAGTAGCAGGTCAGCAGCGAGTTTAGTGTCAATTTAAAACCGGCGCTTCCAACGGACTAAAATAAACAAGTGGTGACGTTGAAATGAGCACTAAAAAGATTGGTTATGCTTTAGGCGGCGGCGCCGCACGCGGATTATCTCATATTGGAGTTCTTAAAGTTCTTCATGAATACGGCATTTCGCCTGACATTATTGCAGGAACCAGCATCGGCTCAATTATTGGGGCTCTTTACGCCGGCGGGTATGATCCTGACGACATGGAAAAGATTGTCCTGGGACTAGACTGGAAGAAGCTGCTTTATATGGTTGATATGACGATTCCGCTGAGCGGCCTGCTCCAGGGGAAACGGGTTGTATTACTGCTCAAATCTATTTTAGGAAACATTACGTTCTCCCAATTGCGATGTGATTTTTCGTGCGTGGCAACCGATATTATCAGTGGGGAACAAGTAGTATTACGTGACGGGTCACTTATCGAGGCAGTTCGCGCGAGCATATCGATACCCGGTATCTTTACACCGGTTGAACTTTCAGGTCGTTATCTGGTGGACGGTGGTTTGGTAAATTCGGTCCCGGTGAGTATTTGCCGCGAAATGGGAGCGGATTACGTAATCGGAGTGAATGTGATACCGGAACCGCGCAGGATTATGTACAACTTAAATAAAAATATACAATTGCAGGTATGTGAGATATCGAACGACGAAAAAACAATAAAAGACGATAGGATAACAGACCCGGTCGGAATAAGACATCGGTCTCTGCAATCACATATAGATGATATCGAAAATGCTGCCAATACATTCCTGCTTTCTCATCGCCTGAAAGGAAAAGCGAACACCACATCCTTATCCTCATCCACAACGGAACAAGCTCAGCCGTTACAAATAAAATCGCCAAAATTAATCGATATCTTAAGTCAATCACTGACCATTTCTGAATACCGGTTGGCTGTTGAAAATTTAAAAGAAGCTGATTTGGCGATCAGTCCTGATGTCGAAGGAATTGGTTTCTGGCAATTTAATAATGGCGCACAAGCTATCGCGCTTGGAGAGCATGCTGCGCGTAAAGTCCTTGCAAATAAAGCAACGGCAAATATTTTCAGATAATCCATATCTGTTATTATCCGTTGTGGCATTGTCATCATTTCAAGTCAAGAACTTTATTCGCCTCACCCGGCTTTGTTGATAGTCCCATTAGTTTATAACGATCAAGAATGAAACAGGCCGTGTTTAATTTCCTGGTATGCTTCCCCCTGGTAAAGGAGACAAATTGATGGATTTCCGGATAACGAATTTCTTATTTTTACTTGTCACTAAAAACTGGTATTGACATAATTGTTGCTGTGCATTATAGTGAGCGTACAATTATTATTTAAAGTAGTTTGAGACTATTTAAGACTACTCAAAAAAGGAAGGATGAAAATGCTCAAAGACTTCAAGGCATTCATCATGAAAGGGAATGTCGTGGACATGGCGGTGGGTATCATCATCGGTGCTGCCTTCAGTCCAATCATTGCCTCACTGGTCAAAGATGTAATCATGCCGCCAATAGGATTGGCACTCGGTAAAGTGGATTTTTCCAACCTCTATGTAGTGCTAAGACAGGGTAAGGTAGCGGGACCCTACACATCTCTCGCAGTAGCCCAGACAGCCGGAGCAATCACGATCAACTACGGTAATTTCATCAATACCATCATTACCTTCGTCATCATCGCCGCCGTGGTGTTTTTCTTCGTTGTGCGCCCGATTGCCCAAATGAACGCCCGCCAAAAAGCTAAGGAACCGGTCGTTGCAGCACTTCCAGCGACAAAAGAATGTCCTTTCTGCTTCACCCAGATACCTGTGAAAGCGACCAGGTGTCCGAATTGTACTTCAGAATTAAAGAAATAAGTTGAAATAAATTTAGAAATAGCGAGCGGGAATGACAGCTGCATGCTGTTATTCCCGCTACTGTGTTTTAATGTTTGTACAGGTTACCGGCTTTCGCCCTATGGATGGTACATTAAGGAGCGCGACCGTAGTCATCCTGGAGCCGGACGACATCCGAAAGTTGGGGAGTGGAAACCTCCAGAATGGTCGAGTCTTCCAGTGCTTCGACACGGTGAATCGTCATAGGAGGGAGATGTAGAACATACCCGGGATCTCCGACGGTTTCGGTCATCTTGCCACCTTGAGGCTGGACGCTGAACTTGACTTTCCCCTGCAAGAGATACATGCTTTCGTCTTTTTGTTTATGATATTGCAGACTGAGGCGGAATCCCTTTTTCACAAAAATAACTTTGCCGACATATTGCTCAGTATGAGCATAGAGCAGTTCATAACCCCATGGTTTTTCTGTTTTACGGGGAAGAATTTCATCCATTTTTAACACTCCAATTGTATTCGCTGCCAGCATAATCTTAGCAATGAGGGAGCCAAACCGCAAGCATACGAATGCGTTTGTGAGCAAAGTGTTACGCAGCTTGTGACATTTTAGGCATCGGCATATCGTTAACACTTATATCCATAAAGAGTTTGGAATACTTTTATTAGAGCCATTGCTCTTTATAAAATTGCAACAGCAATACAATCATAACGCCCCATCTCCATTCCGCTTCGCTCGGAGTCCCTGCATGCATTTGCTTCTCACGCTTCGCAAAGTACGTACCGCCTAAAGCTTTACTGTCCTTGGAAATTGCGAGACCTGGATCCTCCGTAAACGGAGAGTGGATTATGCAACACACGTGTATTTAAATATTGTTTCAGTTATAATACGATTATTGAAACGGAAAGCGTTTTCCGTTTGGTAGAAGGCGAATGTTGCTGAAAATAATCATCGTAGCCCATCATTCTGAAGAGATATCGAAGCTGTGTGGGGAACTAAACAAGCACGATTTTCAATGCGCGGTTACCAGCATTGATGATGTCTATGAAAAGATTGGTGAAGAGAATGCCGGGCTGCTGCTGATAGAATTTACCGGCGCACCCGAAATAATAACATTATGCCGCTCCGTGCGAAAAGAAAAAGAATTCCCGGTAATTGCCCTGACTCCGCTGGAAAAGATGGACAGCCTGGATGATTTGATCGATGATTTTGTGGTGAAACCGTACAACAGCAAAGAATTGATAACGCGAATCAAACGGCTGGTCAAGAAGGAAACAGAAGTCTCTACCGAGCCGATCAGGACGGCCGGCATCACCATCGACCCGGATAAATATGAAGTCTACGTTAACGGTAAACTGGTATCGTTAACATTTAAAGAATACGAATTGCTGAAATTCCTCGCCAGTCATCCCGGCAGGGTTTTTACCCGCGATGCGCTGCTGAATCAGGTCTGGAGCCAGGATTATTTCGGCGGAGACCGCACCGTAGACGTCCATATACGGAGACTACGGAGTAAAATAGAAGACCCCACTCATGTTTATATCGAAACGGTACGAAACATTGGTTACCGTTTTGTTAAAAATTGAACCCCTCCACGCTCATCTCCTTCATGAAACATAGATTTAATATAACCGAAATATACTTGAAACAATATCGCTGTAAAGTATAGACATTCTAATGAGAAGGAGATTAAATGTCTATCAACACCGGTGATACAGCGTGGATGCTGGTCTCTGCGGCAATGGTATTGTTTATGACGCCGGGACTGGCTTTCTTCTACGGNNTATTATTCATGGCTTTCCAGGGTATGTTCGCTATTATTACTGTAGCTCTGATCACAGGCGCAGTAGTAGAACGCATCAAATTCAGCGCTCTGACTTTATTTTCAGTATTGTGGTTTACACTCGTCTATTTACCGATAGCGCACTGGGTTTGGGGNNAAAGAACCGATGGAACCGGGCAATATACCGATGGTAGCTTTGGGCGCGGGGATGCTTTGGTTCGGCTGGTTTGGATTCAATGCCGGCAGTGCCCTGACTGCCGGAGGCCTGGCTTCCAGCGCTTTTGTGGCTACCAATCTTTCGGCGGCAACAGCGGCCTTTGTCTGGATGGTATTGAGCTGGATTTACCGGCGTCCTTCGTTACTTGGAGTCGTTACCGGCGGTGTGGCCGGCCTGGTGGCAATTACTCCGGCAGCGGGTTTTATACAACCCATTATGGCAATCCCCATCGGGGCTGGCGTTTCTCTCCTGTGTTATCATATGATGCTTTGGCGGCCTAAAACCGGCATTGATGAATCGCTTGATGTCTTTGCAGTGCATGGGATGGGCGGTATTTGGGGTGCGCTGGCAACCGGCATATTCTGCAGCGCGGCTGTAAGTCCAAACAGTAAAAATGGTTTGATTTACGGTAACCCGAAACAGGTATTAATACAACTTGTAGCTGTTATCAGTGTGGCGGCTTTTGCTTTCGTAATGACATGGATACTGGGCAAGATCGTTAATTCCACCATCGGGTTGAGAGTATCGCCTGCCGAAGAATCTGTAGGCCTGGATATTTCACAGCATGGAGAACGCGCCTATGGAGGCAATTTACGGTGAAAAAAGTAGAAGCGATTATCAGGGAAGAGAAACTGGAACCAGTAAAAAAATATCTCGAAGAAATCGGTTATTTTGGTATGACTATTACGGAAGTAAGCGGCCGCGGCAGACAAAAAGGGGTGCCGTTAAAATGGGGTTCGAAAGAATACAGGCTGGAATTCCTGCCTAAACTCAAGATTGAAGTTGTGGCGATGGATGATGATGTCCCGGCTATTATTAATGCTATAATCAGGGGAGCAAGAACGGGAGAAATCGGAGACGGTAAAATATTTATCATTCCGATCGATGACGCCGTGCGGATCAGAACGGGCGATTCAGGCAATAACGCAGTATAATAAATGAATTAAATTAAATAAAACAGGAGGTTATGTTACCATGCCGAAGAAAGAGAAGAAAAATGAGAGCAAAGAATATGTTCTCAAAATGGCTAAAGAAAACGATGTCCGGTTCATCCGCCTGTGGTTTACCGATATTCTGGGTGTACTAAAAAGTTTTGCAATATCCGTTGACGAACTGGAAGGGGCACTGGAAGAAGGAATGGGCTTTGACGGCTCATCGATCGAAGGTTTTGCGCGTATCGACGAAAGCGATATGGTGGCGAAGCCCGACCCCGATACTTTCCAGATCCTGCCGTGGCGGCCGCTTGAACACAACGCAGTGGCCCGTATGTTTTGCGATATTCTGAAACCCGGCGGAGAACCTTTTGAAGGCGATCCGCGGTTTGTTTTAAAAAGAAATCTAAAGAAGGCAGCCGATCTGGGCTTCACCTTCTATGTCGGGCCGGAACTGGAATTCTTCTATTTCAAAGATTCAAAGGGAACAGAGACTCTGGATTCCGGCGGCTATTTTGATATGACCACATTGGATGCCGCCACCGACCTGCGGCGTAATACTGTGATCACCTTGGAAAAAATGGGCATCGGTATCGAATATTCGCATCACGAAGTTGCCCCGAGCCAGCACGAAATCGACATGCGTTATACCGACGCACTGACGATGGCGGATAATGTAATGACATACCGTCTGGTCGTCAAACAAATCGCTATGAATCAAGGTGTATATGCCTCGTTTATGCCGAAACCGGTTTTTGGAATCAACGGCAGCGGTATGCATGTGCACCAATCGCTGTTTAAAGGCGATAGAAACGCCTTTTTTGATGCCAAAGGTAAATATTTCCTGTCTAAACTCGCCCGCAGTTATGTTGCCGGTCTATTAAAATATGCGCCGGAAATCACTGCTGTAAACAATCAATGGATCAACTCATACAAGAGACTTGTACCCGGTTACGAAGCGCCGGTATATCTATCCTGGGCCAAACGCAACCGCTCCGATATGATCCGCGTGCCGGAATACCGGCCGGGCAAAGAGAAAGCCACCAGAATAGAATTGCGGTCGCCTGACCCCGCTTGTAATCCTTATCTTTGCTTCAGTGTGATGCTGGCTGCCGGTTTGAAAGGTATCGAAGAAAATCTGGAACCGCCGGATCCGATAGAAGAAAATGTTTACGAGATGACCGAACAAGAAAGAAAAGACCGCGGCATCAATACATTACCTGCTAATCTGGCCGATGCCATCGCGCTGACCGAAAAGAGCGAACTGGTTAGGAAAGCACTGGGCGACCATGTCTTTAACGCCTTCATCGAAAATAAAAAGATAGAGTGGAACCAGTACCGGATCCATGTTTCGAAATACGAACTCGACCGGTACCTGCCCATGCTATAATACATTACTGGCATTTTCCTGATGGAGGTGAAAAATGCGCCGCCTGAGAATAGCTTTGGCGCAGATTAACACCACAGTTGGTGATTTTGACGGCAATGTAAAAAAAATTCTGGGAGCGATTGACGGCGCCCGCGCGCTGAAGGCGGACATCGTCACGCTCCCTGAACTTGCTATTTGCGGGTATCCACCGGAAGATTTGCTGTTCAAGCCCCAATTCATTCAGGCTAATCTGCAATCACTACAGAAAATCGTGGAAGCCTCCAATGGAATAACCGTCGTAGTCGGTTTTGTGGATTCAGACGGCGATATTTATAATGCCGCCGCGCTGATTTCCGATGGTAAACTCATCGGTATTTATCATAAAATGTACCTACCGAATTACGGCGTTTTCGATGAAAACCGCTATTTTCGGGCAGGCAAAGAATGTCCCGTATATGTGGTGAACGGTATCGGTATCGGCATCAATATCTGTGAAGATATCTGGTACGAAGCCGGACCAGCCACCGTCCAAGCCTATGCCGGAGCCGAGGTGATCATTAACATCAGCGCTTCGCCGTATCACACCGGTAAGGGTGAATCGCGGGAAAAAATGATCGCCACGCGCGCAACCGATACCGTAGCTGTTTTCGCCTATAATAATCTAGTCGGCGGACAGGACGAACTGGTTTTTGACGGCCACAGTTTTATTGCAGATGAGCGCGGGAACATTATCACCCGCGGGAAACAATTTGAGGAAGATTTCATTGTCGCCGATCTGGATATCGAATCCGTTTTCCGGGCGCGGCTACATGATCCCAGATGGCGTAAAGAATCACCGGTACTGGAAAAAACCGGTTGGCGCCAGACAAAAACAGTGGTATCACAAACTCAACCGTCCGGGCAAAAACCACCGCTTAAGCCCCATCATACGACTACACTTGACCCGGTAGCAGAAGTTTATCAGGCGCTGGTGCTGGGGACGCGGGATTATATCCACAAAAACGGGTTTTCCAAGGTTGTCATCGGTCTTTCCGGCGGAGTAGATTCCGCGATCGTGGCAACGATTGCAGTCGACGCGCTGGGTAAGGATAATGTAATTGGAATATCAATGCCATCCAGATATTCTTCTACGGGCAGTGTGACGGATACAAAAGCGCTGACACAGAACCTGGAAATTAAATTACAAACAATCCCGATCGAGAAACCGTTCCAGGCTTACCTGGATACGCTGGTAGAATCATTTACCGGCACTAAACCGGACAGTACCGAGGAGAATTTACAGGCTCGGGTTAGAGGGAATTTACTGATGGCGCTCTCGAACAAATTCGGTTGGCTGGTACTGACCACCGGCAACAAGAGTGAAATGGCCACCGGTTACACTACGCTTTACGGCGACATGGCCGGCGGTTTTGCCGTAATCAAAGATGTCCCGAAAACGCTGGTTTACAAAATAACAAAATACCGCAATGCCAAAGCCGGCTTTAATTTGATACCGGCAGCGATTATTGATAAACCGCCGTCTGCCGAATTGAGACCCGATCAGAAAGACTCCGATAGTTTACCTCCGTACGAGGTTCTGGACGCAATTCTGACGGCCTATGTCGAAGAAGACAAGTCAGTAGACCAGATTGTCGCGTTGGGATACGAAAAAGCCGTCGTACAGAAAACGGCGAAGCTGGTAGACAGAAGTGAATACAAACGCCGCCAGGCTCCCCCCGGCGTGAAAATTACCAGCCGTGCTTTCGGGCGCGACCGGAGACTGCCGCTGACAAGTCTTTTTAAAGAATGGTAAAAGGCCAGGGGGAAATAGGTTAGTAATCCATTTTCGAGGTTTCAGATATAATGGTACAGGGTTCTGTCTCCGAAACGGAACGTAAGATAATCGCTATTCTAAAGGTGCTGAACGAATCATCGGAACCGTTAGGTTCTATCACCATCGCACGGGAACTGGAACGACACGGTATTTTTCTGAGCGAACGGGCAGTCAGATACCATCTTCGTATCACTGATGAACGAGGGCACACGCAGCCATTCGGACGGGACGGCAGGATGCTGACCGTGCAAGGTCTGGAAGAGCTCAAGATTGCTTTGGCGCCGGAGCATGTTGGTTTCGTCCTGGAAAAATTAGAAACGCTGGCTTTTCAAACAACTTTTAATCCCCGCACACGCTCGGGATTAGTGCCGATAAATACCTCATTGTTACCCAAAGAAAAGTTCAAGGAAGCCCTGTCCATAATCGATGAGGCATATACCTCCGGTTTTTGCGTCAGTGACCTCATTGCTGTGGCCAATGAGGGCGAAAAGATGGGTTCGGTTATCGTCCCCGAGGGCAAAGTAGGTGTCGGAACAATCTGTAGTGTGGTGGTAAACGGCGTGTTGTCAAAATCCGGCGTGCCGATATCGTCCAAATTCGGAGGCGTTCTGGAATTGAGAATGCCCAGACAAGAACGTTTTGTGGCAATTATTTACTACAACGGCACTTCTCTGGACCCATCGGAACAATATATCAGGGCCAGAATGACCAGCGTACGCGAAGCAGCGAAGACCGGTAAAGGTAGAATTCTGGCTAATTTCCGCGAAATTCCCGCGCCGTCAAGGTCGCTCGTCAGCGAAATAATGACAGAAATGAAAGAAGCCGGCATCGGCGGTATTTACCGGTTGGGGAATACCAGTGAGTCGATCTGCCAGATACCGGTGGGACCAAACCGGGTAGGGATAGTATTCCTGGGAGGACTGAATCCGCTGGCAGCTGTCTCCGAAGCAGGAATTGAAGTGGAGAATAACAGCGAGAGCGGGGTCATTGACTTCCGACAGCTGGTCAGCTTTAAAAAAATCTGAATTATTTTGAGAGAAAAATTAAAAAGCCTGCGTCCTTCGTTTGAAGGACGCAGGCTTTTTTGTATAAACTGCTTAAAATATTAAATCGAGCGTTTGGTGATTCTGCCGATGACGAAACCAAGAACACCCAACATTATTGCGATGACCGCAAAAATAATGTATACGATATAATCGCTTAACGCCAAACCTACCAGGAATGTCTGGGGAGTGGTCCAGGCGCCGACATTACCGGCGGCATCAGTTGCCTGCACCCTCCAGTAATAAGGCGCGCTCTTGCTGGCGGATTTTAATTTTTCAGCCGGAACATTGGTGTCCAGGGTATAGGTCGTCGCAGTCAATCCGGATTTCGTAATTAGAACGGTATTGAAGGCCTGGTCCTTGGAAATTTGCATGTTGTAAGTAATGCCGCCGTTTGCGTCGGTCACCGGCGACCATGAAAGGGTAGGAATCTTACCTAATTTGGTGGCAGCAGCAGGCAGGGTAAGTGTCGGGGCCACGGGAGGAGTTGCATCCAACTTAAATGTATAGGTATTAGTGGTTGTTCCGTCGGATACGATGATTGTATGATTACCGCTTTTACTGACCGGGATTTTGAAAGATACATTAAATGTCCCGGTTGCGTCAGTGGTGCTCACGGGTGTCAAAGTTACCGGGTTCCCATCATAGGTGACATTGAGTGTCTTACTAGAACCAAAGCCCGAACCGCTAAAAGTAACGGAAGTGCCGATGGGGCCGGTGGTTGGAGTCATTGGATTCGCAGTCGGTGTGACGCTGAAGGTAAAGGATTGGGTATTTGACGAATCGGACAACACCAGAGGATGCGAACCCGTTCCGGCAGCCGGGATGTTAATGTTAGTGGAGAAATTACCAAGGCCGCTGGCAGTAACAGTACCGATCTGGACATTATTGTAATTAATCGAAACAGTACCGTTGGCTTTAAAACCGGACCCCTTGGCAGTAACGGTAGTGCCTACCGGTCCGCTTGTGGGAGACACAGTGGCGGTGGAAATACTGGTGAAATTCGTGCTGGTAGTGTTAGCGCCGTCGGTGATCTTAATTACATGTGTACCGCTGGCGCCGGCCGGCACTTTTAAACTGGCGGAAAATTGACCGTTCGCGTCACTGGTTACAGAGGCAGGAACGGTTGTAACGGCACCGCCATCATAACTGATCTGGATAGGGGAGCTGGCTTGAAAACCCTGGCCGGTAACTGTCACGGTGGAATCAATAGCGCCCGAGGTGGGAGCAACCGTTGTGGTACCGGTAACAGTAAACGTGGCAGACAAAGAGTTCCCGACACTATCTGTCGCGGTAAGAGTATGAGCCCCACCGGCAATTGATGGAATAACAATCGCAGCATTGGAGAAATTGCCGGTAGCATCTGTATGCGCGGTGGAACTGAAAGCAGTCCCGTCTAAAAAGAAGGATAGAGCGGAACTGACAGCGAATCCACTGCCGGAAGCTGTAATTGAAGAGCCCACATTACCGGTAGTGGCGGATAATGACATTTTAGCCGAAATTGTGAAAGTGACACCGAAAGACACCCCCCCGGTATCACCCGCGGTTACCGTATGGGTGCCACCTGCGGCAGTGGGTACTATGAAAATAGCACTACTGAATTGTCCGCTATAATCAGTGGTCACCGGAGATGTAAGTGTCACAGGACTACTGTCAAAATAAACGGTAACAGCGGTATTGGAATAAAAACCGTTGCCATTGACAGTTACCTGGTCACCGGCCACGCCAGAGGCATTATTAAGATGAATAAGCGGAGTTAAAGTAAAAGTAGCCGGGGATAAGGTAGTTTCTCCGGCGGAAGTGCTGATAGAAACACTATAGGCATTTCTAACCATAACCGGCACGGCAAAATAGGTCGTAACGGTTCCTCCCAGAGGAACTGTCCCAGAGGCGACACTGTTCGACCCCATTAAAATTGTGTAAGTTGCGCCTGGGGTACAAGGTCCGGCGGTAACATACACTACCGATCCGGATGGACCTGATGCCGGTGAAACACCCAACGATACTGTTGCTGCAGCGGATACCGGGGTGACTGGAATGGTTATCAACATCGCTGTTAATAGGACTGAAAGCAATACGCCGAGGAACTTTTTGTTCAATCTCATTTTCTCTCCTTGCAAAAATATATTTCGACAAGGCTTGCCATTAAAAAGTAGCCTATTATACTATTTAACGAAAACCCTGCCAATAGGTTAGGTGAACTTTTATTCATCTACGAGATATCTCACCTACTATAATTTTAACACCATGAAATGGTTTTACAATCCGTAATTATACGAGTAATAAAATATTTACATAACTGCTCAGCAATTATACTTAAACCAATATAAAATAGTTACAAAATGGGGAGAAGAAAGATAACGAATGTATAACATTTCAGGTAAATGACAAACGCGACCAAAGGTAAAAACTACTGTAAAAACCAATGAAAATTTTAGCTTGCCAGGTCTTGCAATCGGTCATAACGCAGGTATAATACATAATTAGAAGGAGGCAAGTGGTTGGTCAAAAAATTGATTAATGGCTTGTCTCTGAGCATATAAATAGTGAAGATAGGCGGATCCAGTCCTCTTTAAAGCTGTGAGAGAAAGACAATTTTGACGATTTGTTGAATGTGTGGCGCACCGGTAATAAATAAGGCTGCTGAATAGTAAAAGAGTTGTGTACCAGACCGGAAAACCACAGATAAAATGGATATGTTGGCTATTTAAGGCGAACCCGCATTAATAATACTCTTTTACGCTCAGTCGGCAGCCAGCGAGTGCATCGACGGTAAATGTTTAAGACACATTTTTTCGTGTTGACTCGTATCTTATGAGGTCTCAATAATCAGATTTCAGCGCGGCGGTTAGTTTATCCGGGTAAATATTACTATTTTTCTGGATAAGATAACCAATCTGAAATTCCTCTAGTCTGTTTTTTGGCTAATCCCCACCTGAAAGCGTGGATATTCCGGGTTTTATTTTTTTGCTAAATCCTGAAAATACCGGAAAAAAATAAAATGAACTTATTCGCCAAAAACGGTGCAGATAAAAAAGATGAGAGCCTTGCGCTATTTCATGCCGAAGCAGGAGCCGCAAATGCGGAGGCCGCCGGATGTTCTTTCCAGGCTAACTCCCTGATTGCAGTTGGCGCTAATGCCGCCACAGTCTCGTTGCTCGGTACAGTTGTGAACCTGGTGCTAGCGGCGCTGCTGATTAAAGTACCGAATCTAGTAGAAGGCAAGACACCAATGAAGCGCACGGTCATAACGATGGCTGTGGTTAATGCCGTCACCTGGATTCCGATTATTTTTGTGTTCCTGTTTTTTAAAAATATAAACCCGGTATTACTGATCGGTTTATGGGTTTTAGGTCTGGTTCCGGCAACACTGTTGGGCCCGTTACGGGATAACTGGCTGGCAAATATGGTCCCGTCTGAAAAAATGGGACGGTATCTGAGCTGGCGAGCGGTGATCGCCGGTATGTTTTATCTGGTTGCCCTGAATATCATGGGTTTCACACTATATAAATCGACAGGAAATGTAGAGAGAGGTTTTGCCGTAGTGCTGTCAGTGGCTTTTCTGGCCTCGGTCGTCAGCACATTCCTTTACAGCATGATTCATTCTCCTCCACAGGTAGCTAAATCACTAACTGTGCCGACGCTTTCTTTTAAAAAGTTTTTACAGGGAGCAAGAAAAGAACACCTGGGCACCTTTATTCTGTTTGTCTCCCTCTTCACTTTTGCGATTCAATTGAGCGGCCCTTTATACGCTGTTTACATGAAGAATGATTTAAAATTTTCTTTCATGCAAATCACGCTGATCGCATCCTGCGAATTCGTGGCGCGGGTTATCAGTATTACCTTCTGGGGTAAGATGGTGGATAAATCCGGCAGTTTGAGGGTTCTGGGCATCGTATCGCACCTGATTCCGTTAAGTCCACTGCTGTGGATATTCTCCCGTGGAAATATCGCCTTCCTGTGCGGGGCGCAGCTATTCTCCGGCACAGTGAATGCAGCGTTCGATCTGTCCAATCAGACATTTATATATAAGTCCACACAACCGGAACAGCGGTTACATTACATCGTTTATTGTAAAAGTCTAACGACATTTGCCTCGGCGCTGGGGATGATGGCTGGCGGTCTAATGTTAAACAGCATGTTCCGCATTTCCGGCAGCCAAATACTGGGGATGTTCCTGGTTTCTGCCGTTGCACGCATGGCTGTTGTCCGGTTGATGCTGCCGAGATTGAAACCCGGCGGTATTCCTGATGCCATTGTTCATGAAGAACTGGCGCGGGAACTGGCAATGGTAAATTATCCAACCCGCCAGGGGCTTTACTACCATCCAGAAGCATGGTCGAAATTTACCAAACCGGTATCAGCTTTCGGCACAATGCTTGGTAAAGCAGTAAACAAGATCACCCCCAAACCGGCAGGCCTTTATTACAATCCGCAGCAGTGGTCAAATTTTATGGGAAAGAATTCCGACCTGCAACCGGTTTTGGTTCAATATGGTGAAATCGAACCTGAGCAACACGGACTATACCACAACAAGAAAGCCTGGGCTGAATATATGCAGCAAACAGCCGTTCAGGTAGAACCCGACGAACAACAACTAAAAGAAGGCCTACTGTACAACCCTGAAGCGTGGCCGGCCATGGTCACTGAAATCAAGCCGGTAGAGAATACCAAACCGGTCCGTAAAGGACTACTGAATGACCCCAAAGCAATGGCAGCCGTAGCGGCAGCGAATAAGATGGCGCAAGCCGAAGCCAAACGGCAGGACGACTTGAAACAAGTGCGCAAAGGGCTCCTCTACGACCATGAGGCCTGGGCCAACATGGTAAATCAAATGGCCCAAGCTGATGTCAAGTTCTCCGAAAGCTTGAAACCAGTCCGCAAAGGGCTGCTAAACGACCCGGAGGCAATGGCAAAATTCGTACTCCAAACAGAAGCCGCCGAAGCAAAAGCAATCGGCGCCGTGAAGGCAACCCGCACCGGTATTTTCTACGATGCCGAAAAGTGGAGCGATTATCTGAAACGTTCAATGGCGCTTAACGCCACGACAATGAGAACGGCCGGCGATATACAGATGAACCGGCAGCCGATCTTCTATCATCCGGAAGCCTGGAACAACTACAAAGCGCAAACGGCTGTAGTAAAAACAATGAGCGAAAAATCCAGCGCAGCGCCCGTCCGGCAGGCTCTGCTTTATCATCCCGAAGAATGGGAAAGAACCTTCGACCCGCAGATGGTACACATCGGCAGAAAATCGGCAATCGGGACGGTAATTAACCGGCCGAGTCAAGTAAAGAAAATCGATCGGAAAGCGCCACCCGCGGCGCAACGCACTGGCAGACCGGTAATGACGAATAGTAGAATCGGGGCAAGAGCTGCGTTGGCATAAAACGCAAACTCAATGTAAATAAAAGGGTGGGGTCACTTCATTTTGAACCCACCCTTTTTAGTTTTCTTATTTGATGATCATAAAGAAAACCCAGTAGATAAAGATATTGACGGCGGTCAAGGGCGCGCCGATCCTGACGAATTCCCAAAATGTGAGTGTTTCTCCAGATTTTTGTTCGGCGTTCTGGATGATAATGACGTTACTGGCGGCGCCCAGAATGGAAAGATTACCGGCAATGGTGCTGCCGGCAGCCAGCGCCATCAGCCCCGCACCGGTCACTCCCAGTTTCATCAACATCGGCAGGTAGAGCCCTACCAGCGGAACATTGGAGATAAACTGGCTTAAAACGACGCTGATGCCCATGATCACCGGCACCGAGGTCAAAGTCATATTCGTAGAAGTAATGACGTTCTGAAAAACGCCGGAGTTCCAGACACTGGCCATCAGGATGAACATTGAAGCAAAGAAGATGAGTGTTGTCCAGTCAATCCGGCGGATAATGGTCAACCGTTTCGGGCTGAAGATTATCACCGGCAGCGCAGCGGTTAAAGCAATATAGGTCAGCCGAAATTCGATTTTCAAACCGGCAAACACGGTAATAATTTTTACAAGTATCAATACTGCCAATAATACCAGCGAGATTTGTGAGAGGCGCGCCAGTTCAGGGTCTTTAATTTCTTCAGGGTGGTTGCTTAATATTTGATGGTCGAAGTGCTTACGGTAAAACAGACGCAGTAGAAAGTAGGCAGCCAGCAGATTTATCAATGTCGGCAATAATAAATAGCGGAAAAAGGTAATAAATGGGTTAGCTACATTGCCGTTGATCGCAATCAGCAGGTTTTGCGGATTACCGATGGGGCTGGTGACGCTGCCGATAGTAACGGCAAAGGCCAGGGCTAATAACAGAATCTTCGGGGTGGTCTGCGCTTTTCTGGCCAGTAACAATACCACCGGTGTGCCGATAATGGCAAGTGTGTCATTCATCAGGAATGCAGCTGAGATACCCATGCCGAAAAGAATGAAGAGGATCAGACTATCCAGTGATTTCGCGCGACCGAAAAGACGGTATGAAAGAAAAGAAAGGTAGCCGCTGTTTTCCAGCGCTTCCCCGACAATGAACATACCGAATAGAAAGAAGATGACATCAAGATTAATTGCTTTCAAGGCGTTCAGAGGAGATATCTGCAGGGTAACCAGAACAGCAAACGCGCCCAACGCCATGATCTGCCAGATTTGAAAGCGAAATTTACCGATCCGCCGGATAATAATGAGGATAAAAACGAGCGCAAGGACTATTATCGGAATCATATTTTACTATTATAAACCATCTTCGCGTGTAACCAGGACTCTTTTTATGATATACTTTTTAATACTTATGAAAAAAGATTTAATGAATATCCTGGTCTGTCCGGTGTGCAAAGGAAAACTGACGCTCACGATCGAGAAAGAAAACGAGAAGGAAATTGTCAGCGGTTCCCTGTTCTGCGGAAAGTGCAAAGTCCGCTATCCGATCGTGGACACCATCCCCAACCTTTTACCACCGGAAAAAAAGAGCTAGTCAGGCCGGTAAATCACCCGGCTCTGCGGGGATTCCCACACCTCGACATAGCCAAGCATGACCGGCGCTTTTGCAAGTTTTTTCTTCAACTCCCGGTAGACAGCCGCGGCGATGTTTTCCGATGATGGATTGATCTTTGTAAACGGCGGGACATCGTTCAGATTGGTATGGTCGTATTTTGACAGGATTGCGCCGAGATGCTTTTTTAGCAGCGTAAAGTCGTATGCCAGCCCGATTTCATTTAATTTGCTCCCTTTGACGGTAACTGCCACTTTGAAACGATGCCCGTGCAAAGCTTCACATTTTCCCTGATAACCGCGTAGAGAGTGGGCTGCATCAAAATCCAATTCAACCGTTATTTCGTACATATTACACCTCGTATTTTCCCCTGTTTGACGGCATCACCGGGATTGATTTTCAATAATTTGAGCAATTGAGACACTTTTTGCTTTGTTATCGGGTGAATAAATTGCGGAGCGATCTCATTTAACGGGGCCAGCACAAAAGCCCGTTCCACAAGACGGGGGTGAGGAATGACCAATTCGGGCATATTGATAATCAGATTGTTGTAAAACAGGACATCGATATCAATCGGGCGCGGACTATTCACGGGACCCGGCTGCCGACCCAGCTGATGCTCGATCTCCTTGATAAAAGCCAATAATGCAACCGGTGTTAAAGCAGTTTCGCCCTGACATGCCATATTCAGGAAACGTTTCTGGAGGATGTTACCAACCGGCGCTGTGTCATACAGGGAAGACAGTTTTACCAGCCCAATTTTTTGCGACAAGGCCTGCAGTGCCATCTCCATATTGTGTTCGCGGTCACCCATATTCGAACCAAGACCTAAAAATATCCGCGCCGGTTTTAATTCTGCCATCAGATTAGATCTCCAATCCTTTTCGTGAGCTAATTATAACATAAGAATAATTTACGGTCGTACGTCCACGTTTTGAGGCTATTTTCAGCGTTTATTTTTGTGGTACTATTTATCGAAAATATTTCAAAAAAAGGGTTGTTTCAGGCAGGAATAAAGGATTAAACTAGGGTATACATAATTGATAGCGCAAGTATGAACGAATATAAAAGAGTGGGATAATGTCGAAGAAACAAGAAAAAAAGATGTCTCCGGGCACTCCCGAACTGACGAATACCGGTGAAGTGCTATCGCTCTCGACAGATGAATTCCTCACCAGGATGGGGACATCCACCGCCGGACTGAGCCCGGAAGAAGCCGCCCAACGGCTGGAAACATACGGCACGAATGAGCTTGCTCACGGAAAAAAACGCGCCACCTGGATCGAGTTTTTAATGCATTTCCGCAGTCCGGTCACAATTATCCTGATTATCGCGGCAATTGTGTCCGGTATTTCTCAAGATTGGCGGGAAGCAGCGATCATTCTGATTATTGTTCTTGTCAGTGTCATCCTTGATTTTACACAGGAATACCGGGCGGGAAAAGCCGCGGAAGCCCTGCGTAAAAGAGTTGCTACGACCGCGACAGTATTGCGTAATGGTAACAAACAGGATGTCGAAATTTCTGAACTGGTACCCGGTGACGTAATTCAACTTTCCGCCGGGGACATCGCACCGGCAGATGCCAGGGTCATCATGGCGAAAGACTTTTATATCGATCAGTCAGCGCTTACCGGAGAGTCGTTTCCGGTGGAAAAAACGATAGACCCGATTACCGATAAAACAGAGAGCGGGAAGTGGAACAATTATCTGTTTATGGGCACTTCCGTAACTGCCGGTTCGGCCACCGCGGTGATCGTCAAGACCGGCGGATCAACAGAGTACGGCGAAATCGCCAAGAAGAACGCGGAAAGGAAACCGGAAACCGAGTTCGAGACGGGATTGCGAAAATTCGGCTATCTGATCATGCAGGTGACATTCATCCTGATAATCGTGGTCTTTTTTGTTAATACACTATATAAACGCACTGTGATGGAGTCTTTACTTTTCTCTGTAGCACTGGCGGTCGGTCTCACACCAGGCCTGCTACCGGTGATCCTTTCAATTAATCTTTCGCGCGGGGCAACGGCGATGTCCAAGAAGGGCGTCATCGTAAAAAGACTGGCCGCAATTCAAAACTTCGGCAGTATGGATATTTTGTGCTCGGATAAGACCGGAACATTGACGGAGAATAGAGTTACGGTTATCCGCCATGTCGACATCGAAGATAAAGAGTCGGATAAAGTATTTCTTTATTCGGTGCTGAATAGCCGCTACCAGACCGGGTTACGCAGTCCGCTCGACGAGGCAGTCCTCAAGCACGAAGAGATCAATACCGACCAATATCAGCGAATCGATGAAATCCCCTTTGATTTTCTGCGTAAAAGGCTTTCCGTCGTGGTCAAACAGAACCAGCAAAATATACTGGTGACCAAGGGCGCCCCAGAAGAAGTCATCAAAATTACTTCGCAATACGAGATCCGTGGCGAAGTAAAAGACATGACGCCCGATGCGAAAAAGCTGATTGATAAAGAACACCGTGAATTAAGCAACCAGGGTTTCCGGGTATTAGGGGTCGCTTACCGCAATGTAGATCCTAAACCATCCTACGCCTTAGCGGATGAAAACACCATGGTTTTTATCGGGTTTATTGCTTTTGCGGACCCGATAAAAGAAACTGCCGGAGAATCGCTGGAGTTATTGAGAAAAGCCGGTATCAAACTCAAGATCCTGACCGGCGACAACGAAGTAGTCGCCGGAAAAGTCTGCGATCAACTTGGTTTTCAAGTGTATCAATACCGCCGCGGCAGGAAGTATGATGCGCAAACCGGCACTGTGACGCGCACCAGTGAAGTAGAGCCAATCAACATCGTACAAAGCAGCGAAATTGAAAACATCGATGACGATGCCCTGGCCAGAATCGTGGAGAAAGCGGATATTTTCACGCGCGTTAATCCGGCCCAGAAAAACAGGATCATGAACGCGCTCAAGGCAAACGGGCACGTGGTAGGCTATATCGGCGACGGGATCAATGACACGCCTTCGATGAAAGTGGCCGACGTCAGCATTTCGGTGATGAATGCCGTAGACATTGCCAAAGAATCCGCCGATATCATCCTGATGAAAAATGACCTGAAGGTTATCACCGACGGTGTGATCGAAGGACGCAAGACATTCGGCAATACCATTAAATATATCCAGATGGCGATCAGTTCCAACTTCGGGAATATGTTCAGCGCGGCAGCCGGCTCTTTGATTTTACCGTTCCTACCGGCTTTACCTATCCAGTTATTACTCGGACAACTTCTTTATTCCTTCGCGCAGCTGGCGCTGCCGATCGACAACGTCGACCAGACTTATGTGCAACAGCCGCAACGGCTGCGGACAACTTTTATTCGAAATTACATGCTCGCTTTCGGTCCGATCAGTTCGATCTTTGATTTTGCCACCTTCTTCGTAATGCTGTACGGATTCAACGCCCGTAATAATGCAGCTTTATTCCAGACCGCATGGTTCGTAGAATCATTGTTCACACAAACCCTGGTAATCTTCGTGATCCGCACACGGNNCAGTGCCGTTCTTCCTTAGTAAGCCGAACAAATGGCTGACAATCAATATCGCGGTGATCCTGGGTCTGGCCATATTGCTACCATATACACCATTGGGTCAAGTGTTTGGTTTTGTACCGCTGCCAATGACTTTCCTGCTGGTATTGGTGGGCTTCATCGTCGTCTATTTGATATTAGTAGAATTTATGAAGATCTGGTTCTATCAGCATAATAGCGAGCCGCCTAAATTTACTGCAGCACCAAGGTCGCTGAAAGCGTAACATTCCCCGTAAACACGAATAAAGAAAGAGGAGGCTTGCTTTGAAAGTGAGCCTCCTTCTTTTTCATGACAAGCCATTTAAAAGAACAATTTATCTTTATTGATTTATCTATCAAAAGGTTGTAAATTATGGATAATATCTTAATAGATGGCATCGGATCACCGCGAAATATGTGTGAGGTAATGTGCGTGACTTCAGATGCAAAGTACAGTACCGGATAATTCTTGACAGGGAAATAGAAAAATGAATAAATTCGTGAATGGATGTAAATTTCTGGCTCTCACCATGATTATCATTGCAGTTTTAGCGGGAATAGTTGGGTGCATTTTACCAGCGATCAAAATAAACAATGAGGGGATGGATCATTTTCACAAACAAGAATATGAACAGGCGATTACGGATTTTAGTCAGGCAATCAAGCTTCAATCCAATAATGCTTTGTTTTATTACAACCGGGGTTCCTGTTACTATCAAATGGGGCAAAACGAAAAGGCGCTGGCTGATTTTAATAAAGCAATCGAGCTCAATCCGAAATCCGATAAAGCCTACAATAATCGTGGTTTAGTGTACAGCGATATGAAGCAATACAATCGGGCTGTCACCGATTTTAATTCTTCAATCAAACTAAATTCTACCGAGGCTTTAGCTTTTAGCAATAGAGGATTGGCCAATTATTATCTTGGACAGTATGATGATGCCTTGTCGGATTGTAATAAAGCGATTCAAATGAACCCGAACCTCGATAAAGCTTATAATAATCGCGGTTTAGTTTACGATCATAATAAACAATACGGCCTGGCGATCGCTGATTTTACGAAAGCAACAGAGCTTGATGCAACCAGCCCCATGCCTTATAGCAACAGAGGGTTAACTTACTACCACCTCGGTCAATATGATAATGCCATTTCCGATTGCAGCAAAGCGCTGCATTTGAATCCGGAACTGGAAACAGCTTATAACAATCGCGGAATAGCTTACAATGATAATAAGCAATACGATCTGGCTGTTGCTGATTTTAACGAAGCAATTACCCGTAATTCATCTGATGCAATAGCTTACTCTAACAGAGGTTTGGCATATAGTTATCTTGGTCAATATGATAAAGCCATTTCTGATTACAGCCGGGCAATTAATCTTGATCCAACCCTGGTTAATATATATAATAACCGAGGCTGGTCTTATGGTGATAACAAACAATACGATCTGGCGGTTTCTGATTTTACTAAAGCAATTGAAATTAATGCAAATGATGCATTAGCTTATGATGGAAGAGGGTTAGCATACTGTTACCTTGCACAACTGGATAAAGCAAAAGCGGACTTTGATAAGGCAATCGAGCTTAATAGCACTGACGCGGCAGCATATTATTACAGAGGTATGCTAGAGTATCGGTTGGGGTCGTATGATATAGCAAAGCAAGACTGTCATCAAGCATTGAACCTATCCACTAACACACAATTGACGGGGAATATAAATAAACTATTGGATGCGCTCAACAAATATTGAGCTTGGTGGCAATCGATAATCAAATATCGAGATAATAAAAAAAAAGGCTTGTTCCCAGAACAAGCCTTTTTTTATTGGTTGATAGGCAGGACTTTGAAATACTAAATCAGGTGTTTGCGGCGCAGGAATAATATAGTGGCGCTGGAAAACGCAATAATTAACGCTACTAGGATAAAATAAATCCCGGGGCTGCTTTTAGTCGCAGTTTCAAAGAAAGCGGCATACGCCGCATAGAGTCCAAAAACAATGGCCATCGGCAGGCCCAGCGCCAGCATTACTACTACAACCCGGATACCGCGGTTAGCGCGGTAGCTGCTCAATAGATAATCAGCGTCTTTGAAGACTTCGATGATATCAGTATTTTCATCCAATGTTTCGCAAATCTTATTCATATGGTCCATGAGATCGCTGAAATAGACGGTCAGATCAATTTTGCTGAAACGCTTGACCTTCTTTTCCAGTTCCACCAGTAATGTACGGGTAGGGAACATGACGCGGCGCTGCGTAATAATATCACGGCGCAACGTACTTAATTCCTGCGCGGCCTCAATGCCTTCATTGAAAACATTGTCTTCGATGGCGTCAGTTAGATTCATGATCTTGTCGAGGATAGGAAAATAAGAGTCCAACGCGCGATCGAGAATCTGGTACAGGAGGTAGCCGGATCCCTGGCTGAAATATTCCTCGCGGTTATCTTCGTTGATCTCACAATCATGGAAAAATTCATCGAGCGCCGAAAGTTCACGCGGGTGCAGGGTGACAAGATATTTATCTCCGAGAAACGCCGACCATTGTTTGCGGATGCTGACTTTCGTCGTTTTATCATATTTTAGAAGGTGGAAAATAACGAAAAGATAAGAAGGATATTCTTCTACTTTGGAGAGCTGTCTAAGGCTAAGGGCATCTTCGATATCCATTGGGTGGAAATTGTATTTTTCAGTTAAGAACTTGGTGATGTCTTCGGTAGGATCAGTGATATCCACCCAGGTTAATTCACCCCAGGTAATAGTCCTGATATTGAGTTGCTTTTTCTCCGGATTACGCGCGGATACAGCCATCTTACATTCCCCCAATTATTACTCTAACATTTTAGCACAAAGGAGGGTATGATTATACTTTTTTATTTTGGAGATTGATTTATACATGCCTGTCAGCTTGCAGATCGAGCAGAGAAAGACAAAAACCATGTATTTTATTGTCTAATGTCTGTTTCATAACGAGAAAATGGGGCGGCCGAGTTTCCACTTCAACCTTGGATCACCTCAAAGCGGCAAATATCTTTCAGACAACAATTACAGCAAACAGGTTGTTTCCGACAGCATTCTTTGGCATGCCGGACAATTAAAGCATGACACTCATTAAAAAGCCGGGTATCCAGCGGGAGATTAGCGGTGAAAAAAGCCTGATAGCCGTCGTAGGAATCTACTGCCGAAGCCAAACCCAGGCGGCTGATAATGCGGCGAGTGTAAGCATCGATGACAAACACGGGTTTATCTCCGGCATATAGTAAAATTGAATCCGCGGTTTCGGGGCCGATACCGTGCACTGCCAACAGTTCGGAGCGCAGCGAACCGGTATCAATTGCAAACATTTTTTCCAGGTTGTTGTTATAAGTAACAGCGAGCCATGTTACAAAAGCCTTCAGCTTAGCCGCTTTGGCATTATAATATCCGGTGGAACGGATGAGTTGAGCGAGTTCATCCTGAGGGATATTGCGGATAGCTGAGGGAGACATTACGCCGGCGTTTTTCAGATTGGCAATCGCTTTCTCGACGTTTTGCCAGGCTGCGGATTGGGTAAGGATCGCGCCGACGATTACTTCGAACGGGCTGTCTCCCGGCCACCAGTGTTGCAGCCCGTAGCGTTCGTACAGACGCCGGTAGATGAGTAACAGTGTTTGGGTATTACTACTCGTCAAGATTCACCCAATCAGGCACGGTAGCGTCAGCAGCGGAATCATAACCGGGAATGTAGGGCTTGATATCCAGCACAGGAGAGCCGTCGATGGCATCCAAACCCTGAACTTTTAAAATATTACCGTGTATTTCGAGTAAACGGACTGTGGTCTTACCAATCGCATTTGGTCTTTTCGGTGTGCGGACAGCGAATAATCCTTTCAGGCCGGGGGCCGTGTTGCCCATCGGATATGTTTTTAAACTCGTTTTGTCGTAGACAGCGCGGTGCAGCCAGTAGATGACAATGATGTGGGAAAATTCTTCCAGCCCTTTGAGGGCTTCTGTTAACTGCGGGTCGATAACAATTTCCGCAACGATTTTCTTCAGTTCCAGCCGTTCGGCGGTGGGTTTCCTGAAGTTGCTTCTGACCGTTCCGATAGATTGCAGGGTCATGGGAAGAAACTGCTTCGACATTTACACGCCCCGATGCAGGTTGATAGAACAACAGATTCTCACCATTGCCGGTGAGAATCTGTAAATATAGCTTTAAACAGAGAGATTCTTTAACGTTTTGTATATTGCGGCGCTTTGCGGGCTTTTCTCAAACCAGCTTTCTTTCTCTCTTTGGCGCGCGGGTCACGGGTGAGAAGACCATTCCGTTTGAGCTTGAGCCTATTCTCCGCATTAGCTTTCAATAAAGCGCGGGCAATACCGTGTGAGATAGCCCCGGCCTGTCCGGAGATTCCCCCGCCGATGGTGGTAACCACCACATTATACTTACCGAGTGTTTCGGTAACGATCAGCGGTTTGGTTATCATGACGCGGTGTTCAATACGTGTCAACAGTTCCTCATAAGGAATACCGTTGATGACAATTGCCCCTCTTCCCGGCATTATCTTGACACGGGCTATTGCCGTCTTGCGTCTCCCCGTCCCATAAAAATAAACCTGATCCTCCAAGGAAACCTCCCTTTATCTCTGAAGACAAATCTATGTATATTATTTTTCCGGTTTTGCTTCCGGTTCTACTTTAGCCGCGGCAGCGGTTTTTGCTTTTACGGTTTGTTTGAGATCACCCTTATAAACCCTGAGCCGCTTCATNNATTTTAGCATTCAGGTGATTCTTCGGCAACATTCCTTTAACCGCGTGCTCAATTACACGCTCCGGGAAAGTTTCCATAAGCTTTTCCATGCTGACGGTTTTTAACCCGCCGGGATAGCCGGAATGACTGTGGTACATTTTCTGGGTTGTTTTGGTGCCGGTGACCTGGATTTTAGCGGCGTTCGTTACGATAACAAAATCGCCGACGTCGGCGTTCCGCGCGAATAAAGGCTTGTGTTTTCCCATCAGTAAATTAGCTGCATCAGCAGCGAGTTTGCCAAGGATTTTGTCTTTAGCATCGATGGTATGCCATTCTCTTTTAATATCACTTGCTTTGACTGTAACAGTTTTCATCATTTCATTTCCTCGAACGAAGTGGGATAATTTACCCTCATCAAACACAGACCGCAAGCCGGAAGAGTAGGGCCAGCCAAACCGACTTTTTTTGCTTCGAGCAAACCGATAAAATCAGACTGACTGAGCTTGTGTGAACCTACCTGCACTAACGCGCCGGCGGTGCTGCGGATTTGATGTCGTATAAAAGCATTAGCTACTATATTAAAGACAACCATGTCTTCATGACGTTCTACTACGGCCCGGTAGACCTGCCGGATTGTGCTTATTTGCGGTTCATCACCGATATCACTGGCAAAAGAAGTAAAGTCATGGATGCCTACCAGCGCCTGGCAGGCAGAATTCATAGCCTCAACGTCCAGCTCGCCTGTGACACGGTACGCAAACCTTGCAGTCATCGGGGAACGGGTGCGGCTATTTAAAATGGAATAACTATATTCACGGCTGACAGACATACTTCGTACCAGGAATGATTCATTTACCTGACAAGCTGATTTGACAGAGATATCTTCGGGCAGATGATAATTAAGTCCTTGCACAAAGGCATCAACCGGCAAGGAAGAACCTGTTTTAAAACTGACTACCTGACCGCGGGCGTGTACACCTGCATCCGTGCGGCTGGAGCCTAAAACCCGGACCTTTTCTCCAGTTAGTTTCTCCAGCGCAGTCTCAAGCGCACCCTGAATACTGGGCGCGTTTGCCTGCCACTGAAAACCGCAGTAGTCAGTGCCGTCATATTCCAGCACCAACGCCAGCCGTTTGGTCAGTTTCAAATCCTGCCCGATTTCAAGAGCTGCCATTGTCAGGGTCATTATTTCATTAACTCCAATTGAACAATGGGGGCGCCGTCACCCAGTCTGGCGCCGAGTTTAACCATGCGGGTATAACCGCCTTTGCGTTCAGCGTACCGTTTGGCCAGTTCATCAAAAACCTTATCGGTTGTCTTCTTGCCATAAATGAAAGAAAGCGCCTGACGGCGGGCATGAAGGTCGCCCTTTTTGCCCAGCGTGATCATTTTCTCGGCGACACCACGTATTGCTTTGGCTTTGGCTTCGGTAGTGGTTATTTTTTCATAACCCAAGAGGTCCGTCACCAGTCCCCGGTATAAAGCCTTGCGGGCGCCTGACGACCGGGTGAGTCTCCTGCTGTGCATTTGTAATTTACGTGCCATAACATTCACCTATATCCAATGTAGTTTTAACTGTTTTGCTAATCGGCTTCTGCTTCAGCCTCTGAGTCCTCTTCGTTTCCCTCAGCGCCGAGCAAGCTATCACCGGATTGAATCAATGGTAAGCCCAGTTCACCAAGGCGGTCAGCAAGCTCCTGGAGAGATTTAACGCCGAAATTACGCAGCGTCATTAACCCCTTTTCGCCTTTACTGACAACTTCACCAACAGTCTGGATATTACCGCGCCGCAGGCAGTTCATCGTGCGCACAGAGAGGTTCAATTGCTCTACCGGCATATTGAACAGCTCTTGCGGAATAGACGATTCGCTGACCGCTTTTTCAGGCGGGGCTTCCGTCACTTTCCCGAAGCTGACAAAGGGAACAAGAAGTTCTTCCAGCATTCTGGCACTCTGGCTCAAAGAGTCAGCTGCTTCCACGGTGCCGTCTGTCCAGACTTCAAGGTACAGCCTTTCCAGTGTGACCTCTCTGCCGACATGCACCGGTTCGATGCTGTAGTTCACTTTACGGGTTGGCGTAAAAATAGCATCTACGGGAATGACACCGACCGGCAGATTATCTGCCGCTTCCGCCTGCCTGAAACCGCTGCCTATCTCGACATCAAACTCGACATATAGTTTGGAGTCCGATGAATTCAGCGTCGCCAGATAGATTTCCGGATTAGTAATTTCAAAGTCAGCCGAGGGTTTAATATCGGCGGCAGTGACTTTACCTTCACTACTGACATCCAGAATCAGCTTACCCGGCATATTGGTGAGCGGTTTGAGCCGGATGGCTTTAACGTTCAGCAGGAACTCAATTACATCTTCCTTAACATTCGGGATAGATGAGAATTCATGTTGAATGCCGTCAATCTTGACACGAGTTATTGCTGCTCCCGGCAAATGACCAAGCATGATGCGCCGCAGAGCATTACCAATAGTAATGCCAAAACCCTTCTCGAGTGGTTCGATCGCGAACCTGGCGAAATGTTCTCTAGTTTCAACAACTTGAATCTTAGGTACTACTGACAAAGTCAAATCCGTACCTCCTTACCGTGAGTAGTATTCAACAATGCTCTTACCATTAAACTGTGCCATTGATTCATCGGCCACGGGCAGACTGACAACCTGCCCGGCGAGTTTAGATTTATCCAGGGTCAACCAAACCGGGATGGTTCTTGATTTGATATCTTCCAGCAACTTCTTGAAGTATTCTTTTTTCAGGCTGGCTTCTCTGACGGCAACGGAATCGCCTTCACTTGTTAAAGCGGAAGGGACATTTAATCTGTGGCCGTTGACCATAATATGTCCGTGCAGAACAAGCTGACGAGCCAGGGGACGTGAATCCGCAAAGCCCAAGCGGTAAACAACGTTATCGATACGTCTCTCCAGCATTACCTTGAGATTATCGCCGGTGATACCGGGTTGCTTGGCGGCGATGCCGTAGAAACGTTTGAACTGCCGCTCATACAGCCCGTAAATATAACGAGCTTTCTGCTTTTCGATCAACTGCGCTCCGCGCTCAGACACACGGCGGCGACGACCTCTGCTACCCACAGTCGCGGTCTTATGACGGCGTTCCATGACGCATTTGGGAGTCATGCAGCGGTTTCCTTTTAGCATTAACTTGTCACCGCAGCGGCGACATAATTGACAATTTGCCTCTAGATGTCTAGCCATNNGGACCTTTCACAAACACATCGACCTGGCGCAAACCGTAGCTGGATGCCTTTTTAACAGCATCCTGCGCCGCTAACTGCGCGGCATAAGGCGTGCCTTTTCTGGAACCTTTAAATCCCGCTGTGCCGGAACTCCCCCAGGAAAGAACATTTCCTTCCGGGTCGGTCAAGGTCACAACTGTATTATTAAAACTGGACTGAATAAACGCGCGTCCAGAAGGTATTACCTTACGTTCTTTCTTTCTAGTTTTTCCCTTTTTACCTGCTGGCATTATTACCTCCCATTAGTTGAACTAACATTTACTTCTTAGTGGCGCCGCGCTTCTTCCCTCTTCCGGCGACTGTCTTCTTAACACCGCGCTGAGTACGCGCATTGGTGCGGGTTCTTTGTCCTCTGGACGGCAGATTACGGCGGTGCCGGTTTCCCCGGTAACAACCGATCTCCATCAAGCGTTTTATATTAAGATTAACTTCTTTACGAAGTTCACCTTCTACCGTATATTCTTTATCGATAAG
>PMMG01000102.1 GCA_003162335.1 Dehalococcoidia bacterium
AATCATTGGTTTTTCTATTTCCTTGATGGTCAATGGTGTCACAATTCGCCCTTTTGGTCAGAGCCTTTGAATTATTTGCTGACAACGTAGTGCAAATGAACTGCCATGTCTCGAAATTGAGGTAATTCGCAGGTCTCGGCAGCAAAATTCAAAAAAGATTGATAAGCCACTTCATCTGTAACTGTGAATTTTTCGATCAATGGTTGCATTCCAGCGGCAAAGCCTTCTGTGCTTGTATAGCTAATTATTTGAAAACCTGCGCTCGTGAGCTCTTGGTTTGCTGCTGTCGGGGTAGACCAATGACAAGTGGTAAATCCCGACATCTCTGGAAACGAAAGTTCACCGAGCATTGATTTCAAAAAAGTCGGGTCCCGAAAACGATGGGGAAAATCTGTGACGCCCGTACGAATTAAACCCCATGGGTTTAAGTAGGCAATAATCACTACACCATTGGTTGCCAGAATTCGTTTCAATTCCTTCAATGCTTTTATTCGTTCCACCTTATCAATTAGGTGATATTGGGAGCCCAGGAACAATGCTGCGTTGAAAGTCCCATCTTTAAACATGCCGAGCTCACGAGCATCAGCATTAATAAATGCTTCGGCTTGCAATCCTTCCTTCTGGAATTGATTGCGGGCAAATGCGAGTTCATTTTCGGCTGGCTCAACTAGAGTTAACACATACCCTCGTCTCGAGAGTTCAATCGAATAACGACCAGGTCCGCATCCGATGTCAATTATTTTCCCTGATTTTGGGAAGTAACGGTCTATTAGGAATAGAGTACTGGCGAATTCCTGGGCGCATTTGGGGTTTGTGAGACGCAGCCATTCTGCTTCGACATGGCTGTTATAGTATTCTTTGGCATTGCTGTTCATCTCGACCTTCCCAGCTAAAAACAACGAACTTTTGTAACCAAAATGTACTGCAATCTCTGAATTTCGTCAATGTAACAATTCGCTAATTAGGTTACATTGATAAATTAATTTAGCCTGTGTTAAACTACGATTTAATTAATTAATCATGCAAAGTAATTTGATACGAGGAAAATCACGAATAAACTTCGCATTGCTCTACTACAGATGGCTTCTTGTGGAAACGACCAAAATGCTACCCTTGAAAAAGGCGAGGAATATTGTAGGCTCGCTGCTAATATGGGGGCAGACATAGCCTTATTCCCTGAAATGTGGAATATAGGATATGCTCTCCCTGAGAACAAATCGGTAGGTTTAAAACTGGCAATCGACCCAAATGGTAGCTTTGTTGACCATTTTAAAGAACTTGCTGGAGAAATTAAAATAGCGATAGCAATTACCTATCTAGGGAAAAAGGACAATTCTCTGCGGGATAGTCTTTCCATTATCAACTGTCGTGGGGAAATCTGTCTGACTTATTCAAAAGTTCACACCTGTGACTTCGACCTTGAAAAAATTATTACTTCTGGCAATGAATTCTTTGTATGTAATCTTGATACTAATTCTGGGCCGGTGAAAATAGGGACGATGATATGTTTTGACCGTGAATTCCCTGAAAGTGCCCGAATATTAATGTTAAAAGCTGCGGAGATTATACTGGTACCCAATGCATGTACTTTGGATGAAAACAGAATAGGGCAATTAAGAGCGCGAGCATTTGAAAATATGGTTGGCATAGCCGTGACTAATTATGCAGCCCCACAATATAATGGGCACTCGGTAGCTTTCGATGGCATGGCCTATGAAAAAGACGGACAGTCACGAATGACTTTACTTGTTCAAGCCGATGAGAAAGAAGGTGTTTACCTTGCCGAATTCGATATCGAGACACTTCGAGAATACCGTAAGCGTGAGGTATGGGGAAATGCCTTTCGTAAACCGGGGAGCTATCATATCTTGACATCTAATGTTGTCAACGAACCTTTCATTCGTAAAACCGAACGAAAATAGAAATTGATAATGCGTTTTCAGACATGAGCGGCACGCTACACAATCTGAGTATTTGTTAGTAAGTTCCAGAGCTTATTCTTTTTAACTTAATTTTTATGAGTAGTTATAAATCAATTTTAAGCGCATTTGCTTGACAAGTATTTTCTTTTCACTTTAACTAATGGCAAAGGCAAACCGCCTAATTGAGCAGTTAAACTGAGTAGTTAAGGGAAACGCATGAAGCTTCGGATTTAGTTCAAATTTGGAAATTAGTATTTTGGAATTTGTTTGGATCTTGGTTATTGATTATTGGAATTTGGGTGGGGCTGTGGGGAAATGGGAATCAAATGGTGGGCCGTACAAGACTCGAACTTGTGACCCCTTGCGTGTAAAGCAAGTGCTCTAACCAACTGAGCTAACAGCCCCTAAAGATGGTACGCTTGGTGGGGGTCGAACCCACGACCTCAGCCTTCGCAGGGCCGCGCTCTATCCAACTGAGCTACAAGCGCACGGGATAAGTGGTGCCGAAGGAGAGATTTGAACTCTCATGCCCGTTTTAGGACACTACGCCCTGAACGTAGCGCGTCTGCCATTCCGCCACTTCGGCAATCGGATAATACCGGCCGGAGATAATTTCCAGCCACCTATTAAATTTACCGTAATGAGCGGAATTAGTCAACTGTTTGAGCTAATTAAGATGTAAAGGAAAGCATTGAGTTCTCAGCTTTCAACCGTCAGGTAAAATGATTGCCTGTAATAGAACATACGTCCCTGCCTGTTTAGTGAATAATACTCTCAAATATTCAAGCGTATTTAGATCTAATAATCAACAAATAACTTAGCCTGGCGCTGGAATGCCGACCGCTGAAGGCTGACGATAAAGCGAAATTGACAGTCGGGGATAATGGCTTTAAGATGGTTACAGCAACATGAGAAAGGACAATAAATGAACATTCTTGTGACTAACGACGATGGCATTGAATCCAAAGGGTTGTGGGCGTTGGCCAAGGCAATGAGCCGGGTGGGGACGGTTACTGTAATCGCGCCGGACAAAGAGCGGAGCGGTGTGGGTTCCAGTCTTTCTTTACATAATGGCATAAGCATTAGTGAAGTATCATCATCGATTGCCGGAGTTTCCGCCTATGCGATCGGCGGCACGCCAAGTGATTGCGTAATGCTGGGGATCAACCGGTTAGCCCGATCCGGTATAGACCTGGTTGTATCGGGCATCAACCCCGGCCCGAATATCGGCAGGGACATTCATTATTCCGGCACGGTAATGGCAACATTGCAGGGCTATTTCCGCAAAATACCGTCGATGGCTGTTTCTTTATATCCAAAAACACGGCAGGAAGTATTAGATTTCGATTTCGCCGGTGAGATCGCAGAAAAGCTTGCGCTGAATATTAAAAATGGGAAACTAAAAACGAACGCAATTATTAATGTTAACGTACCCAATCTTCCTGAAAACCAGATAAAAGGCATCATTACCACTCGCACCGCGGATACCGGTTATGTGCGGTTGTCGGAAGTAGAGGGGGATAAAGTCGTCAATTATAAGCTGGAACTGGACAAACTGTTCAACAGCAGCATGACGCAAGGGACAGATATCTGGGCAATTCATTCCGGTTACATTTCCGTCAGTCTGCTGCGATTTGAAGTTGACCACCGCGAAGTCTTGCCGTCTATTAAAGCATGCGTGAAAGCAATAGATGATGAATTCCTGGGGAATGCGCGTAAAAGAACGAATTAAAATCGGAGTGCCGAAATGAAAATCATAGACTTGCGCAGCGATACAGTTACCCACCCCACCGATGCCATGCGGAAAGCAATGTTCGAGGCGGAAGTGGGTGATGATGTTTTCCGTGATGACCCCACCGTCAACCGACTGGAAGCGATGGCAGCGGAGAGAATGGGCAAAGAAGCCGCGCTCTTCACGGCCAGCGGCACGATGAGCAATCTGATCGCGGTATTGACGCACACGCAACCCGGCAACGAAATTCTACTCGGCAGCGAAGCGCATATCTTCTGGTACGAAGTCGGCGGGGCGGCGGCAATCGGCGGTGTAGTTATGCGGACCGTTCCCAATGACGGCAACGGTCAACTCGCTTTCGCGGATATTGAGAAAGCGATTCGGGACAAGACAAATATCCATTTTCCCGAGACCACTCTGTTATGTCTGGAGAATACGCACAATCGCTGCGGCGGCGCGGTGCTCACGCCTGAATATACCGGCAGAGTGACGCGTTTGGCGCATTATCACGGCTTGAAAGTCCATCTGGACGGTGCGCGGATTTTCAATGCTTCAGTGGCTTTAGGCGTACCGGTAATTGATCTCGTAAAGGACGTCGATTCTGTCGGTTTTTGCCTGTCTAAGGGATTGAGCGCGCCCATCGGTTCGCTACTGTGCGGTAACAGGGAATTTATCGAACGCGCACGCAAACGGCGGAAAATGCTGGGCGGAGGCATGCGGCAGGCGGGGGTGATTGCGGCGGCCGGGATTGTGGCATTAGAGACGATGATCGACCGTCTGGCGGAAGACCATGCTAACGCCAGGGCTCTGGCGGATGGTTTGGTCCGCATTCCGGGTATTTCACTGGCCCAGGCGAAAGTGCCGACCAATATCGTGATGTTCGATTTATCCGCGGATTTTTCTGCAGAACTGTTTCTCACGAAATTGACGGCTGCCGGTGTTAAAGTCAGCAGTCGCGGGAATAACAGCTTCCGTGCGGTGACCAACCGCATGGTGGATACGGCGGACATCGAAGATGCGCTGACGCGGATCGAGTTGGTTTGCCGCGAGTTGAAATAGAAGATATCAGTCATCAGCGTTCAGCGATCAGCTATATTTTATTCAATAACTTATCTTTGCTTTACTTTGGATTGTCGTGGAATAGCAATTGACAGGCAGGGACTCCTGTCCTGCTTATTTCTCTCACCGCAATTCTGAAAATCCATAACTCACTATTTTTAACCGTTAACACTTTCTCCTAGCCTCAAAACTAACTTTTACCGGCGGGTGACGTTATATCTAACATCAAGCGTTCCCGAGAATAGTATTGGAGGATGGGTTGATGAGAAGCAAATGGGTTAAAACAGCATCTTTAGCGCTGGCAGTAGTTACACTGGCACTGACATTACCGGCCTGTCAGAAAGTCGCTGCTGCAGACAGTTACATGGCAATGGTGCCGGATGTTCTGCACATCGGCAGGGCGGAAACAGTATCATTATCACTTTTAAATGCCGGCAAACCGGTGACCGATATTATCGATGTAATCTTATTGAAAGACGGTAAAAAAGTAACCGATAATAGCCAGACGGTCAAAGGTACCGGTACGGTCACGCTGAATATTCCGCAGAACGCCGATGAAGGCCAGTACGAGGTCATGGTCAAGGGCACCGGATTTATCGATAAAGCAAACGTGACGCTTGAAAAGAGTGACCTGGCATTTTTAGAGACCGATAAACCGATTTATAAACCCGGTCAGACGATCAATATGCGGGTGCTTACGCTGGATCCTGATTTAAAACCGATCAAAGAGCCGGCCACGGTAGAAGTAATGGATGCCAAGGGAATCAAGATTTTCCGTAATGATATCACCACCGACGACTATGGAATGGCGACACTGGAGTTACCCATCTCCACCGAACCCAACCTGGGTACCTGGAAAATCAATGTTATTACTGACAAATCCAAGAATGAACTTGACGTACAGGTCGAGGAATATGTTCTGCCTAAATATGAAGTAACGATAACGACGCCGAAAGACTGGTATCTGGTCAGTGAACCTATCACCGGCACGATCAAAGCCGAATACAGCTTCGGGAAACCGGTCAGCGGTGAAGTAAAAATCGAGGCTTTAAAATACGTCGGACAGTGGCAGACCTACGCCACTTTAACGAAGAATATCGATAACGGCAGCATGGACTTTGAAATACCTGCCGCGAATTATGTCGCCGGCACTCCGGCCGGAGGCGGACAGGGCAACATCCAGTTCAATGTCACCGTGGACGAAAAAGCCACCGGCTATGAAGAAAAGACCAGTACTTTATTAACTGTGGCGCAGTCTTCAATAAATCTGCAGCTGATTCCGGATAGTTCGGTTTTCAAACCGGGTTTGCCTTTCAGTTTCCTGGTAGTCACAGAAACCCCGGATAACAAGCCGGTTGACGCCAATATCGATACGACTATTACCTACAGCAATAGCAAATTTGAAGTGATCAAGACCGACGAGAAAGTCGTACACACGACTAAAGGCAAGGCGATTCTGGATATTACTCCGCCGGCAGACGCGATCGCCCTGCAAATTGAAGGATTTGAACTGACTCCATCGTCTTCAGTACAGCCTGCGCGGGCTTCGAAAGTCTTACAATCATCTTATTCACCTTCAGGGAATTTTATCCACCTGGAACAAACCAGTGACGGCACTCCTAACGTCGGAGATAAAATTGCCTTCAAAATCAATTCTACCAGCCAGACGATGAATTTTTACTATGAGGTAATTGCCCGCGGTAAAGTGGTTTTCTCGGATTACACGAAGAACAAAGAGATCTCATTCAGTGTGACGCCGGCAATGGCGCCGGATGCTAAATTACTGGTATACCAGATTTTGCCCAATAGTGAAGTGGCGGCTGATTACCTGCCGTTCAGTGTCGCCGCGGTCTATCCGCAAACGGTAACGGCCACATTCAATAAAACTGAAGCCAAACCGGGGGATGAAGTGCAGCTTAATATCACCACAGAGGGACAGGCCAAAGTGGGTGTTGCCGCGGTGGACAAATCGGTGTTTATTCTCGCCGAAAACAGGATGAATCTGCAGCAGGTTTTTGACAAACTGGAACAGCTCTATATGCAGCCGCAGGCAGAAATCGACAGTGTTTCTTTTTATCCCACAGCTACAACGGTCGGCGCGGCGGATGTTTTCAAGAATGCCGGCGTAGTAGTAATGACCAATAACAAAGTTCCGGTCAGCAAGCAATATCAAACCCAGCAGGGCGGCAGCTTCCTGAGCAAAATTTTCCATTCTCTTGGCTTTGGCGGACGGAACGGTGTCTTTGATAATGCGGAATTGCAGAAAGGCGGGATGGCTGTTCCGGCAGTGACCATGACTATGGTCCCCACGACCACGATAGCAGCGACGACGACATCTCAAAGTACATTGGCTGATGTCCAGAGAGTGCGCCAGTTTTTCCCAGAGACCTGGCTCTGGTTCGATGCCACTACTGATTCCAACGGTAAACTGATCAAAAAAGTCAACGTGCCGGATTCCATTACTACCTGGATGCTGCGCGTAACCGGAATCTCGAAAGATAAGGGACTGGGTGTCGCGGAAAGCAGCATCAAAGTTTTCCAGCCTTTCTTCCTGTCGATTGACCTGCCGTATTCGGCGATCAGAGGAGAAGAGTTCCCTGTTAAAGTTTCGGTTTATAATTATCTGAATACCGCGCAAAGCGTGCAGGTCAGCATCGATAAAAGCCCCTGGTTTGACCTGCTGGACCCGGATACGCAGACAATTAATATTGGTCCTAATGATATCGGCAGCGCGCAGTTTACTATTAGACCCAATACAATTGGCAATAATGATGTGAAAATCTCGGCGCGCAGTACAGCGGCCGCTGATGCCGTGGTAAAAACCATCATTATCGAACCGGAGGGTGTAGCCCGGGAAATCGTCGATAACCTGGCGCTTTCCACCGGAACTACCAAAACAATTGATACTTCGATTCCTGACGCCGTAGTCAGTGATTCCGGCCGGGCTTATATCGCCGTCACCTCCAGTTTCCTGACCCAGACGCTGGATGGATTGGATGCTTTACTGCAGATGCCCTTCGGCTGCGGCGAACAGAACATGATCAACTTCGCCCCGGATGTTTATATCACAAAGTATCTGCAGGGCAGCGGGCAACTCAAACCGGAGATCATGGCAAAAGCCGAGCAATTGATGATCACCGGTTATCAGCGCGAAATGACCTACCGCCGCACCGACGGTTCGTTCTCCGCTTTCGGCATGAGCGACCCTTCAGGAAGTTTGTGGCTGACGGCTTTTGTGTTGAAATCATTCGCCCAGGCCAAGGGCATTGTGTACATCGATGATAGTGTATTAACCGGCGCTGCAAACTGGATCACCGGTCATCAGAACAGCGACGGCTCTTTTGATGCGGTCGGTTTCATCCATCACCAGGATTTACTGGGTGGGTTAAAAGGAAAAGATGCCCTGACCGCCTATGTTGCCATTGCGTTGATGGAAGCCGGGGAGAAATCCGCCAGCGGTAAAGCGGTTGCTTACCTGGAAACAAAATTAGGCGCCATGACCGATTCCTACGCAGTAGCGATTACCACCTATGCACTGGAACTGGCGCAAAGCACAAAGCGCGACGATGCCTGTAAAAAGTTGATGTCCCTGGCCAAAGAAGATGAGAATGGTCTGCACTGGGGCAGTGACATTATCCAGCCGGAGCCGCTCACGAAAGACGGCCGTATAATGCCGACATTCCAGCCGGATATTAACCGCAGTGCCGATATTGAGACCACCGCCTATGCGACACTGGCTTTGATCAGACAGGGTGATGCTTTTAATGCTTCAAAAGCTGCGAAGTGGCTGGTTTCCAAACGCAATGCCAACGGCGGTTATGGTTCCACGCAGGACACGGTTGTCACGCTGCAGGCTTTAACCGAATATTCCACCAATGCCCGGTCGGACGCGGATCTCACGGTTACGCTGAAGGGTAACGGCGTCGATAAGCAGTTGAAAATAAACAAAACAAATTACGATGTTTTACAGATTGTGGACGTGCCGGTAAACGCCCAGATCACAATGGCCGTGACCGGTAAAGGCGATGCGCTGGGACAGGTGGTCAGAAGATTTAATGAACCGGCAGTTGATACCGCTCCGGCCGCGCAAATGCTGGCCATCGATGTTAAATATGATACCACCGCAGTCGAAGTTAACGATCTGGTAAAAGTCTCCATCAACCTGGCCTTCAATCCATTACCGGAACTGAATATCGCCGAGGCGGGGATGATCGTCGTGGATGTCTCCATACCGACCGGTTTCGAGCCGGTGACCGATTCCATCACCGCCATTACGCAGAAGATGCCGAACATCAAACGCTACGATATTGCCGGCAGAAAAGTGATCTTTTACGTAAATGATATGAAACCCGGCGATAAATTAGCCTTCGATTTCCAGGTCAAAGCGTCATATCCGGTGAAAGCCAAGGGTGTCACCTCCACCGCTTATTCCTACTATCAACCGGATATTAAAGGCGAATCACTGGGCGCGGCGGTGACGGTGAAATAGATTATTTTCCTACCTGATTGGATGGGTGGTTGGGTTGGATTGCAGTCCCTTCCTTCGACATGCTCCGGAGGAGGGGACTGCTGGTTTACCGCGATTGACATTGTGGAAGTATATGTGTAATATAGTTACATACAACAATGTGGAGTAAAATTATGAGTAAAACCGTTATTCAGGTTCCGATGGACAAAGAACTTCTAGATGAATTAGATAACTTTTCGAGCTCGATCAATAAATCACGGGCAGAAATTATCCGTCAGGCTTGTCGCAAGTTTATTAAAGAAATGGAAGAAGAAAGATTGGATCGTCTATATCAAGAGGGGTATCGACGGATACCGGAAACCACTGAGATGGCAGAGTCTCAGGTCAGTATGCTGAAGGATATTTTGCCTGAGGAGAAGTGGTAAATGCAGCGCGGGGAAATATGGTGGGCGCAATTGGACCCACCAGCGGGACGTCGCCCCATATTGTTATTATCCAGAAATAAAGCCTATGATGTTAGGCAGTCAATTATCGTTGCGCTTGTGACAACTACAATCAGAGGAATCGGCACGGAGGTAATTCTGGACGAAAAAGATGGGTTACCCGTAAAATGTGTAGTCAATCTGGACGATATTATTACTATCCATAAAAAAAGTTTGCTCGAAAAACTGACTGCCTTATCTGGAGACAAAATGAGGATAGTTAACGAGGCGATTATATTTGCTTTGGATTTGAATTAAAAACTAAAAGCCCTGCCTCCGCAAAGAGGCAGGGCTTTTATCTTTACCGTTCGAAAATTATTTTACCTTTGTTGGCATTACGATCGTTGTAGTCGTTGAGGTAGATGATGATGAGCTGGGGAGTGATTTGGATAACGACTGCAAGTCGGTAAGGGTGGTTTTTAAGGAGATATTCAGCCAGACATCGGTATTGGTAATCTGCATTTGCCCCAGCAGGGTTTTTATTTCCAATGTCGCTGCCATACCTTTAATCATGGAAACCATGCCGTTGATCGTGTCTTTGGCGTCCTGTGCGGAGGTCGCATCCTGGAAATGGAGGTCGGCATTGATACTGACATCCTGAGTGCCCTTAGTGAAGGCCATACCGGCGGTATCCATTTTCGAGAAAGCCTTGGATGATAGAGCGGAGGCGGACGGCAGTTCGCCTGCGAGTGCGTTTTGAGCTTTGGCTGGGATGGCGAAGGCTGCTTTGATGGATGCTTCTCCCAGTTTGTTGTAGGTATCGACGATGATGCCGCTCAGCGGTTGTTTATCCCCCTTGTGCACATCGATGCAATCTTTAACAGCCTGGTCGTTGCCGACGACTAACATGCTGCTGCCGAAGAATACCATTGAAAAATTTTCGCTGGCGTTAGAATACACCTGGCTAGTTTTATATGTGCTGACATCCAGTTTCTTCCCGGTTTTTGTCTCGATATTTGCCACAAAAGTTTTCTCGTTGAAAGTCCCTTGGGCGATAATGGCCATATAGCCGGAATCTGCGTTCTTCATGTTGCTGGTATTGATGCTGCTGGTATCGCCGAAAATAAAGAGCTGGGAAAAGTCCTGGATATTAAGACCGGTTTTTTCGGTCAGTTTATCCAGCGCATCCTGCACCGTTTGCGGCTGGTTCGCGCTATGGGAGGAATTATTATAGGCGGCGATTAAAGCCGGGTCGTTGACGATTGCTCCGATTTGAATTTCCGCGATCATGTTCGCCGTTTGCGGGACTAATGCAACTGGCGCTGTTTGTGAACTTGCACACCCGGTCAAAACTGTTACCGCTAAAACGACTGCCGCACAACAGGCAATCATTTTTTTCGAAAATGTCATGTTTTATTCTCCTTCATTTATATGGTCTATATCTAATCTATCGCCTGTCAGTGTATTTGTCAATCTGATTCATTATTGAATAATAGTACTTTGGTCGTATTTTCTGACATCTAATCGTCTTATAATCAACCCGGGAAGCCACTGTGTTCAATCTCGCACTACCATAAAAGTGTCCCCGGTTCCCTCTTTTTGAGGGGGATATTTCTACTTTCTGATTTATTTGGCTTTTGGATATTGGAATTTTACGCCATTCTGGACTTTCAGCCTGTTTTCACGTTACAATGTAGCCATCAAGGAGTGGAGATGACCGAGCAAGAATTACGTCTCACGCAAACAGTGCACGGCGCGGGTTGAGCTTGTAAGATCGGGCCGGGGGACCTGGCCAAAGCGCTCAAAGACCTGCCGCTGATCACACACCCGAATTTGCTCATGGGTATCGAGAGAGCCGAAGATGCGGGAGTTTTTAAACTCACGGAAAAACTCGCCATCATTCAGACACTCGATTTCTTCACGCCTATCGTGGACGATCCTTATGATTTCGGTCAGGTGGCGGCAGCTAATTCGCTCAGCGATGTTTATGCCAAAGGCGGCACGCCGCTGACGGCTATGAATATTGTCTGTTTCCCCGTGAAAAAGATGGATATTGACGTGCTGCACGAGATCTTGCGCGGCGGGTTGGACAAAATGCGGGAAGCAGGGGTGGTCTTGCTGGGCGGCCACAGCGTGGATGACAATGAATTGAAATACGGTCTTTCCGTGACCGGTACGATCCATCCGAAAAAAGTAGTGAGAAATAACGGCGCCAGACCGGGCGATAAGCTGATTCTGACGAAAAAACTGGGCACCGGTATTATCAGCACCGGGATCAAAGCCGGTGAAGTAAGTAAAAACACAATAAAAAAAGTAACGCAATCAATGACAACATTGAATAAAGCAGCCTCCGAAGCAATGATGTCGGTGGGAGTTCACGGTTGTACGGATATTACCGGTTTCGGTTTTCTGGGACACGCTGCTGAAATGCTGGAAGAAACAGCGAATGGGATGATAATCGATTCAGTAAATATCCCATTCTTTTCTGAAGCGAAAGCGCTGTTGGCAAGCGGATTTGTGCCGGGTGGTTTGTACCGCAACCGCGATTACCGCAAGGGAATGGTGGAATTTGGCCGGAATGTACCGGATTACTTGACTGATATGCTATTTGACCCGCAGACTTCTGGCGGATTGCTGATTGCTGTGTCAAAAACTAAAGCGGCGCGTTTATTGCATGTCTTACACGCTGCCGGTGTGGAAAACGCCGCGGTCGTCGGGGAAGTAGTAGAACAACCGAAAGGTAAAATCATCGTAAGGTGAGTTTTTTCGATAGACCGGATATATCAAATAAATTGTTAAGAATTACACCATGGGATGTCAGTCTTAAGCAAGGCTTGAGTTACAAGGTCCCTGAGCGAAGCGGAAGGGAGAGGGGCGCAGCCCCTCTAAATAAACTCCTCTTTCCTTCGGGAAGAGTTGGAGATGGGGCGGTGGGGTTGTATCACCATAGCCAGGAAGCTGTCACTATATTTTGTATAATTTCACTTGCTATACATTTATAAAAATGAAGATTCAAATTAAATGTTCTAAAAGGAAATCCCGTTGCCAAAACTAATCTATGAAATCACACCACATCTGAAAATGCTTAGCGCGCATCCGACTTTGGACGGATTCGAGGATTTTGTCGGCTGCTATCTGTTGATCGGGGAAAAGAAGGCTTTGGTCGATGTCGGGCCTACTGCCGGAATCCCCGGTCTGTTAAACGCTCTGTCAATGGCCGCAGTTTCTCCTGATGAAATCGACTATATTATTCTTACCCATATCCATATCGACCACGCCGGCGGTATCGGGCAGGCTGTTAAAACCATGAAAAACGCGCGCGTCGTGGCGCACAGCCGGGCGCGTAACCACCTGATCGACCCGACCGCCTTGTGGAACGCCAGCCAGGCTACGTTGGGGGAACTGGCGCTCAGGTACGGCCGCATCGATCCGGTGCCGGAAAACAGGATTATTATTGCCGAAGAAGGAATGCAGCTGAACCTGGGGAATGGACTGGTGCCGGAAATATTGCTGACGCCGGGGCACGCTCCTCATCATCTGGCTGTTTTCGACCGGCTGGATCGTATTTTATTGGCCGGTGACATGGCTGGGGTGTACATGCACGATTTCTTCCGTCCGAATTCCCCTCCTCCTTTTAAATTTCAGGAATTTTTAACATCAATTGACAAAGCAATAGATCTGCAACCGGCGCAAATCGGTTATAGTCATTTCGGTTGTTACGGTGATGCTGTGAAAAAATTACATGCGGTCAGGGCTCAGACAGTGCTGTGGCACGAAATTGTCAGGGTTGGCGCGAAACAAGGTAAAACCGCCGAAGAAATGTTCGGACTGCTGCGGACACAGGATGACACCATCGAAAAGATCGAAAAACTGGACAAAAGTGTTTACCCTCGGGACTACGCGCTGATTCTGAACACAATCCGCGGTTTGATGGCCGCGGAATAACCATTACCCGATGATGATGTCTTCCAGTTTACGTTTGGGGATATGCCAACGGCCTTGCTCATCCCACCAGCCGCGCTGCTTGTCCGGATTTGATGACAGATCCTCGATTACCGCAGTCCCTTTGGGCTTACCGAGCGTCAATACCAGCAAAATATCATAACGTTCGGGGATATTCAGCACCTTGCGTAATTCCTTGCGGTGTACCATGCCCACCATGCAGCCGCCCAGTCCGCGTTCTGTTGCGCCGAGAGAATACTTTGCGCGGCGATGCCCTGGTCGACTTCACCCGGACCGTAAACACCGA
Source organism: Dehalococcoidia bacterium (assembly GCA_003162335.1). GTDB lineage: Bacteria > Chloroflexota > Dehalococcoidia > Dehalococcoidales > Fen-1064 > Fen-1064. The sequence goes on from PMMG01000102.1 coordinate 13,853, forward strand.
GGCTGGTATCGCTCAAAATGATAATGTAGGCGGACGGTCTTTCCCCTTCCGGCGGGTTTCCGCCGAGGCCGATATGACTGTAGATGATCGCGTTTTTATCCGGTTCGCAGGAAAGGTAATATTTTAATAATTGGCGGTTGCCGCCGGATGCGGATAACCGAGCCAGATCAACCAGTTCGGCCAGCGTTTCCCGGCTGACAGCAACTTCCTGGTGATATTTACGTGCACTGCGGTTTCTCAGAATCAGTTCTCGGAGCATTTCTTGCCTGCCTTTTTATCTGTGTTTTTAGTCGATTCTTTCCTTTATCTTTAGCCATGTCTCGGTGATCAGGAAGCTCTCTTCCATGTTATCGATCATTTTTATAAATTTCTTCATTGGTATTGCCAGCGTGAGGACATCAATGGGCACTGAAATTCGTGCCGAAGGGTCGAACATGCCCAGAATGGCACGCGGGTGTTCTGATTGCTGTTCCAGGTATGGGTTCTGAACGATGGCAGAGCAGCCTGACCCAAAGGGAGCCTGGATGGCGCCGCGGTCGGTTTCGTCGAATCGCGCCAGCGTGAATAAACCGGAAAGTACATCCGGCGCAGCGAAGAAAATAACTACTGCAGGGTCGTCCTCTTTAGTCAAATTATCCCACCTTTTAAAAATGATGTATTTGGAGGGTGCAATTAAGGCAGGCGTATTTTTAACGATCTCATCAACCATTTCGGGCGTTTTGCTGTACCGTTCGCCGCGGGTTTTACCCGGTATACCGCAGGACAGGAAATATCTGAAATTCGGCATGATTTCGCTTGAATAGCCTAGGAATTTTTTCCCGCATCTTAATGATTCAGCATCAAAATATATTGATTTGCCTTCTCGGATACTGGTCAGCGCCCCGATGACGCAGCGCGGCAGTGATTCATCTTTTGCATATTTTGCGTCTGTTAATTTGTCTGTATAATAAAACGTGACCGGCAATTCGGCGTGATTAAAGTACTTCGGCCAGAGGGTGAGGAATTTATCCCGCAATGCGATGTCCATATCAGCCTCCAAATAATTCCGGATAGCGTAGGGTGGGTTAAGCCTGTCACAGTATTGTGGATGCAGCCCACCGTAACTTCAATTTTCGATGCCTTTACGGGAGATTGTCCCGGTTTTGTAATAGTGTTTTATTTCCACCATTTCCGTCACCAGGTCGGCAGCTTCGATCAATTCTTTGGGAGCGTATCTGCCGGTAAACACCAGCTCCACGCCGTCCGGTTTAGCTTTGACGAAGTCCATCATCTCATCAATTGTTATCAAGTGGAAGAAATAGGCGGTATTGATTTCATCGAGGATAATGATATTATACCTGCCGGAGAGCATGGCTTTTTTGGCTTTGGCCAGTCCGGCTTTAGCGGATTTTAAGTTTTCCGGTTTGGGTGGGTCTTTCGTATAAGTAAAATCAACGTTGCCGTACTGTTCTATGGTAATAAAATTAGGCACTTTTTTTACGGCATCGAGTTCGCTGTATGTTTGCCCTTTCATGAATTGCCCGATGTAGGTTTTCAGACCGCAACCCAGCGCGCGGAAAGCCAGACCGAGCGCAGCTGTGGTTTTACCTTTGCCGTTACCGGTGTAGACCTGAACATATCCTTTTCCCAGGGAATTCTGTTTATTAGTTGACATAAATCTGCCTTTATCGCTTGTTTCGGGTGTCGATCAGCGTGTATTTCATATTTTCTGCATTTAGTTTCTGCAGTAATGCTGGCGATTCGGTGGCCGCGCAAACAATCACGAACGATAAGCCGGAGCGCGCTGCCTCGATCGCTGCCTGAGGGACACCGTACAGGTAGTCTGGTGTTGTGTTGATTTGCTTTAAACCGATTATAGCTTCGATTCCGATTGCGCCGGTCATCGTTTTCGGTGTCAATCCCTTCTTTAACTTATTCAGGTCGACACTGCGGGAACCGCCGTCCTGAATCGCGGGAATTTCCAGCACAGTGATCTGGCCGATTTCCAGCGCCAGAATACCTTCGATATTGGTAATGCCGATGTCCTCGCCGGACTTTGCTTTGTCAGTCGTGACGCCGCTGGCGCCTTCTTCTTGCTGCGGGGAGGCGTAGAGCAGGCCGTTTTTCATGACCAAACTTACCGGTTGGCCTTTTTTCAGATCCGTCTCCGCGATCGCTGCCCAGGTGGTAATGCCGGTCAGAACGCGCTCGGCAGTGGTGGAATATTGCTGCAGCTCGCGCAATGATTTCAGCATCCAGTTGACGCCTTCTTTGGTGATGCGGTAACGGGAGCGTCCGTCAGTGGTGATCCAGCCGTCTTTTTCCAGTTTACTGATGTAATCCGAGACTGCTTGCGAAGTTACTCCGATTTTGCGGGCGATGTCTTTTTGCTGGATGCTCGGTTGATTGGCAGCGATCTCCACCAGTATCTGGAACCGGGTGGCCAGATTTTTATTGCGTAATACCTGCGTCACGTTAGTCTCCTGAACAGGCGAAAGGCGGTTTGCTGCTGATTTGATGGTTTCCAGCTAATATCCTAGCAGAAAATGACGCATAAAACCAGTAAAATGGAATGAAAGCAAGTGGACTTGAATAAATACAAAGATCGTTAGGAAAAACGGACGAGAGAGTTAGATCCAAGGGGGATTTGTCATTGCGAGGTACGAAGCAATCTCAGGGCGGGGTCCCCTCGGTTAGTTTCGAGGTTGTTCGAAATCTCTTAGAGTTCCAAATCGATTGTTGTGTGAAATTGATACGGAATACTTATTACCGCGGGTGAGCAGGAATTTTCCTGATGTTTACATTAATGCCAATCTTCTCTCCATACGAAGCGGGAGAGACTGAGTGAGGGGCCGTCGTGATTATCTAACTTAGCCGGATCCAGCTTGAATTCATCATCCCTATTTTCAGACAGCCTTGGCCAGGGTGAGGGTGTACCTTTATCACTCATTACTCATCACTCGAAACTCAAAACTAACCACGGGTTTAGTCGATCGTGAACCTCGAATTCACGTATTTTATCCGCAATATTTGGCAGTTTTCAATATCCTTCTGTAGATAATCCTTATCCCGCAGCCCTTTAATGATGCCGATCATCATGCGCATCGGGCCGCCGTGCGTAACTAATAATATCACGTCTGACGCGGCATGCTTTATCACGAGGTATTTCATAAATTCCTCGATTCTGTTCATCAGATCCAGGGTAGATTCGCCTTCGTGAGGATTTTCATCCAGGTTCTCTTCCCGCCAGATATTTTTTAATGTCTCACTTTGTGTGGCAAGCTCGTCCCGGCTTTTATTTTGCCAGCTTCCCCAGTCCCTTTCATTTAATCGGTTGTCAACTATAATCGGCAGCTTAAACGATTTGTCGATGATTTCCGCTGTTTCCCGCGCCCGTACCAGGCCGGAACAATAGATATGGGTGATCGGATATTGACGCAGAATTGCAGCAACATCACGCGCCTGGGCACGGCCTTTTCCGTTCAACGGTATCTGCTGCTGGCCCTGGAAGATGCGTGTCTTGTTGAAATCGGTTTCGCCGTGTCTGACAACGATTATTTGCAAATTCATGCCTCATCAGCTAAATCAAAGTAAAATGAAAAAATCGTGCCGTATTGACAAAAAATAATAATTTTAGATTCTGCAGCTATTCTAATTTAACCCAATGCAGATACCAGTGGAGTATTGGTGACCCCCAGACTAATGTGATTATCGTACTTATTGCAAGAAAGTCACCAAAAGGAATCATATCTTTTGTCGATTTCTTTTTGAAGATAACAAGAAAAATTGCCATTAGCCCACCCATAAGTATTGCTACGAAAAGCGCGACAATTATATTGGGAAATCCCACCATGAATCCCATCATTACGGCCATGTAGACATCGCCTAAGCCCATACCTTCTCTTTTTCGCAAAACTAAATATAAAAGCATAACAAGGAGAAGGAATGCCGCTCCGACCGCTGCACCGAGCAGGCCGAACAGGAAATTGTGCAAATTAAACAAATTCGGTACGAAAAAATTAACGATTAATGCAAAAATAGCAGCCGGAAAAACAATTGCCGGGAAAATTAACTGGTGCTTCAGATCGATTAAACCAATTGCTATCAGCACGGCACTGTAACCAATACTCACCGGCAGCATCCACACCAGCCTGAAATGAATATACAGGAATGCAGTCAATAGGCCTGTTCCCAGTTCCACCAGCATCACGCGAATCGGGATTTTCGCCCCGCAGTAGCGGCAGCGTCCGCGCAGGAAGATGTAGCTGAAGACCGGGAACATGTCCAGCCAGGAAAGCCTGTGTTGACAGGCATCGCAGCTTGACGGCGGATAAGCCAGGGACTTTCCCGCCGGTAAACGGTCGATGACGACATTCAGGAAGCTGCCGATGCAAGCTCCCAGTAGTCCGAAAAAAATGATAAATATGATTTCCATGCTAATAATTCATTCTGAATGATTTCACGGTTACAGTCAATGGTTCATTCTACCTAGTGGAATTGATTAAATGAGAAAAATGTAACGTCATCCCGAACTTGTTTTTGTCATTGTCGTGCTTGACCCGACAATCCAGGGAATTTCGGACAACCTCTCATGCTTCCGCAGAATGATAGGAGGAGAATGAAAAAGGTGGGCTTTGTCTTCGACTGCACCCACTCCTGCGCAGCATTCCATCCCGATGAAAATCGGGATCCAGATGAATAATTATCTTTGAATTTTGTATTTACAATTTGGGGTTTGCTTGACTATTGTCGAATCTTGAATATTTGATGTTGAGAGCTGAGGGCTGAATGCTTAACAATGTGACAAAATCTCCTTTACAACCATTCTTCCACCTCTTACAATATCGTTGGATATTCATTGTTCCTGGGCATTCGCGTCGCGCCGGCCTGATTATCAAGTGTGTTGAAAAATCCCGGAGTGGGGAGAAAAATAATTGAAAAAACGAATCCGCCTCAATTCACGGTTATGTAAAAAAGTGCTCCCGAAACGAATCAGCCTCGAGAAGAACACGGGAAAACCAGGTGTCAGGCACAAAAACACCAAATTAGTAATGAAAATTTTAAAAATATTTCCGAAACGAATATTTACACTCGGATTAAACGGAATATGTATTTTTCCCCTGGCTCACCGTGAGTCTGCCAGAACCTTACAAAACGAATAACGTATCCGGAAACCGAAGAAACCTGAATCTCTTTACTCTTTTTCTGGATCCTCGCCGTTCCCGTGATTTCTTGACCTTTTCCGGTCGTCCCGGCCGAAATCACGCAGCTTATAGGCCAGCGTGACCAGCCGTTTCTGCACGCGGTCATTAATTGAATCGGTCTGGAAAGCGCCGTTCTTGAGGCGTTTACCGGCTTTGACACCTGTCAGAATTTCAATTCCTTCATCAATGGTAGTGACGGGATAAATATGAAAGTTGCCTTCCCTGACCGCTTCGACAACGTCTTCTTTCAACATCAGGTGGTTTACATTACTGGCCGGGATAACTACGCCCTGTTTGCCGTTCAGGCCGGCGGCTTTGCAGACCTCAAAGAACCCCTCAATTTTTTCATTGACGCCGCCGATAGCCTGCACTTCGCCTTTCTGGTTGACCGAACCGGTGACAGCAAAACCCTGTTTGATCGGGGCATCAGCTAACCGCGAAAGGAGTGCGTAAAGCTCGGTGCTGGAAGCGCTGTCGCCGTCCACCTCATCATAGCTTTGCTCAAAAACGAGCCGGGCGGACAAAGACAACGGGATGTCGCGGGCGTATTTTTCGGTGATGTGCCCGTTCAGAATCATCACGCCTTTGGTGTGTAATTTCCCGCCGAGGCGGGCTTCCCTTTCAATGTCCACCAGCCCTTCTCTGCCTAATCCCAGGCTAGCCGTGATGCGGCTCGGTTTACCGAAAGCAAAATCACCCATATCAATCACCGCCAGACCGTTGACCTGTCCGGTTTCTTCACCATGGGTATCGATTTTGATCGTTTTGTCATTGATCATTTCGTTAATGCGCTGCTGGATGAGATTGGAGCGGTAGACTTTTTGCTCGATAGCTTTCTGCACGTGTTTAGCGTCGATCACCTTTACTTTATCTTCATCGGCCCAGAAATTAGCTTCACGGATAATATCGGCAATGTCAGCAAAAAGGGTTGACAATTTTTCCTGATTTTCGGCCAGACGGGAGCTGTACTCAATTATTTTAGCCAGCGCATCATTTTTCAGATGCTTGAGTTTCTCTTCACGGCAGATACGGCAGATTACCGCGGCATAATCCTTGAGATTGGCTTCGTTGCGGTCCATCTGGCTGTCAAAATCAGCCTTGACTTTAAACAGCTCGCTGAATTCCCGGTCGAGGCGTAATAACATGTGATAATACATCGGTTCGCCGATGATCACCACTTTAACATCCAGCGGGATTGGTTCCGGGCGCAGGCTCTTGACGGTAAGATAGCCCAGTCTCTCCCCGATTTCTTCAATCATCAGGTTGCCGTCCCGCAGCGTCCTTTTTAATCCTTCCCACGACTGGAATCCCATCAGCAGGTCTTCAATGCGCATTGCCAGGAACCCGCCGTTCGCCCGGTGCAGCGAACCGGCCTTGATCATTGTGAAATCGGTGAACAGCGCGCCGAATTGCGCGTCTTTTTCAATCCGGCCCAGCAGGTTGGTGAAGGTAGGATTAAGCTCAAGGATAACCGGAGCCCCTTTTAAGCCGGAGTTGTCCACGAGGACATTGACCTCATACTTGGTCAGCGCTTGTTTGCGGTTCATTTCCTGCAGCGCCTGCATGGGGTCGGTGATATTATTTTTCGGCTCGATCTTGAACTGAGCAAAATTATCGGTAATATCCTGCTCCACTTCTCCCAGATAAGCGATCACCTGGGGCAGTTTCTCGTATTTTGTTTTCAACTCGTCGAAGATATGCCCGATGGCAAATTTCACTACTTCCTTATCGTTTTCTTCTAATTGTTTTTCGACGTTATTCTCTTCCGCCTGCAGTTCGTTGATGTGGTCTTTTAGTTCCTTCATCAGGTCTTCACGGCTCTTTGTCAGGACATCTTTTTGTTCCTGCGTGAGTTTGCCATATGTCTCTTCGGTCATTGGTTGGTCGCCGGCGGCGGGAAGCAGCATTAACCCGATTTGTGACGCTTTCAGAAGCAGGCTTTTTTCTTTAGCTTTCTGGCTGAAGGTATTGAAAATTACCTCTCTTTTCTTGTTCAGCACGTCTACCAGTTCGGAGCGGCGGTTGCTGTATTCTTTGCTGGCAAAGGTTTGAATAAGGCTACGCCGGACGTTATCGATGGTGTGTTTCATATCTTTTTGCAGTAATTGCCCATGTCCGGCGGGTATTTTTAAGGCGCGCGGACGGTCTGAATCCTTAAAGTTGTAAACGTAACACCAGTCGGGCGGTATTTCTTTCTTCATGGCCAGGGCATCGAGGAATGATTTAATGACCGTGGTTTTGCCGGTGCCTGCGAGACCTGAGACAAAAATATTGAAGCCGGGTTTTTGGATATTTAAACCGAATTTAAGCGCGCTCAATGCCCTGTCCTGACCGATAATTCCTTCGTAAGGTTCTAGATCACTGGTCGAATCGCACTTAAACATTGCCGGATTGCATTTCAATCTAACCTGTTCCGCTTTCAGCTCTTTTACCATGCTCCACTCCTGAATATAATATCACCGTGATTTTTATACTCGGAAATCTTATAGAAAATATCATAGCAAAAAATATGGGTTACTGCCGATAGAAAAAGCTAAGTCTGGTCTGAATCGGGTTCGATCGTTACCTGCTGAATGATCTGCCTGGCTTCATCGGCGAATTTGGACGGCACTTTGATTTTAATTTCCCCTAAACCATCGATGATAATACCGTAAACTCTCCCTGTCGATTCGTACTGTAGATAAACCGGAATTCCTTCGCTTTCAAGGTGCGATTTAAGGATTCCGGCCTTGATTTCGCCGTTAACGACTTCAACTGTAACAAATTCCTGCTTTTTCATGTTAGTACTCCGTGATCTACGGATAGCTCGATAATTCTGTGCTGACTGCGAGGATTATATCACCTTTTAACCACCAGTTTCTTGACCGCTTTATCGAGACCATCCAGGGTGAGGCTGTACATCGGGAATATCTTACTGATCAAAGTAGAAGTCGTAGAAAGGCGAGGGAATTCGGAGTCAGGATTGAGCCAGACAGCATGGGTAAAATGCGCGGAGATGCGTTTCAGCCATTCGATACCGGGTGTTTCGTTGCTCTGGTAATAGAAGATCGCGCCGTTCTTTTCCAGCAGTTCCGAGGGGGCCATATCGGCATCCCCGACAATTACAACTTTGTAGTCAGGCTCGAGCGTTTGCAGCAAATAATCCGTGCTAATCTTTACCCCACGGTAATAATCTTTATACACATCATCGTAGACACAGTTGTGGAAATAGTAATACTGGAAATCCTTGAAATGAGTGCTGGAGTGCGCCGCAGTGAAGAGTTGGCTGCAGGTCTGGATATAGGGATCCATCGAACCACCGGTATCCATTAACAGAAGCAATTTGACATTATTTTTACGCTGCCGGCGCCAGACCAGTTCCAGTTCGCCAACATTTTTAGCCGTGTGGTCGATTGTTTCATCGATGTCCAATTCATCCAGCGGGCCGACACGGTTCAGCCGCCGCAACCCTCTTAATGCTACTTTAATCTGCCGGACATCGAGGGTCAGGTCATTGCTGTAATTACGGAACCGCCGTTCCTCAGCGATTTTTATGGCGTGACGTCCGCCGCCTGGCCCGCCGATCCTGATTCCGGCGGGGTTTTGGCCTGAATGCCCGAAAGGTGAAGTCCCGCCCGTGCCAATCCATTTGCTGCCGCCGTTATGTACTCCATTTTGTTTTTTAATACGGTCTTCCAACTGTTTGATTAGTTCGTCAAGGGAGAGGCTTTTCAGTTGCGCAAATTGTTCCTCCGTAAGAGTACGCCGAATGGCCGGATTTTGCAGCCATTCCAGTATCTGTTTAGTAATTTCTTCGACGTTTTCAATACCCTGAAAATATTCTTTGAACGCTATGTCATAATGGTCGAAATAAGCTTCACTTTTCACAAGGATAGCGCGGGCTAAAAAGTAAAACTCATCGAGGTCATTGATGTGGCCCTGTGCAACCGCCTCCATCAGCGTCATCCACTCCGTGAAGGACACCGGGACTTTGCGTTTGCGCAGAGTATAAAAAAAGTCGATAAACATCTTTAATACGGACGACGTGGGGAATAGGATTCGTTTTTGCGGGTCATGTAATTATTGATGAAGTAATCGTAGTCAACTTCCTTTTTCAGCAACGCGCCGGCGTACGGCATTTCTTTCGCAACGGCATCGGCGGGCGTGCCGCTGGCCAGCAGTACCCGGATCCAATCGACCAACTCGCTGGTGGACGGTTTTTTCCGGAAATCATCAATTTCGCGAAGAGCGTAAAAGCTTTTCATCGCTTCTTTTAAAAGGTTGTTTTTCAGATTGGGGAAATGCACTTCGACGATCTGTTCCATCAGTTCAGGTGTTGGAAACTCAATGAAATGGAAAATGCAGCGCCGCAGGAAGGCATCCGGCAATTCTTTTTCTGCGTTGCTGGTGATAATTGTAATCGGACGGTGGAGCGCAGTAATGGTTTCGTTGGTTTCCGGAATGTAGAAGCTCATTTCGTCGATTTCATTTAGCAGGTCGTTGGGGAATTCAATATCGGCTTTGTCGATTTCATCGATCAGCAGCACTACCTGTTCCGGCGCCGCGAAAGCCTGACCCAATTTGCCCAGTTTGATATATTGTTTAATATTAGAGACGTTCTTGTCGCCGAAACGGCTGTCATTCAGACGTTGTACCGTATCATATACATATAAGCCGTCCTGTGCTTTGGTCGTGGATTTAACGTTCCAGACAATCAGTTTGTTGTTCAGTCCCTTAGCGATACTATGCGCCAGCCTGGTCTTGCCCGTGCCGGGCTCGCCCCTGATCAGCAGCGGTTTGCCCAAAGCGATGGAGACGTTGACGGCTTTGCGCAATTCCTCCGAAGTCACATAATCGCTGGAGCCTTTAAACTGGTCGAATCCCCCATTTTTAGACGGCATAGTCTCTCCCCCAAATCTAGCGATATTAATTTACTTAAAGATATTTACTAACTAATTAAATTATAGCCTGAATCAGCAAATTGGGGCAAAGAAGCGCAGCTAGACACAATGGCTTATTACTTTTAACTGCGCACTGAAAAAAGAAACCGGAATTGCGGTGATAGCTTTGGCAGGGTAACTTTGCTAAAATAGGATTGTATTTAAAGATTTAATCCGTTTTTGTGGTATATTTATCTGCACACGGCTTGAGCGCACGGGGGAGTGCTGGAATTGGCA
>PMMG01000048.1:0-22197 GCA_003162335.1 Dehalococcoidia bacterium
CGTGTGAAGCAAGTGCTCTAACCACTGAGCCAACCGCCCCTGAAGTCAATACATTTCAAATCTTAAGCTAAATTGGGCTTAAAATCAAGTTGTTATTGACAAAAAGTGAAGGTTCATCTAAAGTGTCGTTGTCGATTCACGTAGGTCGTCCAGTTGCGGCAAGGAGTTATTATGACTGAAAATAATCCATTCGGGCCGGAAAAGCCACCTGAGGATAAGAAATATCGTTATCGTTACCCCATGAATGAGAAAGAAGAAGAAAAGACCGAAGAAAAAGACGAAAAGGGGCACCAGGATCGGGGTTGGGATGAAAAATTTCAGCGTGATCCGGTCAATACGTGGACATGGGCAGTGATATTTATATGGGCGGGGCTGGTATTGCTGGCTGCGACTACCGGTTGGGGTTCTGATACCTTCCCTAAGTGGTGGAATTCCTGGGCACTTATTTTTACCGGCGTCGGGGCGATAATCATTCTGAGCGCGTTATTCCGGCTGGTGGTGCCGCTTTACCGGCACCATGTTACGGGCGGTTTTGTTCCCGGTTTGATTTTTCTGGGCATCGGGCTGGCCTGGCTTAATAATTGGCAATTTGCAATCATCTGGCCGGTGATATTAATAATCATCGGGTTATCTTTAATATTCGGGGGGATTTTCCGCAGACGAAGGTAGGGATGTGTAAGATATACGTCTTACGGGAACCTGTACAAGATGAAATCCGAATTTCTAGATACTAAATCCGGTCCAAATTCATACTCATGAATTCGTTCCATGCATGGTAAGGTGGTACCCACCACTTTTCTCTGCCGATGCAGCGGAAATAAGGTCTTTGGTACGCGCGAATCAAATCCCCGATTTTATAACGCGGCAAGATCGTGGTGGAGACGATCAGGCTGCCGGTTTCGCCGGGGCGCATTTCGTGCACCATTTTTATCTTTGATCCTACCTGTACTTCGTAAAAAAATAGATCGTAGTTCGGCATCCAGGCGCGTTTTTCATCCATTTGCTGTCCAAACATGCCTTCAGTGGCGCCGTAGATCTCCCTGATTGCTGCATCCCCGTAGAGGCCGGTCAACGCGGGCTCGTAATAGGTGTTTATCCCGGCAACGCTGCCAAGCGTCATGATCTGTGTTTTCCATAGACTTTTAGGGTAAACGCCGTGCTTTTGCCGCAAATATTTGCCGAACAGCAAAGCCGTCGGGGCGACACCGCCGACCAATGTCACATTGAGGCCTTTACATTTTTGATAAGCCAGTTCGAAGCGGGCATCCCAGTCTTTTTTCGTTTTTCCACCTCCCAGAGCGTCAATTTCATCCTGAGAGGGCACTGAACGGATTGGGGTAGTGTTGGAAACGTGCTTTACATAAATACCAGAACTATAGCCGTATTCCAGGTCTTTCTCGCCGACCTTAACAGTGCCGACGACGGAGGGAAAATTAAGGTTCAAGTTGACGCCTGTGAATAAATCGAAGCGGTCGGTTGTAGCAACGTAGTTGAGCATTGCCCGTGCGGCGCTAACCCGCATCTTTAAGTCGGTAGGGGTCATAGGGATAAACTTCGGTTCATCACCGGTGGTACCGCGGGTGATCGCCCAGCCAATGGGGTCTTCATGCAGGAGTAATTTCACTTCGCCGGCCATGACCTTGCGGATGAGCGGCTGGCAGTCTTTGTAAGTGATAACGGGAAATGATTTCCGGTAATCAGCGATAGTCTCGATCCGGGAGGCCCGGTGTTCGATGCCATAAGTTGTCTGGGCATAAATAGCTAATAAACCTTTGAGCACTTTTTGCTGGGCCATGGGTGGGTCGGAAAGTGCTTCATGCCAGGGCTGGAGCGCTATTTTCAGTTGTTGTGTCAGTGCTTGCTGCCGGTTCACATCCGCCATCTTTTCTCCAATGAATGTTTTGTTAGTTAGTCTACTACGGACGTTGTGGAGATGCAAGACAACGGGTGAGGTGTGAGTGATGAGTTGTCCGGCAACAGTTAATAATCAAGAAAATACGAAATAAGCACAAAATAATTAGTTTTTTTATTCTGGCGGGGGCTTGCCCTCTCCTCTGACCCTCAAGAGCTGAGGGAACCATGTTTGATTTTTGGAATTTTCATTTCATCTCAGTGTCTTGTCTGTTCCGGTCTGACAATGGTAAAATTCCATAATTGAATGGGTTGTGGCGTTATCCTCATCCAATCTCATTCCTGCAATTTTTACGCAAACATGCCAAAATGGTATAAGAGTCATTTAATCCCGCAAGGATTAGCAGTTAATCTATTAATTCGAAAAAGCAGCTGAGGAAAATATGAAAAAGTTGTTTGCTCTGTGTTTAACGCTGATATTTTGTGGCTCGTTAATCGCTGGATGTGGCAGTACGGCTGTTCCAACAACCACCGCCAGTTTGAGCGCCGTCGCCTCCGGCAATTGGAAGGCAATGGACAGTTCGGCGGCCCAGGGTACTAATCTGACCGCGGTCTGGGGTAGTTCCCCGTCCGATATTTTTGCGGTGGGTGCGGACGGCATGATCTTGCATTATGACGGGCAAGCCTGGTCCACTATGACCAGCGGCACGTTTAAACATCTTTCTGGTATCTGGGGAAGTTCCCCGTCCGATGTTTTTGCAGTGGGCGAAGATGGCACCATCCTCCACTATGACGGTAAATCCTGGACGACGATGGACAGCAGCAATACTAACTGGCTGTATGGTATCTGGGGAACGTCATCGAAGGACGTTTTTGTCGGCGGGCCTAAGAGTAATCTGCATTATGACGGCACTACATGGAACAGTTCTCTCAGCGTGACGGACTGGCCAAATAGCCTTTGGGGCAGTTCTTCCTCGGATGTTTTCGCGGTATGTCTCGGTGGTGTTATTCTTCATTATGACGGTACGACCTGGAGCAGTATGCTTACTGCGATGCTTCCCGTTACTACCACTAAAACGACAGCTGATAAAACCACCACCCCTACTACTTTCACAACGGTTAATAATCCCTTCCTGCTGTATGATTTTTATGGCGTTTGGGGCAGTTCCCCGTCTGATGTTTTTGCTGTCGGAGGAGCGCACTATACCGGCAAGGCAATTATTCTCCATTATGACGGCAAAATCTGGACTACGGTGAATGTTGGCGGAGCGGATGAACTTTACGGTCTGTGGGGCAGTTCCACTTCTAATATTTTCGCGGTTGGTTTTACCGGTACCGTCTTGCATTTCGACGGCAAGGTATGGAGCAGAATGACCTCCGGTACAACCTACGACCTCCACGGTGTTTGGGGTAGTTCCCCCTCCGATGTTTTTGCAGTCGGTAATGGCGGCACTATCCTCCGTTATTATCCGTAATGTATATTTCTCCGATAAAATCCCAAGTCCCAAATAAATGCTAAATCTGAAATATGAATAACAACTCTCTCCCAAAGCCTAAAAGGGATAGATAATTAGCCTTATTTTTTACAGGCGATTAAGTGCATTCCCAATCCACCTGTTTTCTGTTATTTTTCACACTTGTTACTTACACTTAAAACTAATAACTTACAACTTATTACTAAATGCAGACTGCTGATAGCTGAATGCTTCCCTAAACCAGTTGCATCCCCTTCGCCGGTATATTATTATCAAGTTTAAGGTTCTTGTCCTTAGCAAACAGTAAATCAGTCATTATTGGAGTAAAAATATAATGGATACAAAAGATACCGGCCAGGTCGCCTATCCCTCCCAATTTGAAACCGAGGTTGTTCTGAACGACGGCTCGGCCATGGTTTTACGACCAATAAAAATTGAAGACGCTGAACGCTACCTGGCTTTTCTCGGACGACTGGGACCGGATTCCCGCTATCTCTGGCTGCACCATGTACCGGAGCAGGTAACGCCCGAAGATGCCCTCCGGTTCTGTACGGTCGATTATAAAAACAGCTTTGCCCTTGTTGGCGAGGTGCTTAAACAGAAGACCAGCGAGATTGTGGCAGTCGGGCGCTATTACCGTTTGCCCCGGAAAAATTCCGCTGAGGTTGCCATCGTCATCGATGACGCCTACCGCCGCAAAGGTATCGGCACCCGGCTGATCGAATGCCTGGTCAATGCCGCCCGCGATAACGGCATCACTATTTTCGAGGCGGACGTCTCCGCGAAAAATGGGGACATCATTGCGCTGCTCAAGGGCTACGGCTATCATATCGCCCGCCAGCTTGAGGCCGATAATTTCCATGTGGCTTTTCCCATTGCCCCTACTCAGTATGTCATACACCGGGAAGAAGAACGGGACCGTGTCGCTACGATCGCTTCGATCCGCCATTTATTGTGCCCGAAATCCGTCGCACTCATCGGCGCTTCGCGCTATCAGGGTACGATCGGTAATATCATGCTGCGCTGCATGCTGCAAGGAGGCTATTCCGGCACGGTTTATCCGGTTAACCCGAACGTCGGTTCCGTGATGTCGGTCAAAACCTATGCGTCGGTGTTGGATATCCCTGATGAAGTGGATCTGGCGGTCATCGTCGTTCCCGCTAAATTAGTTGCCCGGGTGGCCGATGAATGCGGCCAGAAAGGTGTGCGTACGCTGATTGTGATCTCTGACGGCTTCCGTGAAGTTGGCCCCGAAGGCGCGGCCCGCGAACAGGAATTACGCAANNTCCCAGAGCGGAGCGATGGGATTGACGATCCTGGAATATGCGCAGAACCTTAATCTGGGTGTTTCCACTTTTGTCAGTGTGGGCAACCGGGTTGATATCTCCCCAAATGACCTCCTCGAATACTGGGAACAGGATAAAGCCACCAAAGTGATCTTGCTTTACCTCGAATCCTTTGGTAATCCGCGCAAGTTCGCCCAGATTGCCCGGCGTGTTTCCACTAAAAAGCCTATTGTCGTGGTCAAAGGCGGCAGCACCGCTGCCGGCTCCAAAGCAGCAGCTTCTCATACCGGTTCCATGGCTACTTCCGATGTCAGCACCGACGTGCTGTTCAAATATGCCGGCATCCTGCGCGTGGGGACGATGGAAGAATTGTTCGATGTCGCCAGCCTCCTTTCCAATCAACCATTGCCGAAAGGCCGTAAGCTGGCCATCCTGACCAACGGCGGTGGTCCCGGTATTATTGCCGCCGATGCCTCAGCGCGCCACAACCTAACGTTGCCGCAATTTTCGCCGGAAACCATCGTCAAACTGAAGTCGGTGATCAAACGCGATATTGTAATCAATAATCCGCTGGATACCACCGCGGGTGCCACCGCCCAGGAATTTCATGATATCTTACAAGTGCTGGCGGAAGAGAAAGACATCGATGCCGTGTTATCCATCTTTATTCCCCCGATAGTTTCCAACCGGGCCGCCTCGGAAGACGCCGTCAGAAGCGTTGCGCCGGTCTTCTGGAAACAGCAGAAACCTTTACTTGCCTGTTTCCTCGGCGAACGGGGTTCGCAGGCCAAGCTGGGCTCGAACGGACATTTTGTCCCCTGTTATCCTTTCCCGGAAGAAGCGGTATCTGCACTGGCCAGGGCCGTTGAATATTCCGAGAATCTCCACAAACCCATTGGAACTTTCCCCAAACTGGAAGGCATCGAACGCGGCAAAGCACGCCGGATTATCGAGAAAGCGATGACGGAAAATAGCCAGCGGCCTTTCTGGCTGAGCGTGCCCGAAACCTATGATCTGCTGAATTGTTACGGCATCCGCTTAGCGCCAATGTCCGTGGCTACGACGGCGACGGAAGCAGCTGACGAGGCCGCGAAAATAGGTTTCCCTGTTGTCGTGAAACTGGTTTCAGCTACGATTACCCATAAGACCGATGTCGGCGGCGTAGTGATCGGCCTCACTTCCAAGACTGAAGTCAAACGGGCATTTGAGACTATTCGCGGACGTCTGATTAAACTCGGGCGCGTAGATGAAATGCAGGGCGTGATGGTGCAGCGCATGGTCAAAGACGGCATCGAAACGATCGTCGGCGTCACGCAGGACCCTTCCTTCGGGCCGTTGATGATGTTCGGCGCCGGCGGTATTTACGCCGAGCTATTAAAAGATGTTACCATCCGTCTGCCGCCGTTAACCGACCTGGATGCCAGAGAAATGATCAAATCCATCAAAATGGCAAAGATGCTGGAAGGATACAGGGATACCCCCGCCGCCGATACCGAAGCCGTCAAAGACCTGCTCCTGCGGCTTTCTGCGATGGTGGAAGATATTCACCAGATAAGCGAACTGGATTTCAATCCGGTCAAAGTCATGCCGAAAGGGGCGGGTTACTGGGTCGTCGATGCCCGCATCATGCTCAAATAATGAATTTTGCGCGGTGATTCAATCGCCGAAAGAAGAGAACAAAATCCGATTCTACTATAAGAAGAATGTTGAAATTGTTCAAGAATCAAGTTCTCACTCTTTCCCGCTGCCAACCACGATTGTTTTTGCATTGGTATTACCACCGCGGGGCGGGTTTGCTTCCGGCTGAATTTGTCTGAACACATTTTAGTTAACAACAGCGTCTATTTTGTTCCGCCCTTTACCGAACATACCATCCTGGCGATTAATAACCGGCGCTTCAGCTAACCAAGACTTCTTTGAATTTCGGGTGAGCTTTGAATTTAATATCCGCGCCTGGCAGATGCCAGTGATTATAAAAATAGTTCCTTTGTCGAAGTTTTCGCCAATATTCATGTTCATTACCTTTGTCTACTTTAGTATGAATCATATTATTCGAAAGGGAATAGTTATTGTAAGAAATTGGTGTGTTCCGGCAATGCCGCTTCTCCAGTTTCATTGATGTCCCATTCCCTTTGTACTAATTGTACTAATCCTATATAATCGAATTGATTTATGCGCTGAGGTGGTAAGTCAATATGAAAGAATCGAATGCTGCCGGCTGGAAAAATCTGCTGATGGGCTTTCCCTGGTTCTCCGGTAAAGCCCAATATCCAATTCCTGCGTATTCGGAGTTTATGCCGCCTCCGCGTCTAGGCCGCACTCCCTATGATGGCCAGGGTGACGCGATCTTTGTGGAAGGAGACCCTTATCACTGGTACATCTCCGAAGTCGAAGAGGAGCTCGAACTGCAGCCCGGTCTCGCCAATCTCGCGCATCAAATCCTTGAGGAAATCGTTAAACTTGGCCGCGGCCAACCTGCTTATCGTATTGGCGGACAGCAAGGGCGTAACCTGCAGGATAATATTTACTGGCCGCTCGAATTTGCTAAATACGCGGGTAAACTTCCCCATGAGCGTTTTGTCGTCTTATTACCGCTGGCTCTGTCCCGCACTCAGGACGATAAAGGCCGTGTGCGCTGGACATATTTCGGCGGTAGTGAACAGGGGCCGGAACGCGCTTTCTGGCAGAGTTTTTATTCCAGCCCGGGCCGGGAGCGCCCCGCGGAGGAAGCAATCTCTTTTTTCGCGAATTTACTTTCACAGGTCTACGGTGAGACTTGCGTCAATGCCGCCGATTTGTTCAAACTCGGTTTTCGTGTCCTGACCACGGCCACAGACCCGCAGTTTCCGTATTGGAACGTGCGCTATCTGCCGTCGTGGACCAAGTCATTTCTCTGGCATGGCCGCACAGATTACGATGACGTCCGTTATCTGTTGACCTTCCAGCCGTTTGGGCAATTACCGGCACCTGTGCGTGCACGCTACCTCGCCGGGCAGCTCATGTTGTTGCCATTTCCCGGCAGTCTGGTTTTCTGGGGCATGCCGGATTACCGGCGTTTTCAAAAAAAGATGGTTCTGGCAATGCAGCTGCCACTCCAGCATATGGCAGTGCGCCGTGACGGTCCAGACGGTCTTAGAGTCCCGCAGGCCGGCCATTTTCACGAATCCGGCAGCGATTTTAGAGCCCCGGAAGCGCCGGATTATCTACTGCTCAATACCTACAAACGCACCAGCCGCTGGGACCGCATACACCGCTATGAAAACGAAGCTGTGGTCAGCACCATCGAAGATACGATTGCCCGTGTTCTCTTCAGTACAGATCTGGACGCGATGAGATTATACAATAAGCCGATGGCAAAAAATTGCCAGCTTTGGACTAAAGATGGGAAACTGTTGCTGGACGGCCCCCGCGCCAGTCGTGCGCAGTTGGAGACAGCCGCTAGTATTGTGGCGCAGGGAGGCACTTTCCGCTACCGTTTTATTTTCCCTCCGATGTGTGTTGGACTGCATGAAGTTTATTGGCAGCGACCGCTTGCGGCCTGGTGGAACAACGTAAAAAACGATGCTGAACTGCTTGGCAGCGCTCCGTTGGGTTATTTTACTGCTTATCGACAGGATAAGCCGGATTTATCCCAACCGGTCGAACTCTGGCCTATCTTGCGGCGGCGCGAACCGTATTTATCTGCGCTGTGTAATTACGAGCACATCGAGGAACATTATTTACATAATACTGCCCGTAATATTGTGCGTGTTTTTAATTCACGAGAATTGATGGCGCGTCCCTTACCACGTAGTTTAGCCCGGGAAATCGTGCGCCTGCCGGAAAATGAATCGCTGGAAACGTGGCTTGCTGCCTTGCCGTCGAAAGCCCTCGACCATACGGCCGGAGAAAAATTGCGGCAGGGACTGGAAAATTGCCTTGAATCTGCCAGCCCTTCTCCGTCAGCGTTGCCGGTTGAGCAGCGGCAGCCGATCACTTTCGGTTCGACCGCCTCACGTTCCTTCGAAGAAAACTGGTGGAATGACATTAAAAGGCTTTCTACTGGCGATTACCTGAACAAAGATAATGCTGACTGCGTGCGCGACCCGATAACCACCGCCCATCTTGTGCATCACCACCGCGACCTGGAGCATTTGGGCGATTATTTAATGAATCGGCATACTCAAGCGATTGCTGCCGCGGGCATGAAGGATAAAGCCTTCTGCGGCGAGTTGCCTTTTGTCTGGGATACCGATTTCGATTTTTCCGTTTACGGCGGCTGGAAGAATAATCAGGAAGGACATACCCATGAGCGCGATCTGCTTGTGGTTATTCCTGGTAAGAACCGCAACGAAGCTGTTATCATGGCCGACCACTACGACACTGCTTATATGGAAGACGTCTACAACAAATCTCAAGGCGGCGACGGCGCGCGTCTTTCTGCTGCCGGGGCTGATGATAACTGCTCGGCGACGGCGACTCTATTGCAGGCAGCCCCGCTCTTTTTACAGTTATCGAAAGAAGGCCGGCTGGAACGCGATATCTGGCTGGTACATCTTACCGGCGAAGAATTCCCCTCCGATTGCATGGGCGCCCGGCATTTAGCTGAAGCTCTTGTTGAGAAAACACTGCACATGAGTCTGAATGATGGGCAGACAGTTGATTTGTCCGGTGTCCGTGTCACCGGCGTCTATATCATGGACATGATTGCCCATAATCGTGAAAATGAAAAAGATATTTTCCAGATTACCCCCGGCAAAGGTTCAAAATCGCTGCAATTAGCCTGGCAGGCGCATTTGGCCAATGAACAGTGGAATTTGCAGACCAAGCAGTGGAACCAGATTCCCGAACGGCGCGGCGCGGGCCGCGGCAAGCGTATTTCCGGGATAGAACAAATACCGCAACTCGCAGAATTTTTACGTCTGCAGGGTGAAGTGCGTTTGCCCGAAGATCCCCACAGCAGCTTGTTTAATACCGACGGCCAAATTTTCTCCGATTGCGGTGTGCCGGTAGTGCTCTTTATGGAAAATTATGATATTAACCGCAAAGGTTACCATGATACCAGGGACACGATGGAAAACCTCGATCTCGATTTCGGCGCAGCGCTGGCTGCGATCGCCATCGAATCCGTTGCGCATGTGGCTAGCATCAAATAATTAGACTTGTTTGCGGGATTTAAGCCACCGGTGAGACCTGTATTACATCTTTGACTGTTATTTTAATTCCCAACGACGCGTGAGATTTTACCACAGCCTCGGCATTGGGGGCATCGGAATAACCCCAGGCTTCCCCGGGAGCCATGAACACATTAAGTTTGGTTACACCGAAACTATCCGGCTTTTTCGAATCTATCATGGCTTTGATTTGCTCTGTTAATTTTTTCATTTGCTCGGCGGACATTGCCGGCATTGTGTGATGATCTAAAAACCTGGCCATAAAAACCTCCTTTTAAATTCCTTTTTCATATAATTTCATTTCTGCCATTTATTATCATAAAATGGCTAATCTATAAAAGTCATAACAACAAGCTGCTAAAAGTAACAATAGAATGACATTTTCGGACTCGATATTCGTTGATAACGCATAACCGGTAAATCCCTTGTTTGACTTATGCTCTGAACTTTCATATCATTTAGATAGGGGTTTAATTCCAATGCCATTCTCCCAATTAAAATTAAATCCTTATCAGAAAAGCCTTAGGAGGACAACACTATGGCTGAAAACACGACTACATCCATCCCTGCAACAACCATTCCTGCTCCTAATCCTGCCCCTACCTCTGCCACAGCTCCCGTGCCCGTGCCTGCAGCTGCTCCTGCTCCCGTTCCTGCTGCGCCGGTATTTCCCGGTGGCTATAACGGCAAGATCCTTCGCGTCAACCTGTCCACAGGCAGCTTTTCCTCCGAACCGATTACTGAACAGTTTTGCCGTAAATACCTGGGCGGCGCAGGTTTTATCGCCTATTTTCTCTGGAAAGAACTTAAACCCGGCATTGATGCATTAAGTCCAGCTAATAAACTGATATTTGCTTTGGGTCCGATCTCAGGCTTGCTGCTCCCTGGCACGGCACGCAACAGTATCGGCGCCAAATCTCCCATGACCGGCGGCATAGCCAAATCGGAGTGTGGCGGATACTGGGCAGCGGAGCTGAAACGTGCCGGTTTTGACGCCATCATCGTTGAAGGTAAAGCCGATAAACCTGTGTACCTGTGGGTGCATGACGGCGAAGTCAATATCCGCGACGCGGCCAATATCTGGGGCAAAAACACTAAAGAAACCGAGGAAACCGTCAGAGCGGAATTAGGCGATACCCACATTCATCTGGCGATGATCGGTCCGGGCGGCGAAAACATGGTGCGCTATGCCTGTATCATGGAAGGTTGCAAAGATGCCGGAGGACGCGGTGGTTTGGGCGCCGTCATGGGCTCCAAGAACCTTAAAGCAATTGCTGTCCGCGGTCATAATTTGCCGCCTGTAGCCAATCCGGACAAGGTCAAGGAAATCCGGCAGCGTATGGTCGCGATCAAGCATCCGCTCTCGAACTTTGGCACCGGCGGTCCCGATATGTTGTTCCATGAATCTTCCGGCAACCTGCCGGTACGTAATTTTAAGAGAGGACTATTCCCCGAAGTAAATCAGATACACGGTGGAATTATCAAAGATACCTGCAGGGTCGGCATGGAAGGTTGTTTTGCCTGTCCTGTACGCTGTAAAAAAGTGGTCAAAGTAGATGAACCGTTTATCGTCGACCCGGAATATGGCGGCCCTGAATATGAGACGCTCGCTGCTTTCGGCCCGAATTGCGGCGTCACCGACCTGAAATCGATTTTGAAAGGTAATGAGCGTTGCAACGCCTATTCGCTGGATACGATATCCTGCGGCTCGACGATTGCCTTTGCCATGGAGTGCTTTGAGAAAGGATATTTAACCATCAACGATACCGAAGGCCTCGACTTGCGTTTCGGTAATGCCGAAGCTATGCTGAAAGCCATTGATCTGATCGCCGAGCGCAAGGGTTTTGGTAATGTATTAGCGGAAGGTTCTGCCCGGCTCGCTCACAAGATCGGCCAAGATTCGATCAATTTCGCGATTCAGGTCAAGGGTCTGGAAAGTCCGATGCATGACCCCAGAATGAAGACTAACATGGCCTACGGCTATATGTTTTCACCAATCGGCGCCGACCATTGTGAGCAGGCCACTGACGGCGCGATTTCTACTGAAAAAGGCTTAGGGGTTTATCACTCACTCGGCTGGCACCTGCCCTTTGCCCTTAATGAAATAAGTCCACGCAAGGTCGGCTTCTATAAAGTCGATATGTGCAACTATTTTGTTATCGATTCCCTGGTGACATGTCTATTCGTTGGCTATGGCCCCGAAGGAGAAGCGGAATTGGTTAAGGCGGTTACCGGTTGGGATACCGGAGTCGCGGAGATGGAACGTATTGGAGAGAGAGTTCTCACCACGATGCGTTTGTTTAATGTACGGGAAGGCTTTACCGCTGCTGACGATGTGTTGCCGGAACGTTTTTTCGAACCGAAAACCGATGGTGTACTTGCCAATATGCATATGGACCGCGCGAAAATCGATCAAAGCCGCAAATATTTCTATGCCCTGATGGGCTGGGATGCTGACGGCGTTCCCCTGCCGGAAAAAGTCGAAGAGCTCTATATCGAATAAAACGGGTCTTAAGCCTAATTAGAAACAACTCAAAAGAGGGACACTTAAGTGTCCCTCTTTTTATGGGCTCGGTCTTTTATTACGTCCATTCTATTGAAAAATGGAATCCAGATGATTAAATTAGAATAAATACTTGACACTCAAAACGGTTAACTCACGACTCTAAACTGACAACTGAAAGCTGACTGCTGTTTGCTATTTTGTATTTATTATTTTGATATTTATTGATTCCCGGTTGTCGGAATTTGATTATTTTCCCTACGTGTAGGGTATTCCCATCGGCGTAATGTCATATCCGCCCAGCGACTCGATCTGACGGCGGAAGTCCCGCTGTTTCAATAATTCCAGCAGGGATTGAATCGCCGGCATTTCCAGAAAACGGTTGGGAATAACCAGATCATACGGCTCTTCATTGAGAGCAAGAAAATCAAGCTCATTAGCCCGCGCGGAGGCCTCGATGCCGATGCCGCAGTCCGCCAGCCCGGCTGCCACCATTTCGGCGGTCGCCAGGTCGCCCTGGACGATATGCTCATACCCATGGATATTCTTCGCCGGAATTCCGGCCTCCCTGATCAGGCGCGTCAACAGCCCGCGGGAACCGGCGCCCGGCTGCCGGTTAATAAAAGTAACGTCCGGCTTGGTCAGGTCTTCGATGTGATTGATCGACTTGGGATTGCCAGCGGTCACCATCATTCCCTGCCGCCAGACTGCAAACCGGATCACAGTGCAGGGGAACGGCACGATTTCTTTGACCAAAGGAATGTTGTATTCGCCGGTGACATTATCCTTGAAATTACACCCCGCGATATGAATTTCCCCACTTGCCAGCGCACGCAGCGCGGGAATGCTTTCCGCTTCAATCCAGATCATTCGTACTCCCTGGTCGCGGATCATAGCCGAAATTATTGAAGCAGAGGGGTCGCAACCGGCGAGGATCAGCGTCGGGATTTTAGCGGCTGCCTGGTTGATCAGTCTTAATTCAACCTGTTTTTTCCCATGATTATCAATCGCAATCGCATCGGCCGGATTCAAGATATGGCTGACCGATAAGCCTTCTTTCATGGGGCGGGCGAGTAAACGCGGACCAAGCTGTACCAGTTGCATTCTCATACCATCGGGTACGGATCTGGAATCACCGACCAGTTCTGCCCGGATAATTTTATCCTTGTTATCTTCCAGCCAGAATAAGTTCTCTACCGTCACCTTGAGTTTACGCGCCAAGCGCAAAGCAATCTCAGTCGAAGGTACCGCTTTACCGGATTCGATCGCCGTGTAGGCCTGACGGCTGATGCCGGCCGCTCCTGCGAGTTCGGTTTGTGTCAACCCGGCTTCTTTCCGCACTTCAAGGATTTTACTTTTGATAGTCATGTGCCTACATAGTAAAACGTATTTCAGTCTTTGTCAACTGTACTTGTCGTGCAGCCGGGAAATTCTTGATTGCGAATCTTAACTAATTTGTTACTTTAACATCAGGTTTAGCTCTTGACATTTGTCTTGTCGTGATTGTAAAGTAGTCTTTATATATCTGACAATTTAACATGACATTAAATTTTACTGCCAGAGACGGGTTTTACAACCTATTTAGTTCGCATCCTATTCAGATGAAGGAAGATACGCAACAGGATGTTTATGGATAAGAAAAGGGTCCCTTACTCAGTTATTATTTTAAGTTTGGGCATTTTACTGATTGCAGCTATTACGTTTTCGTTTTTCCTCGGTCGTTACCCTATTAATCCTTCACAATTATTTGGCATCCTTGTATCCCGGGTAATCCACATCCGGCAATTCTGGACCGACCAGATGGCAACGATTTTGTTCAATGTGCGTTTGCCGCGGATTATTCTTGCCTGTCTTGTAGGGTGTTGTCTGTCTGCAGCCGGGGCATCATATCAAGGTATTTTCCAAAATCCTATGGCGGCGCCGGACATTTTGGGTGCCACAGCCGGCGCGGCATTTGGCGCAGCATTGGCTATCCTCCAAAACCAAAATCATCTGGTGATTACGCTTTATGCCTTTTGCTTCAGTCTGCTTACCGTTACTGTTGTGTATTTTATCAGCCGGAAAGCTCAGGGGAAACAGGTGCTGGGTTTAGTTCTGGCAGGCATCATGGTCGGTTCGCTATTCTCCGCCGGCACGTCCTATATCAAACTGGTGGCAGATTCCAATAACCAGCTTCCGGCTATCACTTACTGGCTGATGGGCAGCCTGTCCGGTGCGACAACGCAAACTGTGACCATAGTGTTGCTCCCTATGGCGCTGGGGCTGATCCCTCTTTTCCTTTTACGCTGGCGAATCAATGTATTGACTCTGGGAGACGATGAAGCCCGTACTATGGGAATCAACTCTACACGGCTGCGGATTATCGTGATCATGTGTGCCACACTTGTTACCGCAGCCAGTGTCTCGGTTACCGGCATGATCGGCTGGGTCGGATTGGTAATTCCACATCTTTCCAGAAGGCTGGTAGGTAATAACTACAAGCATCTTATGCCTGCAACCATGCTTTTTGGCGCCATCTTTTTACTCCTTGTCGATGACGTTTCCAGAAATTTATTGCAGACTGAAATTCCTCTCGGTATTTTGACGGCCTTTATTGGCGCTCCATTCTTTATCTATCTGATAACCAGAAAAGAGGAGACCTATTGAGTATTACGGTTTCCAATCTCAGCTTTAATTATGGCGAACGACCGGTTTTGGATAATGTAAATGTCAAAGCAGAGCCGGGACAATTGCTTTCAATTATCGGACCGAACGGCGTCGGGAAAAGCACGCTATTTCACTGCATGCTCGGGCTCCTTAACAGCTACAAAGGGCAAATAAAGATAAACGGCAAAGACATCAAAGGACTTGGCGTAAAGGACATGGCGAAGCTGATTGCTTATGTTCCTCAAAGTCACTATCCGTCTTTTAATTTCAGCGTGTTTGATATGGTCCTTATGGGAACGACTGTTCAGGTTTCAGCCTACTCCACACCAGGCAAGGAACAAACAAAATTAGTGGAATCGGCTCTGGAACGGCTGGGCATTGCTCATTTGAAGCATCGCGGGTATACCAAAATATCCGGCGGTGAACGTCAGCTTATTATCATCGCCAGGGCGCTCGTTCAGCAAACCGGTGTACTGATATTAGACGAGCCTACGGCCAATCTGGATTTTGGTAATCAGATCCTGGTGCTCACTCAGATCAAATACCTGGCAAAAGACGGGTATACAATCGTCCAGGCTACACATAATCCGGAACATGCCTTCATGTTTTCAGATCGAGTGCTGGCAATCCACGAGGGTAAAGTTCTCGCTGACGGTACGCCATCAAATATTGTGACCGAAGAACTGATGCACAAGCTTTATTCGGTGGATATTGACGTACAAAGCCTTTATAAAGACAAGGTGCGTGTTTGCATCCCTAAAATCGTTATCGGAGATAAATAAGCGGTAAATCTGACGTTTATAACAATTTTATATCACAAGGAGTGCGGAAATGAAGTGAAATTGATTAAGCCGTCCCATTATTACGGCATCTATGCCAAATTATGTTAAAAGGAGTTCTAATTTTGAAAAGTAAATTGCTAGCATGCATTGTTGTCGCCAGTCTGATAATGACAATGGCAGTCGGATGCACAACTAAAACTACATCCACCACTACAACAACAACGACGGTATCTACTACACCTCAACCTGCAACCTTTGTTTTTACAGATTCATTAGGCCGCAAAGTCACAGTGCCGACGAATATTACCAAAGTTGCTCTTTCCGGGCCACTGGCTCAGATTGTCCTTTTTGCAATTTGTCCGGACAAAATCGTGGGGGTTTCTTCAAAATGGGACGCTTCGGCTGCTCAGTTCCTGGATCCGAAGTATTATAACCTTCCTAACCTAGGGCAACTCTACGGCGGTTCGGGCACGCTGAATCTGGAACAAATCGCTGCGACCGGAGCGCAAATTGTTATTGATGTCGGTGAAATTAAAGCCAATATGACCACAGATTTAGATAACCTCCAAAAACAATTAGGTATCCCGGTGGTTCACATTGACGGATATACCGCCACAATGGGAAATTGCTACAGAATGCTGGGCGATCTGCTGGGTATGCAAAAAGAGGCTGCTGTTCTAGCACAATATTGCGACAAAATCTATGCCGACACCCTTTCCATTTCCAACAGGGTAGGCGCGAGCGGCAAGGCCAACCTTCTGTACGTCGTCGGCACTACCGGACTAAACGTGATTGCCAAAGGTTCCTATCACGCCGAAGTGATCGACCTGCTTTCAAACAATCTTGCGGTTATCAATAATCCTTCCAGCAGTGGAAACGGCAACCCGGTGACTTTGGAACAGATTATGCTCTGGAACCCCTCGGTTATTATTTTTTCCAGCGGCAGCATCTACAGCACCGTAGGCACAAATAAAGATTGGGCGACAATCGATGCAATTAAAAACGGTAAATATTATGAGGCTCCATACGGTCCTTATAACTGGATGGGTTTCCCTCCTTCCGTGCAACGATATCTGGGCATGGTATGGATGGCTCAATTGCTCTATCCTAACGTAGCGCAATATGACGTTTACGCCAAGGTATCTGAGTATTTTAAACTCTTCTATCATTGCAATATTACGCAAGCGCAGTACAATACATTGGTCGCTAATTCATTGGGTAAGTAAATAGTTTTTAAAAAAATTATTAAACCTGTTTCTTTCGAACTCACCGGAACCGCCCTCCAGGATGGTGCGGTTCCGGTTGAAGATATATATTTAGTTTTCCGAATGAATAAAGGGGTAAGATTTGGACGATTTCGAATATTTTGTGAATAAAGTAAATGATTTTCACGGTCATATTTGCACGGGCATTGTGCTCGGAACAAGGATGTCAATGGCTGCCCTGCGGTATCTGGCTGTTGACCCGCATGGTAAGAAAAAAAATCTCATCTGTTATGCCGAAATCGACCGCTGCATGACCGATGCTGTTATGATTGTCACCGGCTGCTCAGCGGGTAGACGTACTCTCAAGCTAGTGGATTACGGCAAGTTTGCGATGACGCTGATCAATCAGGATACAGGAAAAGCGATCCGCGTTACTGTCAATGATTATCACCGCAGCGAGGATATGGAGGAAACCAAGAGGACAATCATGGCCATTCCGGATCCCCGTCTGTTATCTTTCAAGGATGTTTATGTTACAATTCCGGAAAATGACTTACCTGGATTTCCCCGGAAAACAGCCACCTGTTCGGTCTGCGGAGAGCAAATTATGGATGGCAGGGATACCGAACATAATGGCGCTGTTCTTTGCAAAGGTTGTGCCAACGGCACGTATTATCGGGTGATTTCTAAATAGCCAAAATGTTTATGGAGAAGTAACAAAATGGATTTTAATACAATCGATTGGAATTTGATGTGGCAGGAAGCATCCGGTCATACAAATTGTGACAAGAAAATTCAAAAAGACCAGTGGAATCAACGCGCGGAAAGTTTTAGCAAACGCATTATCCGGGTAGCTGATGGCAAGGAAGGTCTGGATAAAGATGATTATATTTCGAAAATGCTGAATCGCATTGAGGTTAAACCGGAATGGACAGTACTGGACATCGGTTGTGGTCCCGGGACATTAACTGTGCCGCTGGCAAAGAAGGTGAAAAGCATTACAGCTCTGGATATTTCTTCTGAAATGCTGAAATTCTTGAAGATCAATGCCGATAAAAACGGCTTAAACAACATAAATTATCTAAATTCTTCATGGCAGGACGCATTAGCAGGAGATGACATTGGAGAACACGATGTTGTAGTCGCCTCGCGTTCACTGATGTCAGGCGATATGAAGAGCGCCATTGTTAGAATCAATTCTATTGCCCGTCAGGCGGTCTATATCACTTTTCCGATTATTCACTTGCCGCTCGATTTTGAGGTCTATAAGGCAATCGGCAGAAACGGTAATAAACATGCGCCGTATATCTACATAGCCAATATGCTTTATCAGATGGGGATACTGGCGAACGTGGAAATCCTCCGTTCTAAGGTCAAAGTACAATTTCCGAATATTGAGGAAACGATAAAAGATTTACAATGGCGAACCGAACCCTTCACGTCTGATGAAAAAGTAAAACTGCGGCAATTTCTAGAGCAGAAATTTGCAAGCCAGAAAAACTCTGCTGTGTTTACCCATGAAGGTTTTTCCTTATGGGCATTAATCTGGTGGCGAAAGCAGGAGTAAATAAACAGGTAGAAGAGTTCATCCTTATCCGAAAAGAATATTCAAATTAGAACGTCAATATTTCAAATGATACGTTTCGAATTATGTCATAATATTAAATAGGTCTTTCCATTGCTCATGGAAAATTACGTATTTTGATTTCTCCGATCTACTACAATTACGAAGGAAATAGATAGTATTTGATTTCCTATTCAGTTCCCGGCAAGGGAGAGGAGACAATAATTAAATGGGCCGTGGGCAACAAGCCTCACCTAAACTTCTCCCAGGTTCGCTGAAACCAAGTACTTCCGGATCGGGCCTCCAGCCTGCAAGGTAGAGGAAAATTACAAAAGCGAAATCTATCATTCTCTGCATTTATTTTGAAGTAGTTGGTTACAAAATAAAGTATTGTAGCCTTAATCCCTCCTTGGGAAGGAGGGAGATTTCGGACCCCATCAGACCAGTTACAGGAGATTAATATATGGGAAATTACCTGGCCTTTGACCTGGGAGCAGAAAGCTGCAGGGCGATATTGGGCAATCTGGACGATAATAAAAAACTGCAGATAAAAACGTTACACCGTTCGCCGAACGGGATGATGAATATCCGCGGACGTTTGCAATGGGATGTACTGGGAATGTACCGCGAAATATTGACCGGCATGACCGCCTGCGCCGCGCAGTGTGGCGATAAAGTGGAAAGCGCCGGCATCGATTCATGGGCGGTGGATTTCGGGCTTTTCGATGAGCAGGGAATGCTGCTCGGCAACCCGGCCGCCTACCGCGACGCGAACCGGGTACAGGCAATGACCGAATTCCTGAAGAAAATGCCCCCGGCGAAGCTGTATGAACTGACCGGCATCAGCATCGGCTACGTAAATTCGGTGTTTCAATTATTTGCTTTTGCGCACGAAAATAATCCGCAATTGAAAATTGCCAAAGATCTGCTGTTTATCCCGGATATCTTTAATTATTTTCTGACCGGCAAGAAAGCCTCCGAGTTTACCTTTGCGACTACTTCCCAACTCTATAACACGCGCACCGGCGCATGGGAAAAGGAAATATTCACAAAGCTGGGAGTCAATCCCAGCATCATGCAAAAAATAGTACCGCACGGCACGATCATAGGCAAAGTGGATGCTGCAATCGGCAACGAGACCGGCGTGGGCGAAATCCCGATGATCGCCGTCGGCAGTCACGATACAGGCTCGGCGGTGGCCGCTTGTCCCCTACCCAATGATAATGCGGTATACATCAGTTCAGGGACATGGTCGTTGATAGGAATTGAAACAAAAGCCCCAATCATCAACGAAAAAACGTTCAAATACAATATAACCAATGAAGGCGGGATCTGCGGGACCTTCCGCGTGCTCAAGAACCTGACGGGATTATGGTTGTTACAGGAATACCGGCGGGAAGAGGCCAAGACGCAGGAATTTTCCTACGCTGAACTGAGCTCGATCGGAATGAGCACACCTTCGATCAATTCCGTCGTCGACCCGAATGCGCCGGAGTTCATCAAACCGGCTTCGATGGCGGCGGCAATCGCCGACTACTGCCAGAAGAGCGGGCAAACAATACCGCAAAGCATCGGGGAATATGTGCGGACGATACTGGAGAGCCTGGCATTAACCTACCGCTATACAATCGGGCAATTAGAGGAAGTGAGCGGCAGAAAGATCATGCAGATCAACGTCATCGGCGGCGGATCGCAGAACCAGGTACTATGCCAATTTACAGCAGATGCGACCGGATTGCCGGTATGCGCCGGGCCGGTAGAAGCGACGGCCATCGGCAACCTGCTGGTGCAGGCGATGGCGTTGGGTAAGGTGAAATCACATACTGAATTACGGGAGATCGTAGCGCGTTCGTTCCCGTTGACCGTATATCAACCGCAGCACACGGCAAATTGGGATGAGATGTACAAGCATTATTTGAAGATAAAGAAGGGATGAACGTCGAATATCCAATAATCAAGAGTTTTGTGTTGTGCGTTGTTAAATCCTGAATACGAATATCGAAATCCGAAATATATTCAAAACACGAAATATCAAATCCGGTTTTTAAAGAACCTCACCACCTAACCCACTCTTCGTATACAGAGAGGGGAAAGAGGCAATGTTCTTTCCTGCTTTCTTGCTCATAAACACGTCATTTCTATCATTATAGATAAATGTTAATATTATTGTTCGATGTCGTATTTTACCTTGAATTCGGAGGCCAGTTCTTTAAGGGATTGGATCACTACTTCGTCAAGGGGAATACCATTCTTTTGGCGGTCCTGTACGAGCTCCCATTCGAGTTCACCGGGGATCGTAATGCGATTAACCCCTTTAGCTTTGGGCAGGTTGTGATAAACCTCGATCATGCGATCCATACCTTTCTTGAAATCCTCGGGCGGGATAAAACCGGAGATCTTCATTGCACAGCAGAAATGGGTACAGGTGCTGGCAGTTTCGGGTGACTGGAAGAGTTCCGGCAGGCAGACAGAAGCGGCCAATACACTGCTGAGGACATCGACCATAAGATTCAAACCAAACCCTTTATAGACACCTAATTCTTTGGTGCCGCCGAGCATAACCATGGCGCCTTTCTTGGTTTCATCTTCTTTGGGGTCGGTAATGGGATTGCCGTCCTGATCGATCGTCCAGCCGAGGGGAAGCATATCGCCGGTTCTGAGCGCGATTTCCACTTTACCCCAGGCAGCCATCGTGGAAGACATATCCAGACAATAGGGGAATTCCTTGTTACAGGGCGCGGCAAAGCTCATGGCATTCATACCGGCCTGGCGGCCTGAAGCGCCAGGAACGGCTGCATTGAGACCACCGGTGGTGCAGGAAAAGCCGATCATATCCTCTTTGAGCGCCAACAAAGAGTAGGCAGAACAGGCGCCGTAATGCGTAGTGTTACGAACAGTGACAGCGCCGATGCCAGTCACTTTGGCGCGGGCGATGGCTTCCTGCATTGCTTTATGCCCGACGACAAACCCGAGGCCGCGGTCTCCGTCGATGACAGCAGTAGCCGGAGCGCCGCTGTACATTTTGATATCAGGTTTGGCCTTGACGAAACCTGTCTTTAAACGTTGAACATAAAGGCCTTTGAGGTGCGCCACACCGTGGGACGCGATACCGCGCAAATCGGTATTGACCATCAGACGGGAGGCGATAAAGGCATCGTCATGCGGCATACCATTTTTTTCTAAAACTTTAGTGGAAAAGGCGAGCAGTTTCTGTTCATTGACCCGAATGTATTTTACAGTCATTTTTCTCCCCGGCTTGCGCCTGAATATTGATTAGTAAATATAGATAATATTACACCTTGCGGGAGAAAAATTGCCAGTTGTAGAGTGGTGAGAACCTCACCCCTGACCCCCTCTCCATAAACAGAGAGGAGAAAGCGGTTTTCTGTTGTGGGGATTTTTACAGTATTTTACGAAAAAGGGACCTCTATGATCTGCCCACCACGGGCTTCGGCATAAGTGAGATCGCACCTTCCTTACATTCCTCGCAATGGAGACTAAAAAAGCAGGGTGGGGTTGGTCATCTTGATCGTACCCACCCTGCTTAACTATTTGACTTTGAAAATCAGGGAGTTATTCCAGATTTAATCCGGCAAACACTTTTACCAACTCATCAACGGTCCATTTGCCCATTTTGCGTACGAAGACCTTCGGTTTTAAAGGCCGATCGAGGACGCTGAAGTCGCCGCCGGCGGCGTAAACGAACTGACCGGTGACATTTTTGCCTTCATC